>JBBRDH010000032.1:0-38633 GCA_038204125.1 Mycobacteriales bacterium
TTGTAGAGCGCCTTGTTCTTCCCTACAGCTTTGTCGAGATCGGCTTTCTTGGCCTGCGCAGCGTCGGCGGCGTTCCTGGCCGTCACCTCCGCGTTGTCGGCGTCGGTCTTGGCGGAGACAGCGACCGTCTCGGCCGACGCCGCGACGGTGGCGGCTTCGGAGGCGGCCTTCTTCGCCGCCAGCGCGTCGTCGAGCGTCTTGTGGGTGTCCTTGGCCACCCGATCGAGAACCGTTGACTCGTCGAGGAAGTCGTCCGCTGACCCGGCCGTCAGCATGGCGCTGAACTGGGTGAGGCGGGCGCCACGAAAACTGGCGTTGGCGAACTGGTTCAGGTCTGCCTGGAAGGCGCCGGCCTTCGCGGAGGCATCGCCGGCGGACCTGGTGCTGGCTGCGGCGGCAGCCTTGGCGGAGGTCAGGGCGGCGGCGGCGGCAGCGGCGACCTCGGTCGCCTTGATCTTCGCCTGCTTCGCTCCGTTGACCTGCTCCGCGGCTACTTCGGCCTGGTGGGAACTGTGCTCCCACGCGGTCTTGGCGTCCGAGGAGTTCGTCGGATCCGCGGACGGGGCGGCTCCGGCGGTGGCCGAGCCGAGCAACGTCAGGCCGAGCGTGACAGCAATTCCTGATGCCAGCCATTTGGAGCTTCGGATATTGCGGGCGCGCAAAAGTTGGTCGTGCGTGGCCAAGATTGGCGCACCTTTCCTCCTCGACGCCTACCGGGTTAGCTGACGGATTCGGGCCAGGAAGTAGCCCTACCACTGCACGAGATCTGCGAGCCCGGCTTGTCGCCGTCACCACCGACCGCTGCCCCGGCGTAGCGCCGTTGGGCAGGTGCGCTTGCGGATTCACCCCGAGAGAACCTGGGTCCCCGGTTCGGCCACAGGGCCGATTCGGCGTTGACCAACCAGGCCACCGGTCTGGTGGCCCTCTCAGAAGGTCTCGGTAAGATTACGAGAAGGACACGCTCGAGTCCAGCAGCAGTCCACCATCAGTCAACCGAGTTGAACCTGCAACCCGAATGAACCGCGGTGATTCTGACATCACCGCTGGTCAGGACGTTGTTCACTTAAACAAGTCACCCTCAGTGACGTTGGTCACCCCCAAACGGGCTAGTGGGCGGGATCTCGGCTAGCCCGCTTGCCGATCCAGCGCATCGAGCGCGGTGACCAGCCGCAGCGGCGGCACCAGCCCCCCGCCTGCCAACGCCTTGAGCGCCCGGAACTCCGAGTCGTCCCACTCCACCCGGTAGTCGGGCATTCCGAGAATCACCGTCACCACGCAGCCCGAGCAGGCTGCCCCCCGAACGGCACAGGTATCGCAGTCGATCTGCACAACGCCTCCTGACGGTGCGGCCGAATCGACCTCACCATTCGCGAACACCATTCTGCGATCGAAATTTCTGATCGCGCTGACGGAAGTCACCGACGGTCGGCAACGCCCCGGATGTTAGCCAGGAGGACCGACAGTCCGGGTATCAGCGACTAACCGATCAGACCGAGCAGGACGCCCGACGCTGCGGTCCGGGCGCCGCGGCGCCGCACGGCGTCGGCCACTTCCCGGTCGGAGGTCACCACGACGACCACCCGCCCGAAGGGCTCCGCCGAAACCAGGTCGACGATCACGTCGTCCGCCGGTACGCCGGGCGGGGAGAAGAGCACCCTGACCCCCCGACCGATCGGTGGTGGCGCAACGACCGCAGCGCCGTCGAAAACCACGGTCACCTCGCCGGACGTTCGGGCGGAGAGCGCCCCGAGGCTGCGGACCAACCGGTCACGCTGATCGGCCAGGGTGAGGTCGGCGTATCCGGTCTTGGTCACGTTGTATCCGTCGACGATCAGATGCACGACCGGCATCGCCAACCACGCGTTGAGCCGGCCGGGATCCTGCGCCGCCTCGCCGGCAGTGGGCGAAACCGAGAGCCTGGCCGCGATGAGATCGGCCGGGTCGGGACCGCCGCCGATCAGGTTGAGCTGACGGCGCAGTCCGCCGGCGGCGCTTTCCAGAGTGGCGAGCAGCAACTCCAGGCGGCGGTCGGCGCCCGACCGCTGCCGGCCCGCCGATTCCCGTTGCGCGCCCAGTGACTGCTCGGCGCGTTCCGCCCGCTGGGCGGCCGACTCCGCGCGTCGGCGCCCTTCGGCTGCTTCGGCTCTGGCCCGTTCCAGCTCGGCCGATATTTCGGCGATCCTGGCATCGGCTGCCCGGCCCGCGGTGACCACCGCCTCCATGGCGGCCCGTAGTCGGGTTCCCTGGTCCCGGAGCCGCTGGCGCATCCGCTCGACCGTCGGTGTCGCCGGGTCCTGCCGTTCGACTCCACCACGGCCGCCGGCCAGCGCGTCCCGTTCGGCGACCACCATGTCCAGCCGCCGTCGGGTGGCCCGCAGCTCGGCGCGGAGCTCGGCAACCTCGGCGTCGGAGCCGGTCGCATCCGCGGCACCCGCCTCCTCCACCAGTTCCGCCTCGTCGGGCCACCTGAGCAGGTGGGCCATCGCCGCCGCGGCGGCGGGTCCCCACCCGGCAACCTCGTCCGTACCGGCCACCGTGCGGACCCGTTCGGCGACCACCGCCCGGAACGCCGGATCCTGATCGACCGCGGCCGCCAGCGCGGTCGCGCCCAGCCGGGCCCGCTTCCCGGGGGTGAACCGAGCCACCCGCACCAGGCTCGCCGGGATCTGCGCCTCCGTTGTGGCGCCCAGGGCGTCCGCAGCCCAGCCGAGAATCACCGCGCGGACGCCGGCGGGCAACGTCCCGAACGGGATTTCGGAGGTTCCGGCCGAACCTGTCACCCATCTCCTCCTGCTTGTCCGTGGATCCGAGCGGTCGTGAACCGGACCCCGCCGGCGATGCCCAGTCTGATCCTCGGGTCCGATCCTGGGGGCTGTCGGTGCTCCACCCTAGCCTTCCGGCCATGACCACCCAGGTGACCGACCAGCGCGGCGAACGGCTGCCACCCGGGGGTCAATATGCATTCGACGAGTTGGGCGACCCGTTGCGCGACATCACTTTTGTGGTCGTGGACCTGGAGACCACCGGCGGTTCGTCGGTGACCGAGGCGATCACCGAATTCGGCGCCGTGAAGGTGCGCGGCGGGACCGTGCTGGGTGAGTTCGCCACGCTGGTCGACCCGGGTCGGTCGATTCCGCCGCAGATCACCATCCTCACCGGGATCACTGACGCGATGGTCATGGACGCCCCTCGGATCGGCGCCGTCCTGCCGGCCTTTCTCGAGTTCATCCGCGGCTGCGTACTGGTCGCGCACAACGCTGGTTTCGATATCGGCTTTCTCAAGGCGGCTTGCGCCCGGCTCGGTCTGGGGTGGCCGGGGAATGCGGTCGTCGACACCGTCCGGCTGGCCCGGCGGGTGCTCACCCGGGACGAGGCGCCGAGCGTCCGGCTAGGGCTGCTCGCACCGCTGCTCGGCTCGACGGTGGTGCCCGACCACCGGGCGCTGACCGACGCCAGAGCCACGGTCGACGTGCTGCACGCCCTTTTCGAGCGCCTGGGGTCGCTCGGAGTGCACAGTCTGACCGAACTGCAGACCCTGTCCCGCAACGTTTCCCCGGCGCAGCGACGCAAGCGGTGGCTGGCCGACTCGCTTCCGGCCGGCCCCGGTGTGTATCTCTTCCGCGGACCTTCGGACGAGGTTCTCTACGTCGGCACGTCGGGCAATCTGCGGCAGCGGGTGCGGAGCTATTTCGCGGCCGGCGAGACCAGGGGCCGGATCAAGCAGATGATCACCCTGGCTCAGCGGGTCGACTATGTCGAGTGCTCACATGCGCTCGAGGCGCACGTCCGCGAGTTGCGGATGATCGCCGCCCACCAGCCGAAGTACAACCGGCGATCGCGGACGCCGAACAAGGTGCTGTGGGTCGTATTGACGAGTGAGGCTTATCCGAGGCTCAGCGTCGTCGCTGCCCCGCCCACCACCGGTTCGGCGTGCCTGGGTCCGTTCACCTCCAGGGCGGCGGCAACGGCAGCTGTGGAAGCTCTCCAGGAGGTGGTGCGTATCCGGCGGTGCACCCAGCGAATCCGGAAATCGCCCGACGGCACACCCTGCGTACTGGCCGAACTGGGGCGGTGCGGCGCGCCGTGCGCCGGTCGCGAAGGCATCGCCGACTACGCCCTGCACGTCCGGCGCATCAGCGAGTTGGTCGACGGTTCGTCGGACGAGGTACTCGGCGGGCTGCGGACCGAACTGGAACGGATCGCCGGGCAGGGCCGGTTCGACCAGGCCGCCGTCCTGCGGGACCGGCTGGCCGCGCTGGCCGAGGCCGTCGACCGGCGACAACGCCTGGGTGGACTGGCGCTGATCGAGGAGTTGGTGGCCGCCAGGCCGGCCGCTGCCGGCGGTTGGGAGTTGGCGGTGATCCGGCACGGGCGGCTGGCCTCGGCCGGCCGGGCCCGGCTCGGGGTCGATCCGATGCCGGTGGTCGAGCTGTTGACAGCATCGGCAGAGACGGTGGTGCCCAGCTACGGCCCGCTTCCGGCCGCCAGCGCCGAGGAGACCTCAACGCTGTTGCGGTGGATCGAACTCCCCGGTACCCGGCTGGTACGGACGAGCCGGCCGTGGTCGAGCCCGGTCAACGGCGCCGGGCGGTGGCGTCCTTTCATGGCCGCGGTCGGGTTGGCCCGGACAGAGCTGATCGGCCGCCCCTGGCAGTGACGAGGCAGGTGGTACCCGGCCGGACGCAAACGAGCAGGTTGCGGCCGGCCGCCACGATTACAGACGTACGGTCAGAACGGCGGTGGTCACGCCGTAACCACGGACGGAATAGAGATAGGGGGTGTTGACCAACAGGCCGGCGTCGGTGAAACGCAGACCGGTGACGGTGGCTATCCGGACTCCCGACCGGAGGATCTCGTACTGCCCGGAGATCGAACCGGCCCACCCGAGTGTCGCCGAACCGATGGTCCTACTGACCAGCGAAAGAGCTGACGGCGCGTTGCCCGACGGTGCGGGGGTGGAGGAGGTGGGGTGGGACGTGGTCGATGGCAATGGCCCGGTGGTGGGCGGGCCGGTGGTGGGCGGGCCGGTGGTCGGCAGGTCCGAGATGGTCGCGGTGATCACCGGAGTCGTACCGCCGGGCCCGCGCACCGAATACAGATAGGGCGTGTTCCTGGCGAGGCCGATGTCGGTGAACGTCAGGCCGGTGACGGTTGCGATCCGAATTCCGGAGCGCAGGATGTCGTACTGACCGTTGCCCAGCCCGGACCAGCCGATGGTGACCGAACTGGGCGTGGTGCTGACGATGTGCAGGCCGGCCGGCCCACCGGTTCCGGTGGTCGGCGGGACCGAGGTCGACGGCCGGGTCGTCGTCGGCTGGGTCGACGTCGGTTGGGTCGTCGTCGAGGGCGGCGGCGTCGTGGTGGGTAACGTCGACGGGGGCGCCGTCTTGGTGGGGAGCGTGGTCGGAATTCCGCCCGATCCGACCCGGTAACCGATCTGCACGTAGTCGACGATCATCGGCACACCCGGCTTTGTCGCGGCAGTCGGGCCGCCGGTGAACTTATTGGGGAAAGCGCCACCCATCGAAACGTTCAGAATCATGAAATAACCCGCGTGCTGTGTCATATTTGCCCAGGTGCCGGCCGGAACCTGCGACTGGTTGACCAGGTGCGACAGCTGATTGTCGGTGTACCAACGCATCTGCTCGGCCGCGCCACTCCTGTCCCACTCGAAGCTGTAGACGTGGAACGCCGATTGACAGGTGGCACCCGGGCAGGTGACCCCATTGTTGGATATCCCTTCAGGTTCCGTGCAAGGCCCCCCCCACGTACCGCAGTGCAGCGTTCCCCAGTTCTTGTTGAATCCCTGGACGTTCTCCATGATGTCGTATTCACCGATGCCCGGCCACGACCAGCGATCGGCGCGGTACGGCCCACCGAGCATCCAGAAGGCCGGCCAGTATCCGGCCGCTGGACCGCCCGTCACATCGGGCATGTGAATGCGCCCGTCGACCCGCATCACCCACCCCGATGCAGGTTTGAAGTCGGACCGGTTGGTTTCCACCCTGGCCGACGTCCAACTGCCCGCCGAATCGCGCTGCGGGGTGATGTAGAGGCTCCCGTCGTGGACCGCGACGTTAGCTGCGTTGTTGGTCAGGGTTTCGACCTCGCCCGTCCCGAAGGAGGCTGGGCCACCCGGATATGCGGTACCGAGAGTGAGTAGCCATTTCGCTGGATCGGGAAGGCCGGATCCGCTGAAATCATCCCGGAACGCGATCGTCGCCGTGGCCGCGGCGGCGACCGCGGTTCGGGAGGCGATGACCGCGGTGCCGCCTATCGACAGGCACAGAACCGCACTGCAGACAACAATTCTCGACCGATGGAACAACGTTGGTCCTTTCGAGGGGCCGTGCGTGATTTCCGGACTCTCGACGTTGAGTTAGTTTGTCCGGATCGGGGGTAAGACGGGTTGGGCTGCCGTTTTCTGGCGAGTCGGTCGGGTCAGCAGCTGACCAAGGTCTGAAGTCGACGAGCAACGCGCATTGCGGGACCAGACGGCCGTTATTCCCAAATGAAGGCACACCGCCGACAGAGATGTTGACGCTCAACAGCAATCGGCTCGGTAGGTCTACCCGACCAGCTACGGCGGGGCCGACACCGTGCGGCGGACCGGGTTCGGTCCGAGCGCACCGATCGACGGGCGAAGCATCATTTCCAAACCGTAGGTGTATTTAAGCTGCTGTGTCAACGAATTCCTGGTGTCGTTTAGGGTCCACTCCAATGTGGGGCCACAGCTGACCGTGAGTCACCGGGTCGACAGTCGCCAACCGGGTCACGGAACGGTAAAGGCGGCCGGTCCGGATAACCGGACCGACCGCCTCTTTTGTCGCCTTTGAAGTTATTTGACCGTCAAGTACCGATGTGTCGGGTCGACCCGGATCTCTCATCTTCCCGAACTCGACCCTCAAGACCCCGATGTCCAGGGCCGTGATGTCAGGGCCGATATGTCAGGCGTTGGCGCTCGGCCGGCTGAAGACCCAGGCCATGACAAAGGCCTTCGAGGTGCCGTTGTCGATCTCCTTCGGCAAGGATGCCAATGCCTGCCGGGCAGCTGCCGGATCGGCGAGTGCCAGGTACTGCACCATGTATTCGCCGAACTGCGCCCCGTATCCGTCGGGTGCCGCCTCCGCCAGATTCGCCTTGATCCGGGTGGCATCCCCGGCCAGGTACTGGGCGTAGGGACCCATCGGAATCAGCTGGATACCGAGCATGGCCCCGGGCTCGGGACTGAACCATGTAGCGTAGTCACGCTTACCACCCCAGTTCAGGGCGACGATCTTGTGGGTGAAGGCGGGCGTGGTCAAAAGGTCGGTGTCGGTCCAGTAGAGCTTGGCCGAGTTGGCCTCCACACTCATCATCCAGCGTGCCTGGTCGAAACCGGCCGTGTTACCCCTTACCTGCTGCCAGAGGGCGAGGGCGTTCCAGGCGTTCACCGCTTCGGAGCTGGACTCCTGGTTGTTGCCATCAGCGAACGGACTGCTACCGGAAGCCCAGGAGTGTGCGGCGTAGGGGTCGAAGTTGCGGTACTGGGGGAAATCCGCCGAGATGTCCGACGAGGCGATGTCCTTCGCGACCAGATCAGCCACCGGCGCGATCTTCGTGGCAAGAGCGGGATCGTTCTTTGCCACGACGGCCGCGGCATACAGCAGATAACCGTAGTGGAAATGGTGGTCGTTGAGCTCATCCGAGCCGAATGACGCCTTCAGCCCGATGATCGACCGCAGGTTCCGGTCGTAGACGAAGCACTTGGTGGACCTCGTCGCACAGCCCTTGGGGTCGAACCACATCGTCAACTCTGCGGTGAGCCCGGAGCGCAATTTGCCGGCGACGTCGTCGACACCGAGTTGTTCGGCCAGGGTGAGCATATTGGCCGCCCGGTAGAGGATCTTTCCGCCGAAGTAGGTGTCGTCGATCGCGAAATCGACCTTCGCCGCATCCGTGCGGAGCTGCGCGACCACCGCCCTTTTGTCGCCCGCCGACATCTTGGAGACGTCGAGCGCGCCGGACGGCTCGACCAGCGGCGCGGTGGTGACGAGCCTGGCGCCCGGGTAGAGCGCCATCGAACCGTAGATGCTGGGGTACGAACCCGACGAGGCAGCCTGTCCCTGGACTTTCTGGCCAGCCATCGGGGCGGTGACGGTGTCGCCGCCGTCCTTGGTCCGGTAGTTGAAAGTCGTTGTCACCGAGTCGTTCTCGATGGCATGACTCACCGATCCGCCGACCACCGGGTGGGCGGCCGCAGCGGCGAGCGACCCGAGAGCGGCGCCGTCGGGTGCGGCGAAGACCGTCACCGTGGAACCGGCGTGCAAAGCCACCTTGCCGGCGGCGTCGACGGTCGCACCGCCGCCGACAACCAGCCCGTACTGCCGGCCGGCCGCCTCCGCAGTGAGCAACCCGGTGGTGTCAGGCTTGAAGATCGGCTCGACCGGCAAGGTCTGGTCTGCGGCCGCGGTGTACGTCACGAATGGCGATCCCTGGGCAATCAGGACCGAGCCGAGGACCTTTCCGGCCGCATCGGAATACGTCGCCGTCACGGTGAGCGTGTCGTAGCCGGTGACCTTCATGGTCTTGGCGCCCAGGCCCAACCGGACCTGTGGATTGTTGCCACCCATGATCGTCTTGGCGCTCGCGGTGACCTGCGGCAGGCCGACGGACAGATCTGTGTCGGTCAGCGCCGCCGACAGCGGCATCGGGAACACGGGTTGCGGCTTGTCCGGGAAGACCAGGCCGGAGAACCAGCGGTTGGTCGGCGGCACCAGGCCGGCCGCCAGCCGCTTGGGGCTGATCTTTCCCACAGCCTTGGCCGGGACCAGGGCCACCGCGGCCGAGGGTTCACCCAGCGGAGTCGAGCTGTTGGCCGCGCCGGAGTCGGCGGCCGCACCAGCTGCCGACGGGGATTGATTTGTTGTCGCTGATTTCGTGGGCGTGGTGCAACCTGCGACGGCGATCACCACTGCGACCGCGGCCAGCGCGGCTGTGGGGTACCTCATCTGTTCTTCCCGAACCAGCCGGTCACCGTGTGGGTGACGTCGGTGACCACGCCGTCGTTCTTCAGGTAGATGGTCGTCTGGACCGGGGTACCGACCGCGAACAGTCCGGCGCCGGCGACGAGGTCGGAGCTGGAAGCTCGGACGACGGTGCGGGCCTGGCCGTTCTCGGTACGGACCTGGATCTGGTCGACCTTGGCGTCGATCGTCTTGGCGTTGGGCAGCACGACCCGCATGGTCGCCTTGGACGGCAGCCGGGCGTAGTCCTTGGCGGTGAGCAGGAAGTCGGCCGAGACGTACATGGTGCCGGCCTTCTGCACCGTGGCGATGGTCGAGTTCGCCGGCACGAAAGAGCCTGCGCTGTAGGAGACCGAGTCGACCTGCCCGGCATTGGTCGCCTTGATGACGAGGGTGTCGTCGCCCTTGAGCGAGTCGGCGAACCGGTCCTTGCTGACCAGGTTCTGCGAGAGGTCGCGGGCCAGGATCGGGCTCTGCACCTCGAAGAGCGGTTGACCGGCCTTGACCGCGTCGCCGACCTTGACGTACTGCTTGGTGATGGTGCCGGAATAATCGGTACCCACGGGGAAGTCTTCCGCCATCAGTTCGGCGGACCGGCCGACGACCTTGCCGTTGTTCGCGTTGACATACATGGTGAGGCCGGCGGCGAGGGCGACCACAAACAGCAGCCCTACCAACAAGCCGATTCGTTTGCGCATGGTCATCGTGCGTTCTCCTTAGTAGCGAACTGCAGTTCCGGGCCATCGGCCGTGGAATGGACGAGCGAGGGCGAGACTTCGTGACTCGCCTGCGGTTGGTGCGCCGGCAACTGCCAGGCGCGGTCGAGTACGTCGATGTCGTCGGCTGGGCCGGCCGCAGGTGTGAGCGCCGCCGCGGCGACCGGCGATTCGGCGGCGGACGGTGCGGCGCTGGGCGCTTCGACCGACCGGTGCGTCCTGGTGCCGATTCCGCGGTTCTCCCGGCGGATCTTCCGGGCCTCGCGGAACGCCGAAAACACGAACAGCCCCAGGACAAAGGTGTTCAACAGGTTCCAGATCAGACCCAGCGTCACCGACGAAACGGTGAGGGCCTGCCAGATACCGACGATGGATGTCAGGAAAAGGAAGACGAAGGCCAGTACCTGGTGGGAGATGAAGTTGAAAGGCGAGGATTTCTTGCCGGTGGCCCCGGTGGCGTGCCATTTCTGGTCACGGCGGAACAACGCGTTGACCAGCGCGCGGCCATAGATCGGGAACGAGGCGGTGGCCAGCATCAGTGTTTCCCAGCGGAACGAACCAATGGTGTAGAGCGCCACGACCACCTGCATTCCGTAGAAGCCCAGGTAGTAGAACAGCCAGGTGGTGAACGGGACGCCCGAGTTGATGGGCATCAGGCCGAAGAAGATCTGCAGCGGCGGAACCAGCAGGAGCAGGCCCGGCGCGATGCCGATCAGGTAGAACGTGGAGGTTCCGAAATACTGCAGCCGCTGGTCCAGGGTCAGGGACCTCTTGCGGGAGAACGGGTTCGACTGGAGCAGGATCTCGAACCCGCCGGTGGCCCACCGAAGCTGCTGCTTGGCATATGCCTCGATGGTCTCGGGCGTGTCACCGACCGCGAGGACGGTCGAGATGTAGATGCTCCGCCAGCCCTTTTCGTGCAGCCGCAGCGAGGTCCAGACATCTTCGGACTTGGAATCGGTGTACATGCCACCGATCTGCTCGATGGCCGCCCGGCGGAAGACCACGTTCGTGCCGACACAGAATGCCGCGTTGAACCGGTTCTTACCCGGCTGGATGAACCGGTAGAACACGGATTGCATGTAACCCGCGCCACGGGAGATCAGGCTGTTCAGGTTTCCGTAGGCCTGAGGGGTCTGGACGAAGGCAACGTTGTGCTCGGCAAAGAAGGGCACTGTCTGATAGAGGAAATCGGGGGTGGGGACGAAGTCGGCGTCGAGGATGGCGAAGTACTCACCGGAGGTGACCGACAGGGCGTTGTTGATGTTTCCGGCCTTGGCACCGGCATTGCCCTCGCGAACGATGTACTTGGCGCCGAGTTCGGCGGCCAGAGCACGCACCTCGTCGGACTTGCCGTCGTCGAGGATGTAGGTCTCGTGCCGGCCGTCGATCAGTAGCGCTGCGGTGACCGTGCGGCGGATGGTTTCGATGTCCTCGCCGTAGGTGGTGATGTAGACGTCGACCTCGGCCGGCACGCCATTCAGGAACATCTTGCTCTGCGGCGTGCGGATCTCGTCCGAGGCCTTCGCCGAAGCACCGAACAGCCGGGACTGGGCGTCGTGGAAGCGGTAGCCACGGGGGTTGTGGCCGCTCGACAGAATCGTCCAGAGCGACAGCAGCGCCTGGAAGATGATCACCGATTCCGCGACCAGCACGATGATGTACGGCAGCCAGTTGCCGCGGTTGGAGAAGTTGAAGACGAACGTGGTGTAGAACAGGACACCGGCGACCGCGATGAGTACGAGCATCATCAATGAGGGCGAATCGCGGGCACCACGGCGGCGGTCGACCGATTCGTGGTCGTCCACCGGCGCCGTTCCGGTGTCGGAGTTGGAGTTTGCTTGAGTCATCAGCATCCCTGTTGGCTGTGGACGGCTCCGGGCCTGGTCATCCGCTGCTGGGAGGTGATCGCTGGTGCGATTCATTCGCTGCGCGGTGCTGAGCGGCAGCTCCGGGAAGGACCGCTCTGGCCGATGTTCTGCTCTGAACGATCGTGAAAGATGGGGCATCATGATTCGGGAAGGCCGTCGAGAACTTCCTGAACCGATACAGAAAGCATTGCGGAGAACTTCGCCGACCTCAAGAGTTAGCGCCTGGGACAGAGTTCACAGATGGGTGGACGCAACCCCCAACGTGGCGCCGACGCCACCGTGGGTAGTCACTTGACCAGCCAATTCAGCCCTGAAGAGGGTCCGCCCGTCACTTTCGGTGTCCCGGTTACAGGGCATTTGTCCCTCAGTGACTGTTTTCACAATCTGACTCCCGGACCCATGTCCGCTTCTGTCATCGGCTTAGGCTTCGCGGTTTGCGGGTTCCCGGGGCTACCCGAGCGCGATCATCAACGCTCTCCCACCGCATCGCCTGTCCACCCGTCCAAGTCACCCGACACCCGACACTCAACGAAGTTCGAGGCTCATCATGGTCACCGCAATCGTCCTCATCGACGTCGAGTCCGACCTGATTCCAGAGGCCGCCCAGTCGATCGCTGATCTGCCCGGAGTCGACCAGGTCTATTCGTGCGCCGGCGACGTCGATCTGGTCGCCATCGTTTCCGGGGCAGATCACGAGTCGATCGCGGACCTGGTCCCCGGCCACATCTCGAAGGTCAACGGGGTGGTCAGGACGGTCACCCACATCGCCTTCCGGTCCTACTCGCAACGGGACACCGACGAGGCGTTCTCCATCGGGATCTGAGCAGGCTCGCCAGCCTGGAACAGGCCCGCGCCAGGTCACCCGGCCAGGGCGGAGCCGACCGCGATCCACCTGTCCAGCAGCGCGGCGGACGCGCCGTTGGCGATAGCCGCGTTCGCGCGCTCCAGACCGGCAGCGAGGTCGGCGTCGAGATCGCCGGTGAGGCCGGCGTGCGCGGCAATCGCGGCCGCCGCGTTCAGCGCGACGGCGTCGCGAACCGGCCCCGGATGACCGGCGAAGACACCCCTGGCGGCCGCGACATTGGTGGCAACCTCCCCGCCGCGCAGCGACTCGGGTGCTGACCTGGCGATCCCGAGCCTCTCCGGGTCCACCGACACCGGGGTCACCACACCGCCCCGAACGACCCAGACCCTCGACGTTGTCGTGATGGTGAGCTCGTCCAGACCGTCGTCGCCGTGGAAGACGAGCGCCTCCTGACCCCGGCCGGCAAACACTCCGGCGATCACCGGAGCCATCGACGGCCGCCCGCAGCCCACTGCCGCAGCAGCCGGCTGAGCCGGGTTGGTGAGCGGCCCGAGCAGGTTGAACACGGTCGGAATGCCCAGCTCCCGGCGCGGGCCTGCGGCATGCCGCAGGGAAGGATGGAAGACCGGCGCGAAGCAGAAGCCGATCCCCACCTCGCGCACCGTGCGGCCGACCCCGGCGGCACCGAGCGTGATCGGGACGCCGAGGCCCTCGAGCAGATCCGCCGCGCCGCACTTGCTGGACGCGGCCCGGCCGCCGTGCTTGACGACCACCGCTCCGGCTGCGGCAGTGACCACAGCGGCCATGGTAGAGATGTTCACCGAGTTCGACCGGTCACCGCCGGTCCCGACGATGTCGACCGCCCGCACCCCGACATCGAGGCGTACACCGTGGGCCAGCATCGACTCCGCCAGCCCGGTCACCTCGGCCGCCGTCTCGCCCTTGGCCCGCAACGCAACCGCAAAGCCGGCCAGCTGGGCGGGCGTTGCCTCCCCCGCCATTACCCGGTTCATCACCCAGGCGGTCTGCCCGGAGGTGAGGTCGTGGCCGTCGAGGAGTTCGGTGAGCAGTGCCGGCCAGCTCTCAACCGGGTCCGGCTGCCCGCTCCGCTGCGGCCTGCCCAAGTGCTGACCGCTCGGATGCTGGGGAGTCTTGACCGGCAGACTCACCCGTGGCTGCCCGGACTGGTCCCGGCCAGCCGCCCGGGCAGCCGACGGAGAACAGCGGCGACCGCCTCGGCCGCCGTGACGGGGTCGAGCGGGTGCACCAGGATCTCATCCGCCTGCGCCCAGGTGGCCAGCCAACGGTCGTCGGCCCGGCGCACCGTCAGAATGATCGGCGGCACGACGCTCGCCTCCTGGTGGATCTGCCGGGAGAGGCCGATGCCGCCGGTGGGCTGGGCCTCGCCGTCGAGAATGAGCACGTCGGCCATCTTGTCGTCGACCGACATCAGCACCTGGGCGACCGAAGCGCACTCCAGGAAGTCGATCCGGCCCACGTCCGCGGCCGGCCGGCGGCCGACCGCGTTGATGATCCGCTCCCGCACGTCGCTCCGGTGGCTGTAGACCAATACGACGGGGTTGCCCATCTGGTATCCCTCTTCTCATCGGCCGGCGTCTCGCTCCCGGTACTGATCGGACAGGTCCTCATCGAATCCCCGCCCGGCGATCGTAGATCCTGCCCTGCCGACGTCGGTGTCGACGCCGCCGCAGCCCCGGACTGACCATTGATCCGCGGCACGCCGGAACGCTCAACTTTTACAACCTGTCGAAGTTTTTTTCAGCACCTCTGACCTGCGACGATACCTTGCGGGCCGGGCGTCTCCGGCGGGTTCTGGCAGCCCCGCGGCGCAGCGTGCCGGAACGCAGTGAATAATCGGCGAGGTGACGACTGCGACCGGCCGATCGGGCCCCCCCGCGATCAGCTCGCGCATCCATACCCTGAACCGGCCGAACATGGTCAGCGTCGGGACGATCGTGTGGCTGGCCAGCGAGTTGATGTTCTTCGCCGGCCTGTTCGGGGTCTACTTCACCGCCAAGGCCACCAACACCACGGGGTCCTGGCCGCCGCCCGAGACGCACCTCAATGTGCCGTACGCGCTCACGTTCACCATCATCCTGGTCGCGTCTTCGTTCACCTGCCAGTTCGGCGTGTTCGCGGCCGAGCGCGGCGACGTGTTCGGGCTGCGCCGCTGGTACCTGCTGACCCTGTTGATGGGTGCGGTCTTCGTCGCCGGACAGGCCAACGAGTACCTGACCCAGGTGCATGACGGCACCACGTTCGCCTCGTCCGCCTACGGCACGGTCTTCTTCCTCACCACCGGCTTCCACGGCCTGCACGTCGTCGGCGGCCTGCTCGCCTTCGTGATCCTGACCGCGCGGACCAAGCTCTCCAAGTTCACCCCCGCCCAGGCGACCAGCGCGATCGTCGTGTCGTACTACTGGCACTTCGTCGACGTCGTATGGATCGGGCTGTTCGCGACGATCTACGTCATTCGATGAGGGCACGACCCACTCCGATGACGGCCACTGGACCGCCGACCCGGCAAACATCCGGACAGAGTCTCCACCGCGAGCCGAGCACGAGGTACGTCGCATGACCGAACCCGCACCACCCCCAGCCTCGGCCAGCACAGTCGGGGACCGCAGGCCGCGCCGTCGCCGACGGCTGGCCCGGACGAGATCGACCCGCCGGATCACCGGCGGCTTCGCCCTGCTGCTCGCTCTCGTCGCGATGGGTTTCGCCTACTCGGCCATCAATCCGGCCGGCCAGAACGCCGCCGCAGCGCCGGTTGATCAGCAGGCGATCGCTGCCGGCGCGCAGCTCTATCAGAACTCGTGCGTGTCCTGCCACGGGATGAACCTGCAGGGCGTGACCAGCCGTGGGCCGTCGCTCATCGGTGTCGGCGACGCGGCGGTCTACTTCCAGGTCGGCACCGGCCGGATGCCGGCCGTCGAGAACGCCGCCCAGATGCCGCGCAAGGCGCCGTACTTCACCGAAAAGGAGGTCGAGCAGATCGGGGCCTACATCGACTCCAAAGGCGGCGGCCCGATGATGCCCGATGCGAAGACCAAGTTGCAGGACCAGGCGATGTTGGCCAAGGGTGCCGATCTCTACCGGCTGAACTGCGCGTCGTGCCACAACTTCACCGGTCAGGGCGGGGCGCTGTCGCAGGGCAAGTACGCACCGAGCCTTGAAAAAGCCACCGACCGGCAGATCCTGGCGGCCATGCTCTCCGGCCCGGAGAACATGCCCAAGTTCTCGGATGCGCAGCTGACGCCGACGGAGAAGAAGGCGATCATCACCTACGTCCAGAACAGCAAGGCCACCATCGATCCGGGCGGGTATTCGCTCGGCGGCTTCGGTCCGGCACCGGAGGGCCTCGTCGCATTCCTACTCGGCATGGGCGCGCTGGTCGCCCTCACCCTCTGGATGGGGGCCAGGGCGTGAGCGGGTCAGACATCACATTGCCATCCGCAGAGGAGCTCGACGGGATGTCGCGAGAGGACCTTGCGCGGCTCGGGGCCCGGCTGGACGGGGTGGAGCTGGTCGAGTACGGCCCGCGCTACGTGCCGGGATCGCCGGCGGACCGCAGGGCCGAGCGCAGCGTCGCCAAGTGGTTCCTGCTGGCTGCGCTCTTCGCGCTCGCTTTCGCCGGGGTGTTCATCTTCTGGCCGGCCGGGTATCGGCCGGCTGCCGCCGCGGGCAGTCAGCAGGCATTGTTCGCCCTCTACACACCGCTGCTCGGGCTGACGCTGGGGTTGTGCGTGTTGTTCTTCGGGATCGGCATCATCGCGATGGCCAAGAAGCTCACACCGCACGAGGTGGCCGTGCAGCAACGGCACGTCGGCATGTCAGCCGAGGCCGACCGGCGCACCATGGCCGCCGAGGTGATGGACACGGCCGACAAGATGGGTCTGGTCAAGCGGCGCGGCATCATCAAGGGCTCGCTTGCGTTGGCCGGCGGCGCGCTCGGCCTCGCCGTTCTGGTGCCGGTGATCGGTGGGCTGATCAAGGACCCGTGGGTGAAGGGTGCCGACTCCGATTTGTGGGTCACCCTCTGGCGACCGGTCACCGGGCCGGACGGCAAGGTCAAGAAGGTCCGGCTGACCAATGGAGACGGCACTCCGATCCGGCCCTCGGACATGGAAGCCGGCTCGCTGGCCACGGTGTTCCCCGGGGTGCCCGGAGGGGACAAGGCATCCGATTCCCCGGTGATGCTGTTCCGGGTCCGCCCGAACCAGCAGATGCGGATCCGGGACGGTCACGACGGCTATGAGTTCGGCGACTTTTACGCGTACTCGAAGATCTGCACCCACGTCGGCTGCCCGGTATCCCTCTACGAACAGCAGACCGGACGTATTCTGTGTCCGTGTCACCAGTCGCAGTTCGATGTGTTCGACGGCGCAAAGCCGGTCTTCGGGCCAGCCGCCCGACCGCTCCCGCAGTTGCCGATCGAGCTGGATGAAGAAGGGTTTTTCGTCGCCAAGAGCGATTTTATCGAACCGGTGGGTCCCGGCTTCTGGGAAAACCCGGCAGGCTCCGAAAAATGGGGTTCGCATCTCAAAGGAAGCTCGGTCTGATGAGTAGCCTGACTACCCGCACCACCAAGAAGAGCAGCACCCTGGTCACCGGCGCGCTCGACGGAGCCGACATCCGCTACCACGGCGCACGCCCGTTGCGCACGGCGATGAACAAGGTCTTCCCGACCCACTGGTCTTTCATGCTCGGTGAGGTCGCGCTGTATTCGTTCGTGATCCTGCTGATCTCCGGCGTCTACCTGACCCTGTTCTTCGACCCGTCGATGGGTGAGACCGTCTACAACGGCGTCTACAACCCGCTCCGCGGCATCAAGATGTCGATGGCCTACAAGACTGCTATCGATCTGTCGTTCGAGGTCCGCGGCGGTCTGCTGGTCCGGCAGATCCACCATTGGGCGGCCCTGATCTTCCTGGCCTCGATGATGCTGCACATGATGCGCATCTTCTTCACCGGTGCCTTCCGCAAACCGCGTGAGGCCAACTGGATCATCGGCGTGCTGCTGCTGGTCCTCGGCATGGCCGAGGGTTTCCTGGGTTACTCCCTCCCCGACGACCTGCTCTCCGGTACCGGGCTCCGGGCCGTTTCGGCGTTCATCTTCTCCATCCCGGTGATCGGCACCTGGGCGCACTGGGCGGTGTTCGGCGGTGATTATCCGGGCACGATCGTGATGGGCCGTTTCTACTCGCTCCACATCCTGGTGATCCCAGGGGTCATCCTGGCGTTGATCGCTGCCCACGTCGCACTGGTCTGGTTCCAGAAGCACACCCAGTTCGCCGGCCCTCGGGCCACCGAGAACAACGTCGTGGGCGTTCGGGTACTTCCCACGTTCGCGGCAAAGGGCGGCGGGTTCTTCGCCGTCGTCACCGGCATCGTTGCTTTGCTGGGCGGGCTGTTCCAGATCAACCCGGTTTGGCTCCTCGGGCCGTACAACCCCTCCCAGGTGTCTGCCGGTGTCCAGCCCGACTTCTATATGGGATTCCTCGACGGAATGGTCCGGATCTGGCCGCCCTGGGAAATTCGCAACGTCTTCGGTCACCACATGATCCCTGCCGTGTTCTTCCCCGCCATCGGCGGCGCCACGGTGCTGATGATCCTGGTGATGTCGTACCCGTACATCGAGCGGGCTTTCACCAAGGACAAGGCGATCCACAACATCCTGCAACGGCCAAGGGACGTCCCGGTCCGAACCTCGCTCGGGGTCGCTTTCCTGGCGTTCTACATCATCAACCTGATGATGGGCGCCAACGACCTGATCGCCTACAAGTTCGACATCTCGCTCAACGTGATGACCTGGATCGGCCGGGTCGGCAGCATCATCCTTCCGGTGCTCTGCTACGTCATCACCTACCGGTTGTGCCTGGGTCTGCAGCACAGCGACCGCGACGTTCTGGAACACGGGATCGAGACCGGCATCATCAAACGGTTGCCGCACGGTGAGTTCATCGAGGTGCACCAACCGCTCGGCCCGGTCGACTCGCACGGACACCCGATTCCCCTGGCCTACCAGGGCGCTCCGGTCCCCAAGCGAATGAACCAACTCGGCTCTGCCGGTCACGCAGTTCGGGGCACGCTGCGGCCGATCGACGAGTCCGGGACGATCGAGCAGGTCGAGCATCAGGGTCAGGGCGTTGCGGAGATCGGCTCCAGGTAGATTCCTACCGGCCATCACCACCGGCCGGTGTCACCGTTCTAGGTGCCTCCGAAGGGCCCCGCCAGCACAATGCCGGCGGGGCCCTTCGGCATTGTGCTGTCGGGGATGCGCGGCTTCCCTGTCCGACCCCCGCCGTCTGGCCGTTCGCATCCAGCCCCGTCGGTCAGTCCGGTAGTCAACCCGTCGAGTCAGCCCGGTCAGTCAGAGTTGCCGACGGTATCCAAGAGGACCACGGCGATCTCACGGTCGGTTCGGAGCTGGTAGCCGGCGTAATTCTGGTGCTCGGCGGCGATTTTCGGCCAGAGGCGGGCGCGTTCCTGGGGGGATGCGACCCTTGCCCGCATCGCTGTCCGCGGTGCGCCTTCGAGCGCGACGTGAACCCGGTTGTCAGTGGTGATGTTCAGCAACCAGGCCGGCGGCTGGTCATCGCCACCCCGCGAGGCGACGACGACGATCGTCGTGCCCTCCTGGACGGGGGAGGTCAGCATCACCGACCGGGCCAGGCCACTCTTGCGGCCGGTGGTCGTGAGCTCCAGTACCGGCATGCCGCCGGCCTGCCAGCCCAGTCGGCCGCCGCTGAGAGCCAGGGCCAGTCGATGAACCCGGTTCATCAATTTCAACGTCAGGTCGCTGGGCATGATGCGACGATAACCCGAACTGCGGCGCCGGATCAGCCGTTACCGGGGCGACGATCACCGGTCAATCCGATTCCGTTCGCCCTCAGTGAGAGGTCGGCCGCCGGTGATATTCGAACTGAAGGCCGCAGATGGCGACGACGAGGAAGCCGGCGGAGATGATCATCAACCAGACCAGCAGAAAAGCCGTCGCGATCGCGAAGAACGCACAGGCGAACGCGATGCCGAACGGCCAGTACGAGCCGGGCGAGAAGAAACCTAGATCGCCGGCCCCATCGGCCACGTCGGCCGAATCGTTGTCCTCCGGCCGCAATCCTTCGAGCCGCCGCGACGAGAAGGCAAGAAAGGAACCGATGATCAGCGAGAGGCCGGCGGTGAGAAACAGCGCCACCACACCGGCCGGATCATTCGAGAAATAGGTATAGATGACAGCAGCCAGAAGGAAGAACCCGGTGAGCCCGAGGAAGATCAGGCCTTCGACCCGCATTCCACGCTTTTCCTTGACTGCCGGTGTCGCGCCGGACTCCTGATGAACCGACATCAGCCACCTCCAGTGTCGGGCGTCGAGGCCGACTTGGCCTCACGGTTGGGAGCGATCGGATAGGTCGAAGTTGACGTCGGTGAACACAGAACGCCGCAACTGGGCATGTCGGTGTTCTGAAGCTGGGCAAGTGCGGCGGCGGCCGTGTACGGGGCTCCGGTTGCCTTGTCGAGCGAGACACGGAGCTTGAGATAGGCGGCATAGACGTCCTGCGGGACGGCACGGATCTCGAAGTTCATCGCCGAGTGGTAGGTGCCGCACAATTCGGCACACCGCCCGACGAAGGCGCCGGTCCTGTCGATCGTGTTCTGGATGACGTTTTCGGTGTTATTCGCCTTCGGATAGGGGAAAACGTCACGCTTGAAAAGAAAATCCGGCGTCCAGAAGGAATGGAGGACGTCCCGTGAACTCAGCTCGTACTGGATCACCTTGTTGACCGGCAGCACCAGGATCGGTACCTCGGAGGGAGTCTCGATGGTATGGACTTCCTTGCCGTCCGCTGCATTGGTGCCCTGGTAGCCGAAGTCCCAGCCCCACCGGAATGCGGTCACCGAGATCTTTACGTCGGGGTTGTCCACCTTTTTGAGCACATAGTTCTGCGTCGTGATCGTGAAGTAGAAGAGGACCAGGACCATGATGAACGGCACGACTGAATACACCAGCTCGAGCGGCAGATTCTCTTTGGTCTGCTTGGGGTACAACGGAGAGTTCTTCTTCTTGCGGTGAAACGCAAACGTCCAGAACATCAGGCCCCACACCAGGACCCCCACCACCAGGGCCACCATGAAAGTCGCCGACCAGAAGTGCTGCATCGCCCGGCCCTGCGGGGTGACGCCCTCCGGCCAGCCGAACCGGGGCAGATCAGCTGAGGAACAACCGCTGATCAACAGACCGGCAAGCGCCAGCCCGGCGGCCGACATCGACCGTCCAAAATTTCGGGTCGGAACCACTCGGGTGACCTTCCTCTGCGCCGCGGACGAGAAACGGAGCTCGCATGATGCGGTTGGACCTGCTCAGACGGGTTGCCTGGTCGTGTTGCCTGACCGTGTCGGGTGACGCTGCCGTGCCGGCCTAGCAAACCCCACAAGCATGAGATTACTCGATCGGAGGCGTCCCCGACCGGGCAGGGCGGGCGTGGCGGACTGCGACGTCTACAACATGTCGAAGATTAGTCTCCCCGCCTGGATTGCGGGTTACCAGGCCTGGAACAGCGGGCGGTGGGTCCCGTGCGGTGGATCCCGGGCGGTGGTCCCGGGCGGTGGGTACTGGGAGCTGGGCGATACTTGACCTCCGGTCGACCCTCGCCGTGAACGGAGATCTCAGACGTGTGCGGATTGATGGCGTTCTTCTCCTCCGCCGGCGCTGCTCCCGATCGGGTCGACGCAGTCGCAGCCGGAATGCGCTGCGCCCGTCACCGTGGTCCGGACGAGGCGGGAACGTGGAACGACCAGGATGTCGTCCTTGGTTTCAACCGGCTCTCGATCATCGACATCGAGCACTCCCACCAGCCGCTGCGCTGGGGTCCGGCTGAGTCCCCCGACCGCTACGCGCTGGTTTTCAACGGCGAGATCTACAACTACCTGGAGCTCCGCGCCGAGCTCGCCCGCGACCACGAAGCCGAATTCCGCACCGACGGCGACGGCGAGGCGATCGTGGTCGCCTACCACTACTGGGGGCCGGCGGCGGTGTCCCGGCTGCGGGGCATGTTCGCCTTCCTGATCTGGGACACCGAGGAACGGGTCCTGTTCGGCGCCAGGGACCCCTTCGGCATCAAGCCGCTGTTCACCGCTACGACCGAATCGGGCGTCGCGTTCGCCTCCGAGGCCAAGGGGCTGCGGGAACTGACCGGGCCGGCCGTCGTCGACGAGGCGGCCCTGCAGCACTACCTGGTGCTGCAGTATGTGCCCGAACCGGCCAGCATGGACGCGCACATCCGGCGGGTGGAGTCGGGCACGCATTTCAGCGTCCGACCTGACCGGTCGATCCGGACCGAGCGATACTTCCATCCGCAGTTCGTGGCGTTCAGACCCGTCCGACGGGATGACACTGCGGTGTACCGGGAGATCGCGGCCGTTCTCGAGGACTCGGTGGAGGCCCACATGCGGGCCGACGTGACGGTCGGGGCGTTCCTGTCGGGAGGGATCGACTCGACGGCCATCGCAGCGTTGGCCAAGCGCTCCAACCCGAATCTGATCACCTTCACCACCGGGTTCGAGCGTCACGGCTATTCGGAGATCGAGGTGGCCGCGGAAAGCGCAGCGGCCATCGGCGTCAAGCACGTGATCCGGCCGGTCACCGAGCAGGAGTTCACCGACATCCTGCCGCTGATCGTCTGGTACCTCGATGAACCGGTGGCCGATCCGGCGCTGGTGCCGCTCTACTTCGTCGCCAACGAGGCTCGCAAGCACGTCAAGGTGGTCCTCTCGGGGGAGGGCGCCGACGAGCTCTTCGGCGGTTACAACATCTACCGGGAACCGCACTCGCTGGCTCCGTTGACCGGGCTTCCCGGGCCACTGCGACGGGGCCTGGCAGCCGTCGGCAACGCGCTGCCGCGCGGCTTCCGCGGCAAGGACATGCTGCGCCGGGCGGCGGTGGACCTGACCGACCGCTACTACGGCAATGCCCGGATCTTCCGCGAGGAGCAGCTACCCGGCCTGCTCCACACCTACGTCCCGGGGAAGTCATTCCGCGACGTCACCGACCCGGTCTATGCCTGGTCGCTGGGCTCGGACCCGATCTCCCGGATGCAACTCGTCGACCTGTTCACCTGGCTGCGGGGCGACATCCTGGTCAAGGCCGACAAGATGACGATGGCCAACTCGCTGGAGCTGCGGGTGCCGTTCCTCGACCCCCGGGTCTTCGAGGTGGCCAGGAAGCTGCCCCCCGAGCTGAAGGTCCGGGGCAAGGCGACAAAGGTCGCACTGCGCCGGGCGATGGAGCCGGTGGTGCCGCCGCACGTGCTGAACCGGAAGAAGCTCGGCTTCCCGGTCCCGATCCGCCACTTCCTCGCCGGGGGCTCCTACGAATGGGCGCGCCAGATCATCACGACCGCCCAGACCGACCAGTACCTCGACGCTGCGGAGGTGCTGCGCCTGCTGGACGCCCACCGGGCCGGCGAGGCCGACTACTCCCGCCCGATCTGGACCATCCTGGTCTTCCAGCTTTGGCACGAGATCTTCGTCACCGGAGCTGTGAAACCGGAGGTCCCGGAGCCGGTTTACCCGGTTCGGCTCTAACGCGCCGCAGTACTCGGCCGGCCGGCCGGGCCGCGGCCGAAGGTCCCCCGCGCTCCCAGACATCCCCCGCGCTCCCGAAGTCACCTGCAGCCGAGGATCCGTCGGCCTGCCGGAGATCGCGCTGGGCGGGTGCCGCCTGGATGAAGATCCCTGGCGCGGCCGTCAATCCCCTGCGCGGATCAAATCGGACTCACCCGCCCCACCAGCCCCATTCGGGGTCATTTCATCCGCGCGGGCGAAGATGATCCGCGCGTGGGGCGGCCGGGCAGTCCGCGCAGGGGGCGGCCGGGTAGTCCGCGTGAGGCGGCCATGCGGTGGGGCGGGCCGGACCGGGCAGCAGGGGGCGTGGGGCGGTGCGACGTCGGGCAGCACGGGGACCCAACTGGCGTCCGGGTCGCGGTTCAGAACGGGGTCAGGCCGCGACGAATCCCATCGAGCCGGCGATGTCGGCCGCTACTTCCGGGCCGTAGGCGTCGGTCAGCCGGGCGACAGCGGCAACCGGCTCGAAGACGTACTCCTGGGTACCAACGGTTTCCAGGGTCAGCGTCGCCAACAGCGAACCCAGCTGCGCGGACCTCTCGAACGACATCCGGCGGCCCTGACCGGCCAGGAAGCCCGCCCGGAAAGCGTCGCCGACGCCTGTCGGGTCGACCTTGCCGGTCTCCGGGACGACCTTCACCGCTAGCCGTGATCCGTCCGCGGAAATGATCTCCACACCCTTGGACCCGTGGGTGGTGACACGGTGACCGACCCGGTCCTGGATCTGCCGCTCCGTCCAGCCCGTTTTGGATTGCAGCAGGCCGAGTTCGTAGTCGTTGGAGAACAACAGTTCCGCGCCCACGACCAGCTGACCGGCGTCCTTGCCGTCCATCCGGGCCAGCTGTTGCGAGGGGTCGGCGGCGAACGTGTATCGACGCTCGCGGCACTCCGCGGCATGTCGGACCATGGCTGCCGGGTCGCCGGCGCTGATCATGACGAGGTCCACCGAGCCCAGCTTCTTGACCACTGGGGCCAGCTCGATCTCCCGCGACCGGGACATTGCGCCGGCGTAGAAAGAGCCGATCTGATTCATCGCGTTGTCGGTGGTGCAGACGAAACGGGCGGTCTGCACATCTTGAAAGACCCGGACCTGGGAACAGTCGACTCCGTGCCGCTCCAGCCAGCTGCGATAGTCGTCGAAGTCGGCGCCCACTGCATCCAGCAGGACCGGACGGGCCCCGAGCAGACCCATCCCGAAGCAGATGTTCGCGGCCACTCCCCCACGGCGCACCACCAGATCGTCGACCAGAAAGGACAGCGAGACCCTGTCCAGCTGGTCGGGCAACAGGGAATCGGTGAACTTCCCCGGAAAATGCATGAGGTGGTCGGTGGCAATGGAACCGGTGACGACGATCGGCACGGGGCATCTTTCCGTTTCGGTGGCTGCGGCGGAGGGCCGCTCGATGTGGGGCCAAATCCGGCGTGCGGACCTGACGACCCTACCGCTGCACCTGGTGCGTCAACGGCCTCCGGCCTCCCGGTACCGAGACGGAGTACCGCAAAGGAATGGCGAGACGGAGTACCGGTTGACCAATACCCCGAAGGCCGCCGTCCCGGTTCGGGGCAGCGGCCGTTGGGTTCGGCTGCGATCGGCTGCGATCAAACAGACGCGGTCAGTCGGATGCGACGGATCAGTGGAAAGAGTCACCGCAGGCGCAGGAGTTCTGCGCGTTGGGGTTGTCGATCGTGAAGCCCTGCTTCTCGATCGTGTCGACGAAGTCGATGACCGCTCCGTCCAGGTAGGGCTTCGACATCCGGTCGACGGCAAGCCCGATCCCGTCGAAACGCACCAGCGCGTCACCGTCCAGGGCGCGGTCATCGAAGAATAATTCGTAGCGCAGACCCGAGCAACCACCCGGCTGCACCGCAATCCGCAGCACCATGTCCGAACTGCCGTCGCGCTCGAGCAACGCCTTGGCCTTGGCCGCGGCGGTCTCCGACAAGCTCACGCCGTGGGCAGCCTTGGCATCGAGCGGGCTGGCAACGACGGCATGGTCCTGCGCCGCGTGGTCGTGTCCCGCGTGGTCGTGTCCCGCGTGGTCGTGCCCCGCGTGGTCGGCGTGGTCGTGTCCGGTATGGGCCTGGGTATCGGCGGTTGTCATCGGACTCCCTCTCTCGGCGACCGGTTCTGAAGGGCCGGTCGGCTGATTTTCGACAAATTGATGGCGGGCAACAGGCAAACCCGCAGTCACGCTGATATTGCCTTCTTCGATGATGCCACGGCGAGGGGACGGTCGGCGGTCGGCGCGGTCTCGGAAGTGGTCGGGCAGGTCGGGTCGGGTCGGGTCGCAGCATTGCGCCGTTCCGTTGCACCCATGTCGGTCCAACGGTGAGCGCCGGGTTCTGATTCCCGCCGGGCTCGATCCCGCTCTCGCTTTGCTGATCCCACCGATTGATCGCATCTTGAGGCTCGGTGGCAGCCGACCGGTCTACTACTCTTGCCACTGTGAAGATCCTGCGCCGAAAAGCCAGCGCCACGGCCGCGGCCGTGGCCGTCGCCCCGCCCGAAGCGCCGGTGGTCGGAAAGGGTCGGCCCACGCCCAAACGCAGCACCGCGGAAGGTCGCCGCGGGCCGGTTGCGCCGCCGCCGAAGACCCAGCGGGAAGCCGTCAAACGGTCGAAAACCGTCGGCAAGACGCTGACCAAAGAAGAACGCCGCGAGCAGAGCGTGCTGCGGCGGGAGCGGATGATGCGCGGCGACGATGCGTACGTGCTGCCCCGCGACCGGGGCGCCGTCCGGGCCTACGTACGCGATCTCGTCGACACCCGGCGCAACATCGCCGGCATCCTGATGCCCATTGCACTGCTCTCCTTCGTCATCATCCTGATACCGGCCTTGGCCCGTCAGTCCTACGGGTCGATCATTCTTCTGGTGGCCATCCTGGCCGCGGTGGCGGACTCGGTGATCTTCGGGCGGCAGTTGTCCCGCAAGGTGGCGGAGAAATTCCCGAAGGGTGACTCGTCCGGTCTGTCGACGAAACCGCGAGGTTTGGGCTTCTACGCCTTCAACCGCGCTTGCCTGCCCCGCAGGTGGCGGGTTCCGCGGCCTCGGGTCGGCCGGGGCGAGGTAGTCGACTGACAGTGGAATCGGACAATGCAGGCGGCCCCGCTGTCGCCGGTCCCGGAAATCCGGATATCTCAGCTGCGGACTTCGACCGCGCCGCCTCCGGTGGGAACCGCGGCCAAACGGCGAACGACGCCGAGTTTCTCCGGGCGGCACAACGGAGCCGGGATCTCGTACTGTTGAGATACTTCGACTCGGACGGCCGATTGATCACCATGCCCGCCAAGCAATCGCGCAAGCTGGCAGTTCTCGACATCGTCGCCGGCCGATTCATCCCAGGCGTGCACTACAGCGAAACCGAGGTCAATCGGGAATTGATCGGCCTCCACCAGGATTACGTCACCTTACGACGGGCGCTCATAGATTTCGGCCTGATGGACAGGGCCGGTGGCGAATATTGGCGCTCCGGTGGCTCCGTCGAACTCTGAGTTCGCGATGAGCGCGGACGCCGCTGCCGCATTGCCTCCGCAGGAGCGGCTGCCGCGCCGGCGCGGCAGCCGTCGGGGCAAGATCGTCGCGGCGGCCGCGGAGCTGTTCGCCGCAGGCGGCTACCCGGCAGCGGGCATGGACCAGATCGGGGCGGCCGCCGGCATCACGGGGCCGGGTATCTACCGTCACTTCGACTCCAAAGCAGCCATCCTCGCCGCGGTGTTCGACGGCATCATCGATGCGGTCACCCGGGAGCCCGTCCAACCGACTCCCAGCGGGCCGGTTCCGGATGAGGCCGGGCCGGATAAAAACGCGACCCACGCATTGCCGCCGTCCGGCGAATCCGCCGAACTGTCCGCGTCGAGCCGGCTCATGGCGCACGTCAGGATCTACGCCGATGCCGTGGCCGCGCGCCGCGAATTGATGTCGGTGTTCGTGCGGGAGGTCCATCACCTGCCACCGGAACACCAACTATCCCTGGCGGAGCGGCAGCGTTCGCTGGTCCGGACCTGGCGCGACATGCTCGCAACCGCCCACCCGACCTGGACGCCGGAGGTCGTCCGGACAACGGTGCACGGCGCGTTCGGGATGCTCAACGCGTTGGGGACCTTCAGCTCACCGATGTCCGACCAGGATTTGGCCGCGACGCTCGGCGCGATGGCCGGGCGGATGATGGACCTGCCTCCGCAGTCCACCGTCTCAGTGGACCGTCAGAGCGACAGATAACGCTTGAGCTCGAACGGAGTGACCTGGCGGCGATAGGACTCGAATTCTGCCCGCTTGTTCCGGAGGAAGTAGTCGAAAACGTGCTCGCCCAACGCCTCCGGCACGAAATCCGACCGTTCCATGACTGTCAGCGCAGCTTCCAGGGAGGCCGGTAACCGGACATAGCCCAGCGCCCGTCGTTCGGTCTCCGACAATGACCACACGTCGTCCTCGGCGGGCGCCGGCAGTTCGTAACCGTCCCGGATACCGCGGAGGCCGGCAGCGATCACCACCGCGAACATGAGATACGGGTTGCACGCCGAGTCCGGCAGCCGGAACTCCAGGCGTTGGCTCGACGCCTTGCCCGGTGAGTAGTTGGGCACCCGAATGAGTGCGGACCGGTTCGCCTTGCCCCATGACGTCGTGGTCGGTGCCTCGTCGCCGATCACCAGCCGCTTGTACGAATTCACCCATTGGCAGGACACTGCGGTGATCTCTGCCGCATGCCGGAGAACGCCCGCCAGGAAAGCCTTTCCGGTCGCCGAGAGCTGAAATTCGTCGTCCGGGTCGTGAAAGGCGTTGATCTCACCCTCGAAAAGCGAGAAGTGGGTGTGCATAGCCGATCCCGGGTGATCGGCGAACGGCTTCGGCATGAAAGAGGCCCGCACACCCTGAGTGATGGCGACCTCCTTCACCACATACCGGAACGACATGATGTTGTCGGCCATGGTGAGCGCGTCGGCGTAACGCAGGTCGATCTCCTGTTGGCCCGGAGCCCCTTCGTGGTGGGAGAACTCCACCGAGATGCCCATCGCTTCGAGTGTCTCGATCGCCCGGCGGCGAAAATGCGGCGCCGCATCGTGTGAGGCCTGGTCGAAGAAGCCGCCGCGGTCCGCGGGCTCCGGCGAACTACCGTCGTCGGGCAGGTCCTTCAGCAGGAAGAATTCGATTTCGGGGTGGACGTAGCAGGTGAAACCCATGGCGGCGGCCTCGCCCATGACCCGGCGCAGCACGTGGCGGGGGTCCGCCCAGCTCGGACTGCCGTCGGGCATCGTGATGTCGCAGAACATCCGCGCCGAATAGACCTTGCCACCCTCCGTCTCCCAGGGCAGGACCTGGAAGGTCGCCGGGTCCGGCTTGGCGATCATGTCCGATTCGAAAACCCTCGCGTACCCCTCGACCGAAGATCCGTCGAAACCGATGCCCTCGCTGAACGCGCCCTCCAGCTCGGCGGGAGCCACCGCCACCGACTTCAGGTAACCAAGGACGTCGGTGAACCAGAGCCGGACGAATCGGATGTCCCGTTCCTCGAGTGTGCGCAGGACGAACTGCTGCTGACGATCCACCGACGCAGCCTAGGTATGCCGTATTTCCACCGTGTTGCGCAGGAGCCGCACCCGGTGACTGCGCGTCGCATCCTGGTCCAATCGCTGACGTACGGTGAATGCGTGGCGACGGAGCGATCTTCAGCGCACCCGGTCGGACGTGGACCGGCGGGGTCAACGGTTGCCCCCCTCACCCCGACCCACCCGATCGTCCAGGCCGACGCCGTCGAATTCGGGTTCCCGAGTTCGCCGGGGGTCTGGGGCGTCCGACTCGAGGTGGACTTCCCGTTGCCCGGCACCGACCCGGATTTCGCGGAATCGGCCGAAGGCTGGAGTCTGCACCTGCCGCGCCCTGCGGTCGATCGGATGGAGTACCAGTTCACCGTCCGGCACGGCGACGTCATCAACTGGATCACCGACCCGGCCAACCCCGAGACGGTGCCCAACCCGTTCGGCCAGAAGTCGGTCGTCCGCTTTCCCGGGTACACCCCGCCGCCCTGGCTGGGCGAGGGCGCCCTTCGACACGCACCGGTATTCGCCGCCCAACCGATCGACACCCCGGCCGGGAAATTGGCCGAGGCTGTGCCGGCTTTCCTCTGGTCACCGCCGCAGTTGGCGGCCGACACACCGGCGCCACTGCTGGTCGCCCACGACGGATCGGACATGGCCGACCGCGGATCGCTACTGGTCTGGGCGTCGAAGGCAGCGTCCGGCCGGCCCTTCCGGGTGCTGCTGCTCGACCCGGTCGACGGCCGACGTGACGAGTGGTATGCCGGAAACCCCGCTTATTGCGAGCATCTCGCGGAGGTCGTCCTGCCGACGGTGCGGCGGCTGACGCCGGTCAGCTCGGTGGTGGCCCTCGGTGCGAGTCTGGGTGCTCTCGCCATGCTGTCGACCGCGACCCGGCATCCGCGATTGTTCGACGCTCTGGTGCTCCAGTCCGGGTCCTTCTTCACCGCAGAGCTGGACCCGCAGGAAATCCGTTTCCACCTGTTCGCGCAGGTCTGCGCCGCGGTGCGCGAGATCATATCGACCCCGCCGGCAGGCAAACCCGGCCCAATTCTGATGACCTGCGGTTTCGTCGAGGAGAACCGGGAAAACAATGAGCAGATGGCCAAGGCGCTCGTCGGGCAGGGCCACCAGGTCGACCTGCAACTGGTCCCGGACGCGCACACGATGATCGGCTGGCGTGACGCGTGGTATCCCGCAGTGGACAGGCTGCTGGCCACCCTGCCGTAGTGCCGGTGGTCCGGGGCGCGCCGCCGGGGGCCGGATCCCGAGCCCGGCGTCTCCAGGCTTCGGCTACCCGGCGGGGTGCCGTTCCGGCTCCCCGGCAGAATGCCTTTCCTGCCACCCGGCAGATTGCGTACCGGCGGGAGCGGGAAGGGATCAGCGCATGACCAGGTCCGAGTATCACCGGTTGGATGCCCCGTCGCTGGGCGGTTCGGGCGAGGTCGCCGTACACGGGCACTGGGGCAGGCCCGTTCTGTGGTTCCCGTCGGAGGGCGGCGAGCCGTGGGACTTCGAAGACCGGGGAATGCTCGATGCGGTCCGGCCGGCCGTCGACGAGGGCCGGATCAGCGTGTTCTGTGTCCCGTCCTACGACTTCCACTCCTGGTCGAACCAGTCGATCTCGCTGGGTGACCGGGCTCGCGCGCATCGCCGCTACGAAGACTGGATCATCTGGCACGTGGTCCCCTTCATCCGGGACCGCTGCGGGGGGCGCGACGACATCGCCACCGCAGGCCCGTCCATGGGCGCCTTCCATGCCGTGCTGTTCGCGCTCCGGCACGCCCACATCTTCGGTCGCGCGGTGGCCCTGTCCGGCAGTTACGACCCGTGGAAGTGGCAGGCATGGGGTGACTCCGACCAGGACACCCACCTCACCAACCCCATGCGATTTCTGCCGCTCACCCACGGCGACCACCTCGAGTACCTGCGGCGCACGCTGCATCTGACGCTGGTGGTGGGCAGCGGGATGTGGGAGGACACCACCGGGGCCGCCGATTCCACCCAACAGCTCGCCGGACTACTGGCGGCCAAGGAGATCTCGCACGACCTTTTCGTCTGGGGCTACGAGTGGCCCCACGACTGGCCCAGCTGGCGGGCCCAGGCCGCCCACTACCTGCCGGAGCTCGGCTGACCCGATCACGCCGGTCCAAGAGGCCTGTGCCGACCCCGGATTGCCGGCTCGTTCCGGCGGCGGTAAAACTCTATGCATGATGCCCAGGCACGATTCCACCAACCACCTCATCGGCCTCCTGCTGGGTACCGAAGACGACTGGCCCCGTGCGTTCGAAATCCTCACCCGACGCCTCGGTGGCGTCCACCACCAGGGCCAGGAACACAAGATCAACACCGAACGGATCACCATCGAACCGTTCGACCTGCGCGATCCGGTCCGGTACGACGTGGTCATCGACCGACTGGCCTGGTGGTACTACCACCCCCGGGAGTGGCTCAAGAAGGCCGCGCTGGTCAATGACACCTACCTTTTGAACAACCCGTTCACGTTCCAGGCCATGGAGAAACACTCTGCCTACTGCGCCATGATCCGACTCGGTTTCGATATCCCGGCGACGGTCCTGGTGCCGTACAAGAATCCGCTCGACCACGAGAAGTGGGCCTACACCGCCGGAACGTACAATGTGCCCTTCGATCTCGACGAGGTCGCTGCCAGGGTCGGCTTCCCGATGTTCATGAAGCCGTTCGACGGCGGCGCCTGGCGGGGCGTGTCCCAGGTGGACGACACCGCCGCCCTGCACCGGGCCTACGACGAGTCCGGACAGATGCTCATGCACTTACAGGCCGCGGTCTCTCCGTTCGACGCCTTCGCCCGGTCACTCACCATCGGGCCGGAAACGAAGATCATGAAGTTCCGGCCAGAACTGCCGATGCATGACAGATACGAAGTCGCGCACGGGTTTCTGCCGCCGGAGGCCGGCATGGAGATCTTGACCCTGTCCAGGACGGTGAACGCGTTCTTTCGGTGGGAATTCAATTCCTGCGAGGCGCTGGTGACCGGCACCAAGGTGCAACCGATCGATTACGCGAATGCCTGCCCGGATGTCGCGATCACCTCGCTGCACTATTACTTCCCGTGGGCGATCACCCAGCTCATCTCGTGGTCCATTTTCTGCGCGGTCAGCCGGCGCAAGCCCAGGGTGGACACCACCTCACGCGAATGGTTCGACGTCGCCGACGACCCCGACCTGTCCTGGAACGACAAGCTCGGCCGTTATGCTCTTCTCGCCGATCAATATTTCCAGGCCGGCGAGTACCGTGAGTTCTGCTCCACCTCGCTGGCCTCGCTGCCGGCGATGGTGACCGAATGGGTGGATTCGGCGGAATTCGACGCGCTGCTCGTCGAAACTGTCCGGAAAACATATCCGGCCGCCGAGCACGACCGGTTCCTGGCCCATTTCCGCGGCCTGCTCGGTATGTGGGTCGCCGACCAGAATTAGGTAATATATGGCCGGCCGACCAGCAGTTGATGACCGACCCGGCCGCCGGGTCGGCAGGTGGCCGCCGCCGGCACGGTCAGCAGGTGGCCGCCGCCGGCACGGTCAGCTTGTCGAGATACACGGTGCCGATGCTGTCGGCGCAATCGACGCCCGACAGCAGGAATCCAGTGTGCCTGGTGCCTTCGACGGTGAGCAGTGCCCCACCGAGAGCCTTGGCCAGATCCACCCCGGCCTGGTAAGGCGTGGCCGGATCGCCGGTGGTGGAGACGACGAGGATCTTCGCGAGCCCTGGAATGTTCAGTTTGTGCGGGACCAGAGTCGGCTTTCCCGGCCAGTAGGTGCAGATGTCCGCCAACGCTCCCGGCGGGTCGCCACTGTCCTGAAAGGGTGACGCCGCCGCATACTTGGCGTTCAGTTTGGCAATCTGCGACGGATCGGTCAACCGCGGATTGTCCATGCAGCGCACCGCGTTGAAGGCATCCTGCAGCGACGTGTAATGACCGCTCGAGTCCCGCTCGTTGTAGCTGTCGGCCAGCGCCATCAAGGCCTGCCCACTACCGGTGGACAGCTTGAGGAGAGCGGCCGACAGGGCCGGCCACAAACTTTCCGAATACATCGCCTGGATGGTCCCGGTGTTGGCATCGGTGAACGAGAGCACCCGGCCGTCCGAGAGTTTCGCCGGTGTGGCCAGCAACGGCCGGACCAGCGATTGGTACACCGCGGTCGCCTTGGCCGGATCCTTTCCGAAGATGCAATTCGCCTGCTTGGTGCACCAGGTGGCAAACGTTTCGAAAGCCTTCTGAAAACCCTTGGCCTGATTGATCAATTCGGTACCTGGATCCTGGTCCGGCGCCACTGCGCCGTCGAGGATCATCGCTCGCACATTTGCCGGAAACTGCTCGGCGTAGACATAGCCGATTCTGGTCCCGTAGGAAAATCCGACGTAGGTGAGTTTCGGATCGCCCAGAGCCGCCCTGAGCACGTCGAGATCCCTTGCCACGTCACGGGTTCCGTCGTTGGCAAGGAACATGCCACCGTCGATCCCCTGCTCCTTGCCGGTTCGCTGCTCACATTGGGCCACGATCCGCTTCGAAGTCGCATTCGCGGCGTCGACATCTGCCTGGGTCTTCGACCTGGCGTCGGTGGCCCGGAAGGCATCTCGCTCGGCATCGGTTTGACAGGTGACCACCGGAAGCGAGGACCCGATACCCCGCGGGTCGAAGCCGACAAGATCGAACTTTTCGTTCAACGCCGATATGACGGAGTGCATCGGAATATCGGGACGCCCGCCGGCGAGGGCGATCTGACTGACCAGCGACATGCCCGAGGCTCCGGGACCGCCTGGGTTGAACAGTAGCGAGCCGATGCGGGGCCCGGCGGTGGCTTTCTTGCGGAGGACCCCGATGGTGATCGTCTGGCCGGCCGGCTCGTCATAGGCCACCGGAACCGTGAGCCGGGCGCACTGCAGTACTGCCGCCGGGTAGGTCACCCGGTCATCGGCACTGGTGGCGTAGCTCGCGCATCCTCCCCACTGCAGTTGCTGGCTGTAGAACTTCTCCAGGCCCGCCGGGACGGTTCCCGGGGCGCCCGATCCGCTGCCGGGTGAACTCGTTGCCGACCCATCCGCCGACTGCGGGCCCGGTGAATTCGTGCCGGACGACGACCCGCCGTCGGTCGTGCGGCCGGCGCTGGGCGGGACGCTCGGGACGGTGATCCCGCCGCCTGTCGCCGCTGTGCTGGCACCGGTAGATCCGCCGGGGACGGCGGCGGTGGGCAGCACGGCGATGCCGGAGACGGTCGACCCGCACCCGGCGATGATCAAAGCGCCCACCAGGAGCAGTCCGGACCACCCCCGGCGGCGGTGGCGGCGGCCGCGGAGCTCCTGGTGACGTGGCTCCGGATGACGGGGCAGGGGGCGGGGACGCGACGGGGCCATGACTCGATCATTCCATCGACCTGCGCGGCGGAGCTGCCGCAGAGTCCCGGCGGCCCCATCCCCGCCGCACAGTCGACGGGCGCACAGTCGACGGCCGCACAGTCGACGGCCGCACAGTTGACGGCCGCACGGTGCCGGTGCACAGACCCCGGGCGCATCAGCGAAGATTCATCCATGACGACGATCCGGGTGGCCATGGCGCAGATCAACTCCTGTGTCGGGGATCTGGAGGGCAATGCCGCGCTGATCACCCGGGCGGTCGGCGAGGCCGTCGCGCAGCAGGCCGACGTCGTGGTGCTGCCGGAACTCGCCCTGACCGGCTATCCGGTCGAGGATCTGGCGCTGCGGCCCGCGTTCCGGGCCGCGTCCAGGGCAGCGGTGGACAAGCTGGCAGCGACGTTGGCAGAGATCGGCTGCGCGGAAGCGCTCGTCGTGGTCGGCTACCTGGACCACGACGGGGCCGGGACCCGGAATGCTGTGGCCGTCCTGCACCGGGGCTCCGTGATCGGCCGGATTTACAAGCACCACCTGCCCAACTACGGGGTGTTCGACGAGGAGCGGTGGTTCGCGCCGGCCACCACTACCACTGTCCTCTGCTGGCGCGGCCTGCGGCTGGGAATCGCGATCTGCGAGGACATCTGGGTCGACGGGGGCCCGGTCGGGGCGCTCGCGGGCGCCGGCATCGACCTGCTGCTGGTACCGAACGCCTCCCCGTACGAGCAGGACAAGGACGACGTCCGACTGGCGTTGATCCGCCGTCGGGCCGCCCAGGTCGACGGACCGGTGGTGTTCGTCAATCTGGTCGGCGGACAGGACGACCTCGTCTTCGACGGGCAGTCCATGGCCGTCGCAGCCGACGGCACGCTGCTGGCCAGGGCGGCCCAGTTCACCGAAGAGCTGGCCACCCTCGATCTGGTTCTTCCCGCCTCCCGAAGGGAGGCCGGAGCAGGCGGCCCTGACGTCGGGGCGCCGGTAAAGACAGGACCGGCCTACGACGTGGCCGTCGAGGAGCTGACCGTCGAGGCCCTGGATCCCGTTGAACGTGTCCCCATCCCGGCTCGGCTGGCCGAACCGATGTCACCCGAGGCCGAGGTCTGGAATGCGCTGGTCCTCGGCCTGCGCGACTACGTCGACAAGATCGGCTTCCGGTCCGTCGTGCTCGGTCTGTCGGGCGGGATCGACTCCGCGGTGGTGGCGGCGATCGCCGTCGACGCAGTCGGCGCCGACCGGGTGCACGGGGTGTCGATGCCGTCGATCTATTCGTCCGACCATTCGAAGGGCGATGCCGCCGAGATGGCCCGCCGCACCGGGTTGCACCTCCGCACCGAGCCGATCGCTGACATGGTGGCAGTGTTCACCGATCAGCTGGCGCTGACCGGCCTCGCCGAGGAGAACGTGCAGGCCCGGTGCCGCGGGGTGACCCTGATGGCGCTGTCCAATGCCGAGGGGCACCTCGTCCTCGCGACCGGCAACAAGACCGAGTTGGCCTGCGGGTATTCGACGATCTACGGCGACGCCGTCGGTGGTTTCGCCCCCCTGAAGGACGTCTTCAAGACGTGGGTCTGGAAAATTGCCGAGTGGCGCAACGCGGACGCCGCGGCGCGCGGGGAGGTGCCGCCGATCCCGGAGAACTCGATCACCAAACCGCCCTCGGCCGAGCTCCGCCCCGGCCAGCTGGATTCCGATTCCCTTCCCGACTACCCGCTGCTCGACGCCATGCTCGACGGCTATGTGGAAACCGACGTCTCTGCCGCCGATCTGGTGGCCGCCGGCTTCGACGCAGGGACGGTGTCCAGGGTCATCCAGATGGTCGACCGGGCCGAGTGGAAGCGTCGTCAGTACCCGCCGGGCACCAAGATCACCCAAAAGGCGTTCGGCCGGGACCGGCGGGTCCCGATCATCAACCGGTGGGCCGGGGACTGACGCCGTCCTACCCTGATCAACGCCGGGGCAGGCCAACCGGCCCGCTCGACCCCGCCCGCTCAACCCAGTCGACTCAACCCCGTCGACTCAACCCCGTCGAATCGACCCCGTCGACTCAACCCAGGGCCGGCTCGCGGTCGGGTTCGGGTGCCGGGACGACAGCCTGCGCCCGGGATCGGGCCTCGTGCAGAGAGAGCGCCGTCACCGCAAGGACGATCAGCGCTGCGCCCAGCCACTGACTCGAATCCAGTGGCGCCTTGCTGATGTAGATGCCGACGATGGCGGCCGTCACCGGAAAGGCCAGTTCAGCCAGGGTGGCCCTGGAGGCCGGAGTCCGGCGAAGGCCGATGTAGTACAGCACCATCGCCAGCAGACCGGGGATCAAGGCCAGGCCGATGACGGCCCAGCTGCTCCTCAGATCGGGCACCCACAACGCGTCACCCGACACCAGGGCGATCACCCCGGCGGTCGGCAGGCCGATCGCGAACCGCAGGGTGGTCAGCTCGATCGGATCCAGCTGGGTGGCGACCAACCGGCCCAGGACGGTGCCGCCCGCCCACAGGGCCGCCGCGCCGAGGGCCAGCAACACCACACTGGCCCGGGAGAGCGTGACGTGCAGCGGATTCGGGAAGGCCAGGAGCCAGACCCCGATCAGCGCCGGGATCGCGAACAAGGCAAACCGGGCCCGAATCCGCTCACCCAGCAGCACCACTGCACCGGCGATGGCGAAGACCGGCTGGAGGTGTTGCACAACCACCGGTGTCACGAAGTCGCCCGATTGGAAGGCCAGGGTGAACAGCGTGGTCGCCACCGCCGACGCTCCGGCGCCGATGCCGAATACCGCGAGTTTCGTTCGGGGGTCGCATCGGGCGAGGGCGCGCAGCGACCTGGGCAGGAATGGCAGCAGCAACAGCACCAGGACGAGATGTTCGGAGAATACGACTGTTGGCGCCGCGACGTGGGCGGCCAATCCGACCCGCATGAACCCGTCGGTGCCCCATAGGGCCGCGCCCAAGGCCACCATCCAGGTCAGGTCGCGGGCGCGTCGGCCGAAGGCAATCGTCATGCAGGCACTCCTAGGTTTCGCGGTCTTCCCGAAGTTCATTCATCGGCGGGTTCGGGTGAATACGACCGCCGGTGAGGATCTTTCGCCGGGCGGGCGCTGCCTGGCGCCGTCGGGGTCGGGGTCGGACCATCCCACCACGGGCGCACCCGGCCGCTGGCATCCGGACACAACATCCCCTGGACAGATGCCGACGGACTGGGCATCACATTCAGCGCGGATCCCCCTGCTGCCATTCCCGATCCTCGGCGCTCTTCTGCTGCTCCCGGTCCCGAATCGTGTCCAGCGCCTGCGCTGCCGATTCCCGATCAGGGAACGGCCCCAGCAGATCCTTGGCCTTGCTCTGGCCTTCCTCTTCGACCGCGTGCGTCTTGAGGTTGTAGTAGTAGGCCGTCGTCCGGCCGATCTCGTCGCCCATGGGGCACAGCCTGCCACTAACCGCAGATCGGCTTTCCCGGGCCGGGTCAACCGCCGTTCGGCGCCGGCACGGTGGTGGCCGTCGCGGCGCCGGCCGCACTGTCGTGGCCGTCGACCGGGTCATCAACCGGGGCGACCACGAAGCTGCTGGACGCGGCGTCTACCGAAACCAGCCGAACCGTGCCGACCCAACCCTCGGTCAGTCCCTGGCCTGCGCAGCGCGCCCGGACCGGCGGCTCCGACAACAGCACCGTGGCCCGGTCGCGGGCGAGGTCGACCTGGAGCACCGTGGCGGCGAACGTCTCCCCCACCCGGTCACTCAGCAGGAACACCGACACGGCACCGCGGCACGCGCGGTCGAGGTCGCCGGCCCGCCGATCGGAGGTTGCCATGGCCGCGGGCAATTCATCGAGTGCGCCCAGCACCCAGGCGGGGATGGCCGAGCCGGCCGTCAGCGAAAGGCAGACCTCGGTGGCATAGCGGTCGGCGAGCCGGCGCAGCGGTGCGGTGACGTGGGCGTAGGTGGATCCGACCCCGGCGTGGAACGGCTGTTCGGGGGGCGCTCCGTTGAAAGGGGTGTACCCGGCGCCACGAAGCAGGTGAACGGCATCGTCGAGGAACGCCGCCACCTTCGGATCGGCCGCGTCCAAGCCCGCGATGAGGTCCCCCGGCTCCTGACCGTCCGGCCAGTCGATGCCCAGCAGGCGGGCCGACCTGCGCAGCTGCCCAATCTGCTGCTGGTCGGGGCGGGGCAGTGTCCGGAGCAGGCCGACCTTGCCGTCCAGCATGATGCGCGCGGCGCAGATGCCGGTCAGCAGACTGATTTCGGCGTTGTCCTTCTCGATCGAGCTGATCGGCCGCAGGCGCAGCGTCCACATTTGGTCCGGACCTTCCACCACCTCCGCATCGGGGAGATCCAACGCGATCGAATGCCGGCGGCGGGCGGCCTGCTGCCGGAGTGCCCCGATCTCGGGCAGCACAGCGATCGACGGATGCAGTCGACCGGCGGCCAGATCGGCCTGCACACCCGGGTAGTCGAGCCTGGCCACGGAACGGACCAGCGCCCGGCCGACAGAAACACTCGTCGGCTCGCCGTCGGCGCCGATGTCGATCGTCCACAGGACAGCGGGCCGGCGTTGGTCCGGCAACCGGCTCGCCGCGCCCGCGGACAGCTCGGCGGGGTGCAGTGGGGTGGCCAGGTCCGGGCAGTAGAAGGTCTGGCCGCGGGTCGGCTGCATCCGTCGATCGCTGTGCTGCCCGAGATCG
>JBBRDH010000033.1:0-38581 GCA_038204125.1 Mycobacteriales bacterium
TGTTGACGAGCGCGACGCGGCCTCCTTCGAGACCTTCGACGACGTACATCTCCCAGAGCGGCCGGGACCGGTCCAGCGGGCGGGACAGGAGCCGCCCGATCAGCTCGTCCAGTTCGGCCGCACTCCCGGGTCGCGGCAACGCCGACCGGCGGACGTGATAGTTCAGATCGAACTTCTCGTCGTCGACCCAGACCGGACGGGCCAAACGACCGGGGACCAGCCGAACCTTCTGCCGATATCTGGGCACCAGAGACAGCCTGGTGGAGACCAGCTCCAACAGCGCGGCGAAGTCGACCTCACCCTCGACGTCCAGGATCATCACCCCGCCGACGTGCATCGGGGCACCGGCATCCTCGGCATAGAGAAATGCCGCGTCCGCCGCGGACAGCCGATCAGTCACGGCTCAATCCTGACACAGCAGCAGCTCTCCGACCTGCGTCGCGGCCGACGATCGGCCGACCGACCATCAGGCTCGGGCGAGGGAAGGGAGCAGCATGCCGGCGAACGCCCTGAGTGCTGCTCGCAACGGTGAAGACGGAGCCGCCTCGGCCAGCGAAATGCCGAGCCGCCAGGCCAGATCGGTGGCCGCCCGGTCCTCAGGTAGCGTGCCGGCCACCGGGAGCCCGGTGAACCGGTTGAGTGCGGCCGCCGTCTCGTCGGCGGAGGCAGCTGTCTTGCGGAGACGGTTGAGCACGACGGTGGGCCTGATCCCGGGGATCGCTTCTGCCAGCTCGGCGAGACCCCTGATCAAGCGCTCCATCCCGGCCGGATCGGCCGACCCGACCGCGACGACCTGGTCCGCGGCGGCCAGCACGGCGAGCGTGGCTCCGTTGCGCCGGGGCGCGACCGTGTCGAAGGTGATCTCCTCGTCGGCCTCCAGGCAGAATCCACAGTCCACCAGGACCATGGTGGCCATCGATCTGGTCACCGCGAGCACCGCCGGGATTGCCGACGGCCGGACCTCGGGCCATCGATCGGCCCTGGTGATGCCGGTCAGCAGTCGGAGATCCGGCCCGACCGACCAGGCCAGCCGGGTCAGTTCGATCAGATCCAGCTTTCCGTTGGCTGCCAATCTGCAGGCACCCGCCAGGCCCGGTGATTCGTCCAGCAGGCCGAATGCGCTGCCCAGCACACCGCCGTAGACATCGGCATCCACCAGCAGGGTGGACGCCCCGGTGGCAGCCATCTCGACGGCCAGTCCCGCCGCGACGGTGGAACGTCCCGGCGCGCCGGCCGGACCCCAGACGGCGATCACCCGGCCGATCCCGGCCGATTCGAGTGGTCCGGGTTCGGAGACGGGGGTGGTCGGCGGCAGAGACGAACGGACGTCCGCCACCACCCGGTGCGCGGCCGCCGCGGAGGCGCCCGCCACATCCGTGGTCATCGCCAGCCGCACCGCCTGCAGCAGCGCCGCCGGACCCGTGTCGTCGGCCACCAGGACCTCGACCCCGATCCGCTCCAGCCGCGTCCGCGCCCGTAGGTCGGCGGCCGGATGGATGCCGACGATTCCGACGCCCGCCGCGACCAGCCGTTGTACGGCCTCGCTGTCCAGGCGACGCAGGTCGGCGGACAGGACCGCAACCTGCGCCTCGCCCGTGGTCGCGGCGGCCAGCACGTCCGCGATGTCGACACATCGACGGACCACGGTCATTCCGGCGCCCGGTCGATCCAGGGCCGCCACCAGGTCGGTTTCCCAACTCTGGCCGTTACCTGCGGTGAGCAGTCCGGTGCTCACCCGCTCTCGCCGGCGCGCAGGACCACGATCACCTCACCCTTGGGCAACGTGCGGACCAGTGCGTCCGCGACGGTGGCGTTGAGCAGCACGGACAGCTGGTACCGGCTGGACGTGGCCCCGGACAGGCCACCCAGGGCCGGTGCGATCACCGTCTGCACAGTGATTCCGGCCGATACCAGGGTCGTTTCGGCAATTGTCGACGAGCTCCCGCCGCCGGTGGTCAGATAGAGGTCGATCACCGAACCATGCGCCACAGCGGACGGCATGTGCTCCGGCGAGACCCCGAAGACGACGATCCGCCCGCTGATGCTCGCCCCGATGGCGGAGACCGCCAGGAGTTCGCCGGCCTTGACCGGGCTGGTGATGCCGCGCCCGACGACACCCGAGGTGCCCGCATCGGCCGTCAGGTAGTGATCGGCACTACCCGCAAGATTCACTTCGACCGGCGTCAGGTCAGCGGACGTCAACACGGTGCCGGGCGCCAGATCCTTGGATGCCGCCCAGACGGCGGTGGTGTGAGCGCTCGACCCGACGACTTTGGCGCCGACCACGATCGCCACGATGACCAGCAGCAGGCCGCCGATGATCCGTGGGTCGAGCCATTTGGGCCGGGCGGTCCGTCGCGGCACCGCGGCGTCCTGGCCTTCATTGGGTTTCATACTCTCCCCGACAGTCTGTTCCGCCCGAGCGGAGTTGCCGAGCGGATGCGCCCGGTCGGAGATCGGCCCGGGCCGTGGCGGACAGCGGTCCGATACGTCAGTGTGCACGGAAAATCGGGCAGTAGGCACCAGTTGTCCACAAACCCGACATCTCCGGGTTGAAGGAGCGGGGACGGAGAGCGGGACGGGACGGCCGACGTCGCTCATTGTTGACAACTCCCCGGAAGCGGGCGGGATCGTGCCAAAATATGTCGATCGCGCTCAAACGAGGGCATAGCTGGCCGCCTGCCCGGACCTGCAGGGCCTCATCGACGGCAAGAGGAGCTGTTCACATGCGGGAGCTGCCCGGATGACCGCGGTTCGTTTCCTCACCTTGGCCGATGTGGCGGAGATTTTGAATATCTCGGCGTCGCAGACGTACGCCCTGGTCCGGAGCGGCGACCTCAAAGGCATCCAGATCGGCGGCCGGAATCAGTGGCGGGTCGAGCGGACCCGCCTCGAGGAATACATCGACGAGGCCTATCAGCGGACCGCCACGTCCCTGTCCGAGTTGCCGTCGTCGCTGCCGGTCGACTAAGTCGGCGCATCGGCGGCGGCCGCCGCGGCCTCGCGGCCCGTCGGGCGGCCCGAATTTGCCGACCGAAACCGGCCGTCGGCATCTGCCACCACCACGGAACCGAACCCGGTCGGGTGAACGTATTACCCGGCAACGACATGGTCACACTATTCACGGCAGAGCTCACCCGGTCCGGGTCCGGCCAAACCTGGTTGTACGTCGCAGGTCCGTGGTCTAGCGTCCGAACGGTGGTGATCGGAGAAGCCGGACTCGAGGCTCGGTTCGCGGCCGGCGACTCGGCTGCGGTCCGCTCGGTCTATCAGCGCTACGGCGGTTTGGTGTACTCCGTGGCGCACAAGGTGCTCGGCGACAACGCGCTCGCCGAGGACGCCACCCAGCAGGCGTTCGTCCAGGCGTGGCGTTCGGCGGCGAGCTACGACCCGGCCAGGGCCTTGGCGCCGTGGCTGGCGGCGATCGCCAGGCGGACGGCGATCGATGTCTACCGACGTGAGCGACGCCACCGACACCATGACGACCTGGAATCCGTCGTCGGCCCATCCACCCCCCCACCGTCGGCGGATCAGCTGTCCGACGTCTGGGAGGTCCGCGAGGCTCTCGAGAACCTCTCCGAGTCGGATCGCGAGCTCATCCGGCTCCAGCACTTCGGTGAACTCACCCATGCCGAGATTGCGGATCGACTGGACATCCCGATCGGCACCGTGAAATCGCGCAGCCACCGCGCGCACCGCAAACTGGCCGGGCTGCTCGGACACCTCCGATCGAACCCGGTGACCGAACGCTCGTCCGCGCCAGAACCGGCGGCGAGCGCCGGCCGACACGCCCAACACCGGGCCGGCGCCGGTGTGCTGGAGAATTCGAGCAGCCGCGACGGTGCCGGGACTACGCGGTCCGTTCACTATGACGATGGCGGGGAGGGGGTGCAATCCGATGGCTGACGACATCGCCGACGACATCGCCGACGACGATCGGGCCGCCTATCTCGGGGGAGAGGACAACGCGTCCCTCAGCCGCGCCGAGCGCGTCGAACTCGACGAGATCCGGGCCCTGCTCGCGGAACCGGCCGTCTGGGCGGAGCCGTCGGCAGGCCTGGAGGACAGGGTCGTCGCCGCCATCGCGGAGGCGGACCGAGCCCGCGTATCCGTCGACTCCTCGTCGGTCGACTCCGGTGTCTCCCGGACCGATCGTGACCATCTTGCGGACGGCGAATCCGGTGCGCGGCCGGCTGGGACATCGGCGCCGACGATACGGGAGGATCGTCCGCTGCCGCCGATTTCGGTACTCGGCGACGCTTCCAGGTCGAGGAGGCCGCGGGGCGGTGTGTCCCTTCGCGCCCGGTCGGCAGAGGCAACGCCGGTACAACGGCGGGGTGGCCGCTGGCCACGGTACGGGTTGATGGGCGTGGCTGCCGCGGCGATCGCCGGCGTCGGATTCGCCCTCGGTGCCATCCGGCCGGCCGAACCGGCAGCTACGCTCGCGGTCGCTCTGTCGGGTACGCCACTGGCTCCCGGTGCTACGGGCGAGGCGTCGCTGCGCAAGACCGTCAGCGGGTGGCAGATAAAACTGCACGCCACCACCCTCCCCCGCCGGGACAAAGGCGAGTACTACGAAGCCTGGCTCAAGAGCAGGGCGGGCGTGCTGGTACCGATCGGCACCTTCAACGAGCCGACGGACGTCACCCTCTGGGCCGGCGTACCACCGGCCGACTTCCCCACCCTCACCGTGACCCGGCAATTGGCCGACGGCAATCCGGCCTCCTCCGGCCAGGTCGTCCTCACCGGGGCGGTCCGTCCGCTCCCGTGACGGTCTCGGGCAGACCAAGGGGATCCAAACACCACGAATTGAAAACGGACCAGAATCTCGATTGAGATTCTGGCCCGTTTGCGTTCCCGGCTTGGGAACGAGCCGCCGGCGATCACCCGGCGGCGGGATCAGTCCGGCCGGACGAGGGTCCGGTCGGATAAATCTGTCACGACAGCAATTCGGCCATGAGGTCTTCCATGGTGATGTCGATGGTTAGGCCGGGCCCAATGGGGCAGAGAAGATGAATGCAATCGGCATCCCGACGGGTGATGACGCCGGAGAACAAGGCCCTGGCCAACCCCAGCCCGGCCACGTTCCACGACAGCAGGTGAGCCTCCAACCGGTTGATCTGCACCTCGACTGCGCAGTCGACCAACCTTTTCAACAATTGCCGGCCGACCCCCCGGCTTTGATGGTCGTCTGCCACGGCGATGGCGACCTCGGCCGCCCCGTCGGAGCCGGGTATTCGCCTGAAGCTGGCGATTCCGACTGCCAGGGAACCGATCTCAGCGACCAGCGCCACGTGGTCGCGGTCGTCGAAGTCGAGCAACGCCCGCCGGGTCGCGGCGTTCAAGGAGCCGACAGCGGCATGGAATCGCAGGTACCGGCTTCGCGGCGAGAGCCGGGAGATCAGGTCGTCGAGCACTGCTCCCTCGTCGGGACGGAGGTGACGAACATCGACCGGCGGAGGAGTTGCCGGTGAATTCGTGGAATTCAATCGAGACCTCAGCGCCCACCAGACCCCGGCCGAGATCCGTCGGGCCGATGACGGCGACGGGATTGCCAGCTCGTCCTTACCCGCGGCGCTGAGCGCTTCGGCCGGTAAACCTAGGAATACCTGCTGTACATCGATGATGTTCGGCATGATTGCGCTCTCCCGCGTGCTTTTTCGATCAACCACTGTTGTCCACCCTGCTACGGCGGGCACCGGACCTCCGGTTCCATCGAAAGGCGAATCCGCCTCGATCGGCAGGTATTCCACGGGGTCAGCCCGGTCATCCCGGTCATCCCAACGGGAGCGCCCGCACCAGGACGATTGCGTCGAGCGGGACCAGCACGACTGATCGGACGCTGGCGGCACGACGCGGTTCCCAGGGTGCGTGCAGTGCCATCTCCAGAAAGTCGGCGCCCAGCCGGTCGATGGTTCCGGTGATCTCGACCGATGAGCGACCACCTTCACTGCCGCCGCCCGGAAGGACCAGGGCGACCGGCGACCGATCCCGGGCAATCCCGCGCAACACCCGCCGAAGGTCCATCCGAAGGGCGATCGATCCTGGGTCGGGGGCCGTCGTCAGGGTCAACCCCTCGACCATGGTGACCGCCCGGATGGCCACGACGACGTCGCGCCCGGGTCCCTCCTCGAGCAGGAGCCAGTCGGGCCCGACTGCGCGCAGCACCGCGGCGACGACGATGCCCGGCAGCGTCCGAACCCGCACCGCCAGGCCGACCGAGCCCGCCAGGCGACGGATCATCAACACCGCGCCGCCGGCCACCCGCTGCCGGTCGGCCAACTCGGCCATCATCTCCGCGTCGGCCAACTCCGCGAACTGGGCTTCCAGGTCCGCGAACAGATGATCCCATCGCATGAACCCCACCCCCCTGCTTCACGCTGCCGCGGATCGGACGGACAGTCAAGTACTCATCGAGCTTGACCAAGCTCTTACGATCCTGTTTGATCTCAAACTATGGCAAATGGCATCAAACAGCAGCTTGATGGAAGTGGCTCGTCGGCGCGGCTTTCCGCGGTGGCCGAGGATCGGTCGCACCGGGCCGCGTGGTCGCAACTCGGTGCCGCGTTGATCGCCCTGGCGCTACTGACCCAGGCCCTGCCGTCACCGATCCCGGGGGCAGGAACGACGTTCGCCTCCGGGTCCGGGGATGTCGTGCGGCAGGGCGGCGGATCCGGGGTATTGGCGCAGACTGCGCTGCTCAGCGTCGTCGCCGGTGCGGTCTGGGCACTGCTGCTGTGGGGCCTGGCGGTCGCCGTCGTTGCCGGGGTCGCCGGCCTGCCGGGTCGTTGCGGCCGATACGGGCGCGTCTGGTTGGCCCGGATCGCCCCGGTGGCGGCCCGTCGGCTGGTGATCACCGCTGTGGGTGCGTCACTGATCACGGGCGTCGCGGGATGCTCGCAGTCCGGGTCGGCCGGAATCGGAACAACTCCCGGTGCAGACGGCGGGCAGGAGTCGGTCGCGGCCTCGACCGCGGCTACTCCGACCGCGTCCTTCGAACCGGGCCCGGCGAGCTGGGACGGGCGCGGATTCGGTCGGGCCGCCCGAGCGGAATCGACCTCGGTGATGTCACTGCGCAGACCGTCGGCGGCCGTGTCGGGTGGGCCACTCACCCAGGCTGTCCGCTTGGCCGCCCGGGCCCTCCCGGCTGACCCGGGTGCAGGCCCTACCGGCCGGCCGACAGGTGACGGTGGCGGCGGCCCCGCATCGGGTTCCGCGAGTGGTGTGGACCTCGACTGGCCGACGACCGCCTCGGCCGGCCCGACAGCCCGGCCGACAGCCCTTCCGACAGTCCGGCCGACAGCCCTTCCGACAGTCCGGCCGACAGCCAGGCCGACAGCTGGGTCGACCGATAGATCCGCGGATCGTCCGGCCGGGTCGGTGATCGTCCGGACGGGCGACACCCTGTGGTCGATCGCGGCCGGTCACCTGCCGTCCGGCGCCTCGGCGGTGGACATCGACGCCGCTTGGCGGACCTGGTATTCCGCCAACCGCACCCTCATCGGGGCCAACCCCGATGTCATCCAGCCGGGTCAGCAACTGGTCCGGCCGCAATCAGGGGACATGCCGTGACCCACGCTCACGTCGAGCCACTTCCGATCACCACCGCACCGCGCGGGCAGACACCGCGCCGTCGCCTACCACCGGCTGGCCAGGCAAGGGCCTCCTCGCCCCAGGCCGGGCTGCCCGCGACCGCGGGCGCCGCGCGACCGGCCCCATCGAAAGGACAGGGCCTCCCCTATCTCACGGCCGTTCCGGATTCGCAGCCGCCGTTCGACGACGAGTTGCCACCGGTAGCCCGGCTGCGGCTGCTGCGCACTCCGATCCGGCAAACCACGGCACTGCTTGAGCGGCCCGGGCCCATCTCGGTCGGATCGACCGCAGCCCAGAGTCTCCCCTCGATCCGGGCCAGGGTTCCGATGGTGCCACCGGCGGGCCTGCATCGGACGGCCTCCACGATGGTCGCCGATCCAGCCGTCCCGTTGTGGTCCAACGAGGCAGACGTGGGAGTGTGCCGCACGGGCAGCGCGGCGCTGCCGGCAGCCAGGAAGCAGAGCACGGTGATGGCTAGAGCCCTGGTCGAGGTGCTCTCCGGTCATCGGATCGTCGGACAGCTCCGGGTGCACTGCGCGCCGGACGTGTTCGCCGGTCTCGTCAGCCGGGAGATCGTCGGCGGGGTGATGCCGCACCTGATCAACGTCCGGGTGTGCGAACCGGCCGACGGGATCGCCGAGGTGAGCGCAGTCTTCCGGCGTGGCGACCGGGTCAGGGCGCTCGCCTTCCGGATGCAGGGCCTCGACGGCCGCTGGCGGATCACCGCCCTGCAGACGGGCTGAACTTCGGACCAACAACGGCCCGGCCCCGGCCGAGGAGCCTGCGGCAGTCTGACGCGAGGATCGAAGTCGCGCGCACGGAGGAACGTGGCGGTTGTGGGACAGGAGCCGCCAATTTCGTCCTCGCCGGGCCGGGGACCTTCAGTGTGCTGCGGGCGGGGAGAAGGTCACCCTGCTCGCCGGGCGAGTTGTTCCGGCGGCCGCAGGGGCGACCGAACCCCGACGATTCGGTGCTGAGCTCAGGCGCCGCCGGGCCGGCCGTGGCAGGCCTTGTACTTCTTGCCCGACCCGCAGGGGCAGGGGGCGTTCCGGGCGGGCTCCCGGCCGCCGGGGCTCCCCGCCCCCGAGGCCCCACCGGGCTTGCGGACCTCGGTGGCGCCGTCCTCGCTCGGACCCGAGTAGGTCAGCGCGGCTGGCGCGGCCACCGGCCGGGCCAGGCCCTTGGCCTTGAGTGCGGCCGGTGCACCGTCGGTGTGGGCAGCGGCCACCGGGGCGGCCTGCTGGCTGGGCAGCGGCTCGACCGGGCGAACCCTGGTCCGCACCGCGCCCGACTGTTTGTCGCCGGCCTGCTTCCCGCCGACCGGCTTCGGCGCGGGCAGCGAGCTGCCGTGGCTGGTGGTCACGGCCGGGGCCGACGCCGCACCGTTGGCCGGGGCCTGCGGCGCACCACCCGGGTCGGCCGGAGCCGGAGCGGCCTCGTCGTCCGGGCTCATGATCTGGACCTGGAGGTTGTAGAGGAAACCGACAGACTCTTCCTTCAAGGAGTCGAGCATCGCGTTGAACATGTCGAAGCCTTCGCGCTGGTACTCGATGAGCGGATCCCGCTGGGCCATTGCGCGCAGGCCGATGCCCTCCTTGAGGTAGTCCATCTCGTAGAGGTGCTCGCGCCACTTTCTGTCGAGCACCGAAAGCACCACCCGGCGCTCGAGCTCACGGGTCACCTCGGGGCTCAGCATCTCCTCCCGGCGCGCCCAGGCCTGCCTGGCATCCTCCAGTACGGCTTCCAGCAGCGAATCATGGCCCAGATCGCCGTGCTTCGCGGCGATCTGGGCCGGGGTGACGCCGATCGGGTACAGCGTCTTGAGCGCCGCCCACAAGGTGTCGGTGTCCCAGTCCTCGGCGTAGCTGCCCTTGGCCGCGGCGCCGTCGACGTAGGCGGTGATCACGTCGGTGATCATGTTCTGCACCTGAACATGCAGATCCTCACCGTCGAGCACCCTCCGACGCTCGTCGTAGATGACCGACCGCTGCTTGTTCATCACCTCGTCGTACTTCAGCACGTTCTTGCGGATCTCGAAGTTCTGCTGCTCGACCTGCGTCTGGGCGCTGCGGATCGCCTTGGAGACGAACTTGTGCTCGATCGGCACGTCCTCGGGCATCCGGAGCCGGGTCATCAGCATCTCGACGGTGCCGCCGCCGACCCGGCGCATCAGGTCGTCGCCCAGCGAAAGGTAGAACCGTGACTCACCCGGATCGCCCTGCCGACCGGACCGGCCCCGCAATTGGTTGTCGATCCGCCGGGCCTCGTGCCGCTCGGTGCCCAGGACGTAGAGACCACCTGCGGCCCTGACCTTCTCAGCCTCCGCCTTCGACTTCTTCACGGCCTCCTCGAGGGCCGCCGGCCATTCCTGTTCGTACTCCTCCGGCGTCTCGGCCGGGCTGAGGTCGCGGCCGCGCAAGTCGAGATCGGCGGTGAAGTCGGGGTTACCGCCCAGCACGATGTCGGTGCCGCGGCCGGCCATGTTGGTCGCCACCGTCACCGCACCCGAACGCCCGGCCTGCGCGATGATCGCCGCCTCCCTGGCGTGGTTCTTGGCATTGAGCACCTCGTGCGGAACGCCGGCCCGGAGCAGCAGCTTCGACAGCAGCTCGGACTTCTCGACCGAGGCGGTGCCGACGAGCACCGGCTGGCCGCTCTCGTGCCGCTCCGTGATGTCGGTGACGACAGCGTCGAACTTCGCGTCCTCGCCCTTGTAGATGAGGTCACCCTCGTCGACCCGGATCACCGGCCTGTTCGACGGGATCGGCACGACCCCGAGCTTGTAGGTGGAATTGAGCTCGGCGGCCTCGGTCTGCGCGGTTCCGGTCATCCCGGCGAGCCGCTCGTAGAGGCGGAAGTAGTTCTGCAGTGTGATCGTGGCGAGCGTCTGATTCTCGGCCTTGATCTCGACGCCCTCTTTGGCCTCGATCGCCTGATGCATTCCCTCGTTGTACCGGCGGCCATGCAGCACCCGGCCGGTGAACTCGTCGACGATCAGCACCTCGCCGGACACCACGATGTAGTCGCGGTCCTTCTTGTAGAGCTCCTTGGCCTTGAGGGCGTTGTTCAGGAAGCCGACGAGCGGAGTGTTGACGGACTCGTAGAGGTTCTCGATGCCCAGGGCCTGCTCGACCTTGGTCACCCCCTCCTCGCTCACCCCGACCGTGCGCTTGGACTCGTCGACCTCGTAGTCGTCGTCCCGGCGCAACCGAGGGACCAACCGGGCGAACTCCGAGTACCACTTCGACGACTGGTCGGCCGGACCGGAGATGATCAGCGGCGTTCTGGCTTCGTCGATCAGGATCGAGTCGACCTCGTCGACAACCGCGAAATAGTGCCCGCGCTGCACCAGGTCGTCGTTGGACCAGGCCATGTTGTCACGGAGGTAGTCGAAGCCGAACTCGTTGTTGGTGCCGTAGGTGATGTCGGCCTGGTACTGGGCCTTGCGCACGTCGGGCGTCTGCTGGGACAGGATCACGCCGACCTCGAGTCCGAGGAACCGGTGCACCCGGCCCATCCACTCGCTGTCCCGCTGGGCCAGATAGTCGTTGGTGGTGACCAGGTGGACGCCCTTGCCCTCCAGGGCGTTCAGATACACCGGCAGCGTCGAGACCAGGGTCTTGCCCTCACCGGTCTTCATCTCGGCGATGTTGCCGAGGTGGAGCGCGGCGCCGCCCATCAGCTGGACGTCGAAATGCCGCTGCCCGAGCGTTCGCTGGGCAGCCTCGCGGACCACGGCGAAGGCCTCCGGCAGGATCCCGTCGGTGGTCTCACCGGCCGTCAGCCGGGCCTTGAAAGTGTCGGTATGCGCCCGGAGCTCGGCGTCCGTCAGCTCCGTATATCGGCTCTCGATGCTGTTGATGTGATCAGCGATCACCCGGAGCCGTTTGATCGTCTTGGCCTCGCCGGCACGGAGCAGTCGGGACAGAACCACGTAGTCACCCTCGGTTTTGGTGTTTCCTCGCCGTAGCGGGGCAGCCGTCGTCGCGGCAGGCTACTGCCGGAGGCCCTTGATGCTCCCGGCACATCCATCGTAAGCGCAAGACCGACGGCCCACCCCCGATAGCGATGATCCGAGGCGCCGACCGCGGCACCGACGCGGACTCAGCGCGGCCGACTGCTTCGACCGGGCCGGGCCGGCCCCGGTCAGGTCAGCCGGAGCAATCCGTAGTCGAATCCCTTGCGGCGGTAGACGACCGAACAGAGGCCGGAATCGGTGTCCTTGAAGAGGTAGAAGTCATGGCCGACGAGTTCCATCTGGAACAGTGCCTGGTCGACGGTGATCGGCTCGGAAGGGTGATCCTTGATCCGGACGACGCGACCGGGGCCGTCGTCCGAGCTGTCGCCGAATTCGTCGTCCTGCCAGCGCGGCTGTCCCGGTTCCTGGGTCGCGGCCCCGTTCGACGAGGCGTCGCTCCGGGTGCCGGCAGGCAGATCCGCGGTACCGAATTCGTCGAGCTCGGGCAGGCCGCCGCCGGGGCCGGCCACCGCTGAAATCGGCGTGCGGGCGTGCATGCGGTGGTGGCGCCGGTCGGCCGAACGCCGGAGCCGGGCTTCCAGCTTGGTGACGGCGGCATCGAGCGCCGCGTAGAAGGACTCGGCACTGGCTTCGGCCCGGACCGCGGGCCCGCGACTGGCCAGGGTGATCTGGACCCGTTGACAGATTTTCGCCAATCGCCGATTGGTCTCGTGCGAGAGCTCGACATCGACCCGGATGATCTTGGGGTCGTAGCGCTCGCTACGCGACAGCTTGTCGGCGACATGGGTGCGGAAATGATCCGGCACCTCGACGTTGCGACCTTTGACGACTATGTCCACATGTCCTCCTCGCGATCGGAACGCGCCGGCTGCTCACCGACACGCCAACAACCTTCGATGGTGTCCCGGGCGAGGGCCGGACGATCCTCCGGCACTCATCAGTTCTGGCGGATCGCCCCCGGCAGATCGTCTCCGTGCAGACCACCCGGTGGCAACCACCTGCCACCGGAAGCGCTGCGTGCGAAAACGGCGCCGGAACCGGGCGAGCCCGGGATATCTATGAACCTACTCGGCGGCACCAGAACGTCACCATCCCGCCACCCGCCGGCCGGCTACCGGACAGCCGGCGGCCCCCTCATCACCGGCTCCTCACTGATGGGCTCCCTCCTCATCGAGGGGTTACCCAAGGGGCGGCGCTCGAAACCGCCAGAAATCCGCTGACGGCGACTCCGACGGACGCCAGCACCCTGACGCTGGCGATCATCGTCGCCCCGCTGGTCAGCACGTCGTCCAGCAGGACGACCTCACACCCGGCCGGAGGTGCGGCCGCCCCCACGAAACGGACCCGGCCGGCGAGGTTCGCGGCCCGGGTCCGGGCATCGAGTCCGACCGAGTCGCGCGCCCGGCCGGCGGTGACCAGGCAGGGCGACACGCCGGCCGTCCAGCCGGTCGTCACGATGGTCCTGGCCGCCGACCTCGCCATCGCCGCCACCGGGTCGCCGCCGCGTCTGCGGGCCGCCGCCCGCCGGGTGGGTGCCGGGACGATCCAGAGCTCGGGTGAGCCGGCCCGCCCCTGTGCCATCGCCGTCGGCAGCGACCCAGAGCGGGCCAGGCGCAGCAGTCCGGTACCCGCTGCAGCGCCGAGCAGCGGTGGCAGATCGGCGCGACCACGTTCCTTGCCGGCGATGATCGCAGCGCGCACCGGACCGCGATACCGGGTGAGCGCCCAGGTCGGGGGCAACACGAGGCCGGCCGCGGTATCCAGTGATTCGGCCGGCAGCGCAACCGGACGCGGCCGTACGTCGAGGACCGCCCCACACGGCTCGCACCACGGGCCGATGCCGCCGCACCCCGGACACGGCCGGGGAAGCACCAGATCGATGGCGACGCCGAGCGGTCCCCACATACCTGCAGATGATCTTTGGCCGGGCCGACCGGTGGCGATCCGAAGGCGGAAATGTGGACAATTTCGCGGATGGGGACAGCCGGCACGACGTACGCCACCATCGCCGTCCGGTAGGTGCCGGGTTCAGTTGGGGAAGAACGGCGCCGAGCCGGTCAGGATGGCGCCGGCCGCATCGACCCATTGACCGCCGGCCAAAGAGCCGGTCAGTTTGAGCACGCGGTTCTGGAAGGTGATGTAGACGCTCGATGCCGCGGCCGAACGACCGGGAGCAATGGTCGGCGCCGCCTGGGTCGGTCCGCCGGCGCCGGTCGACGTCGGGGTACCTCCGCCGGGTGTGCCATTGACACCTGCCACGTCGGCGTTGGCGTCGGTGATCGAGACGGCGATGGCCTCCACGTCGCCGAACAACTGGTTGGTGGTCGTCGGTTTCACATCACCTCCGTCGATGCGCACATCGTTGATCGACCGGATCCGGCTGGTCACCGACAGCGATGCGACCAGCAACTGCGTGGAGCTACGGAAGGTGACCGGTCCGACGCCGACCAGGTCCGGTTGGATCTCGGTCAGGTTGATGATGCTCAGCGCGTCGGGATTGTCGCCGCCGGCGCTGGCCGGGTCGCCACCGGCGGGGGGTGCGGGCGGAACGACAGCGCCGAGGTACAACTTCGCTCCGGCCACGATGGCCACCCGGACCCCGTCCGGAGCAAGCGCCAGCGCCGTCACCGGGCCCCTGCCGGCCAACTGGGCGGCGCCCACCTTTGCCCGGCTGGCCGGTCCGGACACCGCCTGGGCCGTCGAAATCCGGTAGATCTCCGGCTTCGTACCACCGTTCTGCACCACCCAGACCTCGTCGCCGGTCCGGCTGAAGGAAGGCAGGGTCAGCGTCCCGGCCTTCAGCGCGGAGACCGCCTGCTGCTTCTCCAGCGGCCGGCCGATCAGTAGTTCCTGCGCGCCGTCGGAGGTCCGGCTGACCGCTGCCAGGGTGCCGGTCGCCGCCGACATCGCCGCACTGAGCACGCGTACGGACCTGTTGCCCACCCGACCCCACATCGGCTGGTTGTCGAGCAGGCTCCGGATCGCTCCGGACTCGTCGATGTAGTAGGGGTCGGACTGAGCGGCGCCGGTGCCTGGCACCCGGTCGGGGCTGAACGAAAGCACCGATTTGAGCGAGTACACGGCCTGGTCGGCGGGGAGTCGTCCGGCGCTGTCACCGGCCGGAACGCCGCTGGGGGGCTCCAGCGGCTCGCCGTCCACGGTGATGGCGACCTGCGCGTCGGGATACAACGTCCACACGACCTGCGCGGCGAGTGCACGCCTGGCCGCCGGGGTCGGCAGTTTGATGTGCTGCAGATCGACGTGGGTGATGCCCGCGTCGTCGGTCACCACGTTGGACCGCAGCGCCCCGCCCGCCAGCTGCGACTGGGCGGCGCCCTTGAGTACTCCGGCCGGGCCCTTGAGGAGCAGGCTGACCAGCGAAGAGGCCAGGGTGTCGTCCTGCGAGCCGCCGGCCCGCAGGAAACGGAGGTCCGGCACCACGTTCGTCCGGCCGGCGTCGAGGTAGTAGAGCGTCCGCGAGCTGAAGGTGTCGGCGAAGTCGCTCTCTCTGATCAACAGTGCGTCCGGCGGATCAGTGATCCGCCACTCGCCGTCCTCGCGGACCAGATGGACGACGTGGGAGTAGACCGTGCCGTTACCGGCGTGGAAGGCCCGGTCGAGGTCCAGCGAACCTCGGGAGGTTCCGCTGATCGACACCGCGGTGCTGTCCGTCGGCGCCGAATCCGTCCGGAACTGATCCGACAGGATGACCACCGGGTAGGGCTTGGACAGCCAGCTCGCCTGCGCGGATTTGGTGAGGAACTGCTTGGCCGCCCCGTAGGTCGAACCGACCGGACCTGGCGCGCCGATCCGGCCGGTGGCCTGGACGAAACCGCGGACGATGTCGGCCGGCGGCTGGCCCGCGACCGGTCCGGCCGGCACTGCGGCGCTCGGTTGGTCGGCGATCCGGCTGACGTCCTGCACCGGGCCGGATCCCGGGATGCCCGAGCAGCCCGCGACCATGACGAGCGCCGAAAGGAGACAACCCGCAACCCAGGTCGAACGGCGCGGCCGGGGCTTCCGCCGGGTCGGAGCGAACGTCGTCCCCGCAGGTGTCACGGTGACTCCTGCCCGGGGCCGTCGGTGCGGACCGGCCAGCCGATCATCGCGCCGGCCGGAAGCGCCTCGGCGAGGCCGTGGTGGTGCAGGTCCCGCCCGTCCCAGGGCACGGCGGCCGCAGCGGGGTCCCCGCTGTCGTCGTCACCCGGCCGGAGCGGCAGCGGCGAGGAGCTCACCAGCTTCCCCGGGCGCAGCGGCAGGGTGAGCCGAAAGCGCGCGCCCTTCCCCACGGCCCCGGACGCCTGCAGCCAGCCACCGTGCAACCGGGCGTCTTCCAGCGAGATCGCGAGCCCGAGGCCGGTGCCCCCGGTCTGTCGCTGACGGGAGGGGTCGGCGCGCCAGAACCGGTTGAAGACCAGGCCGGCCTCGCCGGGCCTGAGCCCGACGCCGGAATCGGTCACGGTGATCGCAAGGACGTCGGAATCGGCCGCCAACTCGACCTCCACCGGGGCGTGCTCTGCGTGGTCGACGGCATTGTTCAACAGGTTGCGCAGGATCCGCTCGACCCGCCGGGCGTCCACCTCGGCAACGACCGGCGCTGAGGGCATGACGGTCTTCAGGGGCACTCCGGCCTTCTTCGCAAACGGCTCAGCGGCCGCCACGCAGGAGGCGATCAGACTCCGGATGTCCATCGGCTCTGCCGCCAGTTCCGCCATCCCGGCGTCATACCGGCTGATCTCCAACAGGTCAGCAAGCAGTACCTCGAACCGGTCGAGCTCGTTGACCAGTAGCTCGGTCGACCTGGCCAGGTGCGGCGGCAGATCGTCCCGCTCGTCGTGGAGGAGGTCGGCCGCCATCCGGACCGTCGTCACCGGGGTCCGGAGCTCGTGCGAGACGTCGGAAGTGAACTGTCGCTGCAATTTGCCGAACTCCTCCAACTGTCTGATCTGGGCACGGATGGCGTCCGCCATACCGTTGAACGATCGGGCCAGCGTGGTCAGTTCGATCGGACCCCGCACCGGCATCCGCTCCCCCAGATCGCCGGCGGCGAGCCGCTGGGCGACCGCCGCCGCCCGCCGCACCGGCCGAACCACCTGCAGCGCCACGAGTGAGCCGATCAGAGTCAGCACGATCGCCAGGCCGGCGCCGCCGAGCAGCAGCGTCCTCTGGACAACGGCCGCCGACGTCTGCTCCGCAGTCAACGGAAAGATCAGGAAGACCGAGAACGTGTCCGTTCGGGTGATCGCCGGCGATCCGACGACCAGCGCCGGGATGTTGACGCCCTCCCGGCGCACCGTCGCGTACTGGGTCGCGACCACCCCGGAGGCCACCCGCTGCTGCAGGGCCTGCGGCACATCGCTGATGAAGCCGCGGGCCAGGCTGCGGTCCGACCCCGGACGGTTCGGCACCAGCACCGGGTCGAAGGCCCCCCTGGTGGTCCGTTGCGTCCCGGGATCCCCGGCCAGGACTGGGTTCCCGAGCTTCTGGAGCGTCAGGTCGAGCTGTTCCTTCAGTGACGCCGGGTCGGTGTCCGGGTGGGCCATGCTGACCTCGACCGTCTCGACGGCCTTGCGCACCTCGCTGACGGCGACGCTCTGCTTGGAGGCCAACAGTCCCCTGGTGATCTGTTGCTGCAGGATCAACCCGACGCCGACCATCGCGATGGTCGAGAAGAACAGGGTCAGCACGATGACCCGGAGCAGTAGGGAGCGGCTCCAGAAGGACAGCAGATCCCGAAGCCGCGAGCCGAGCAGCCGGATCTCAGACGCCCGCCGCACGGCCCGGGAGTGCGCCGGCGAGGGACCGGTGGTCACGACATGCCGGCCTTGTACCCGACACCCCGCACCGTGACGACGACCTCCGGACGCTCGGGATCCTTCTCGATCTTGCTGCGGAGCCGCTGGACGTGAACGTTGACCAGCCGGGTGTCCGCCGCGTGCCGGTACCCCCAGACCTGCTCCAGCAGCACCTCCCTGGTGAACACCTGCCGCGGCTTGCGGGCCAGCGCAACCAACAGGTCGAACTCCAGCGGGGTCAGTGCGATCGGCTCGTTGTCCCTGGTCACCTGGTGTCCGAGGACGTCGATCTCGACGTCGGCCACCCGCAGCCGTTCGGCGGTGCCGACGTCGGCCCGGCGGAGCCTGGCGCGGATCCGGGCTGTCAGCTCCTTCGGCTTGAACGGCTTCATCACATAGTCGTCGGCGCCGGATTCCAGGCCGAGCACCACGTCCACGGTGTCGGTCTTGGCCGTCAGCATGATGATCGGGGTACCGGATTCGGCGCGGATCTCCTTGCAGACATCAAGACCCGACGTTCCGGGCAACATCAGATCGAGCAGCACGAGGTCGGGGTGCGTCTCCCGGAACACCTCCAGGGCCTTCGCCCCGTCGCGGACGACCGCGGTGTCGAAGCCCTCCCCGCGCAGGACGATCGTCAACATTTCCGCCAGGGCGGCGTCGTCGTCCACTACCAGCACGCGTGCTCTCATGCAGACCATGGTGTCATCCCGGCGAACGGGGCGTTGCCGATTCACCCGGCGCGGCGGCCGCCGGCGCGATGCATACGCCTGCCCTTCCCGGTTGGGGCCCTCGCAGGGCCGGTGATGGGATCATGGACTGGTGACCCTTCCGCGGTACCCCGCCGAACCTGCCGGCGGCTGGGAGCAACCCGGCCTCTATCCGCTCCGACCGTTGACGATCGGGGAGATCTTCGCAGCGGCTTTCCGGGTCGCCAGGCGTCACGCCGGTGTCCTGGTGCCGGCCGCGCTCCTCTCGGCCACCCTGGTGGCCGCCGCCAACCTCGGGGTGCTCTCGCTCACGGTGGGCCTGCGCTCCTACGCAACCACGATGCTGCAGGTGGGGGGGACCGCGCCCGCCGCCAACGACTACGCGCAGCTGTCGGCAGCGACCCGACTGCTCGGTCAGGTGCTTGTCGGACTGAGCGCCGGCGTCCTGGTCTCGCTGATCTGTGCCCCGATCATTTCCGGACTCGCCGCCCCCCTGGTTGCGGAGGGGGCAACGACCCGGACCGGCAGCACACCGAAGGCGCTGACCCGGATGGCCGGCCGCTGGCAGGTGCTGGTGGGTACCGCGGCCCTGGTCGGCGCCCTGGAGGCGGTCGGGTTGGTGTTGCTGATCGTGCCGGGCTTCCTGCTGTGGGTGGCCCTGCTGCCGGCGGGACCGATCGCCGCGATGGAGGGGACCCGGCCGATGGTCACGGTCCGCCGGGCCGCCGCGCTGTCCCGCAACTCCCGCGGCCGGCTGTTCGGCGTGTCCCTCCTCGCAGCGGTGCTCGCCGGCGCGGTGTCAGTGTTCGCGTCCAGGTTGCTCACCAGCGTCATCGGCAGTTCCGACCAGGTCACGGCGCTGCTGTTGGGCCAGGGCCTCTCGGTCCTGATCGGGGCGGTGACCGGCGCCTGGATCGGCTGCGTCACCGCCGTCCTGTACGTCGACCTGCGAATGCGCCGGGAGAACCTGGGCGAGGCGCTCCGGCGGTACACCCGGGCTGTCTGAGGTCGCTCATTTGCCGAGCAGCGATGCAATGTCCAGGGCGGCCGGATTGCCGTCTGCGTCGTTGGGATCGAGGTCGGGGTCCAGGACCGTCCACGGCGACAGGAATCCCTGGTCGGCGAGCTGCCGATACATCAGCGCTGTCCTGTCCTGCAACGCTGCGTCGGCCTCGAACAGGTCGAGCCCGCGGGTCGAGTCAGCCTGGGCCCGGCCGAGTGCCCGCCGCGCCGACTCCTGGACATCGGTCGCCAGCAGGATCTGCCGATCCGGCACCGGGATGCCGAACCGGTCGATTTCCAGTTCGCGGACCCAGTCCGGGAAGCCGGACGCCGCGACCGGGCCACCCAGCCGCGCCGCACCGTAGGCGGCGTTGGAACTGACATATCGGTCCAGCAGCACCACGTCGTTGGCGCCGAGCAGTTCGCGGATCTCGGGCGCGGCCGCCCTCCGGTCCAGGGCGAAGAGCAGCGCCGGGCCGTATACCGAATCCGACAGATCACCGAGCCGCCCGTACAGCGAGTCGCGGACCAGGTCGGCGTGGATGTCGCTGCCGTAGCGCGGGAACGCCATCGTCGTCACCCGGGCACCGTCCGCCCTGGCGTGCGCGGCAATGCGGCGGGTCAGCGTCTGCTTTCCGGAGCCGTCCAGCCCCTCGATGACGATGAGTCGGCCCACGGCCTGGACCCTATGCCAATGCCGCCGATGTCCGGAGCGGGCGCGGGGCCGCGGCGTCGAACTGGTCGTCGTGTTGGATAAGCGTCATGACTGCCGATCCGAACACGAAACCCGAAATCGACCTCCCGGCCGGGGAGCCGCCCACCGACCTGAAGATGAGGGACATCACCGTCGGCGACGGCGCCGAGGCGGTGCCCGGAGCGAAGGTCCGGGTCCACTACGTCGGCGTCGAACACGGGACCGGCGAGGAGTTCGACTCGTCCTGGAACCGCGGCGAGTCGATCGAGTTCCCGTTGACCGGTCTGATCCAGGGTTGGCAGGACGGCATCCCCGGGATGAAGGTCGGCGGCCGCCGGGAACTGGTGATCCCGCCGCATCTCGCCTACGGACCGGCCGGCGGCGGCCACCGGCTCAGCGGCCGGACGCTGATCTTCATCATCGACCTGCTCGCGGTGGCCTGACCGGCCGCGGCGGCGAGGGTCGGCCCGAACCGGGCCCAACCGAACCGGGCCCAACCGGGCCGGGCCGAACCGGGGAGAACCGAACCGGGCCGGGCCCAACCGGGCCGGGGGTCGTCGCGCCGCGCGCGCGAAGTTCGGGCCGCGCGGGCGAAGTTTCGCGGCGCGCACCAAGTCGTAAACTCCCGCCCCACCCGCCCCACACCGAGGCATTTCATCCGCGCGGCCGACAATGATCAGCGCACGCCGCCCCCGGCTTCCCGACCCGCGGGACAGTCGAGGACGGCCAACGGCCCCGCGCTGAGGATATCGCGCGGGGCCGTGGCGGTGGTAACGGGCGGAGCTCAGTAGCGGTAGTGGTCCGCTTTGTAGGGGCCTTCGACGTCGACGCCGATGTACTCGGCCTGCTCCTTGGTGAGCTTGGTCAGGTCGCCACCGAGGGCCTCGACGTGGATCTTGGCGACCTTCTCGTCGAGGTGCTTGGGCAGCCGGTAGACCTCGAGGTCGTATTCGTTGCGCTTGGTGAACAGCTCGATCTGGGCGATCGTCTGATTGGCGAACGACGCCGACATCACGAACGACGGGTGACCGGTGGCGTTGCCGAGGTTGAGCAGCCGACCTTCGGACAGGACCAGCAGCGTCTTACCGGCCGGGAACGTCCACAGGTGCACCTGCGGCTTGATCTCCATCTTGTGGATGCCCGGAATGCGGGCCAGGCCGGCCATGTCGATCTCGTTGTCGAAGTGCCCGATGTTGCCCAGAATCGCCTGGTGCTTCATCTGCTGCATGTGGTCGACGCCGATGATGTCCTTGTTGCCGGTGGTGGTGATGACGAAGTCGGCGCGGGAGATCGCACTGTCGACGGTCGCGACCTCGAATCCGTCCATCAGCGCCTGCAATGCGCAGATCGGGTCGATCTCGGCGATGACGACGCGGGCGCCCTGGCCACGGAGCGACTCGGCGCAACCCTTGCCGACGTCGCCGTAGCCGGCGATCAGGGCCACCTTGCCGCCGATCAGGACGTCGGTGGCCCGGTTGAGCCCGTCGATCAACGAGTGCCGGCAGCCGTACTTGTTGTCGAACTTGGACTTGGTGACGGAGTCGTTGACGTTGATGGCCGGGAACAGCAGTTCACCGGCGGCGGCCAGTTGGTACAGCCGGAGGACGCCGGTGGTGGTCTCCTCGGTGACGCCCAGAATGTTCGGGCCGATCCGGGAGAAGTAGGTCGGGTCGGTCGCCAGCGACTTGCGCAGCAGATCCAGGATGACGCCGTACTCCTCGGAGTCCGATTCGTCGGTCGACGGCACGACGCCGGCCTTCTCGTACTGGACGCCCTTGTGGATCAGCATCGTGACGTCGCCGCCATCGTCCAGAATCATGTTCGGCCCGTGCGCCGGGTTTCCCGGCGCGTCCACCGATCCGGCCTCATCAACGCCTCCCGCGGGGGCGGGCCAGCGCAGCATCTGGTCGGTGCACCACCAATACTCGGGAAGGGTCTCGCCCTTCCACGCGTAGACCGCGACGCCCTTGGGTTCCTCGGGTGTGCCGTACGGGCCGACCACGGCGGCGGCGGCGGCGTGGTCCTGGGTCGAGAAGATGTTGCACGACACCCACCGGACGTCGGCGCCCAGCGAGGTGAGCGTCTCGATGAGCACGGCCGTCTGCACCGTCATGTGCAGCGAGCCGGCGATCCGCGCGCCCTTGAGGGGTTGCACCTCGGCGTACTCCCGGCGCAGCGACATCAGCCCGGGCATCTCGTGCTCGGCGAGGGTGATCTCCTTGCGGCCGTACTCGGCCAGCGACAGGTCGGCGACCTTGAAGTCGAGGCCCCCGGCGTGGTCGGCGGTGGGCCAGACGATCTCCGTCATGGTTGGTGCGGACATGAAACTCCTCCTGAGTTCGGGTGGCGGTCGCTACCTGGCGAGCGCGAGGGGCCGGACTCGGGAATCTGCCCCTGCACCGGACGCCCCGTGGATCGGCCCTGCCGATTTCGGCGGCCAATTCATGTCAACGGGCGTGCATGTCGGCTCCAAGAATACCGCCACCGGGTGTTTGCACGGCGTGCGCACCGGCTCAGACGCCGGCACCATTTCAGGCCGTAGGGCCGACGACCGGCTCCCGCGTCACTGGCTCACGGGCGGCCGGCGAGGTGATGCCGGCGGCGGCCACCAACACGAGAACCAGCAGCAGCGCATGCAGCAGGCCGAAATGCTCGCCGAGCAGGCCGATCACCGGCGGGCCGACCAGGAAGGCGAAGTAGCCGATGGTGGCCACCGCGCTGACCCTGGCTGCGGCGACGGCGGGATCGTCAGCGGCAGCGGACATGCCGACCGGGAACCCGAGCGACGCGCCCAGCCCCCACAGCACGACACCGATCGTCGAGATCAGGACGCTGGGCACGAAGATCACCATTACCAGGCCGACGGCGGCCATTGCGGCGGTGGCCCGCAGCACCAGCACCCGGCCGAACCGATCCAGCGCCCGGACTCCCAAAATCCGCCCGGCGGTCATCGCGGTGACGAAGAGGCCGAAGATGGCGGCGCCGGCCGCGTTGCTCACGTGGTGTCCGTCGACCATCGACAGCGCGAGCCAGTCGTTGGCCGAACCCTCGGTGAATGCCATCCCCAGGACGATGAGCCCGATGAGCAGGGTGCGCCGTTCCTTCCAAATCGCCAGTCGACCCCGCCAGCCCACCGGAGCCTCCGACATTCCAGCCGTTGCCCCCGGTACATCGGGATGCGGCGCCAAGAACCGGACGGCAACAACGGCGCAAAGCGAGATGGCCACGGCGACGGTCACGACGTGCACGAAGACCGGCACGCCGAAATGTTCGGCCAGCGCGGCCAGGCCGGCGCCGACCATCGTGCCGCCGCTGAACGCCGCATGGAAGAGCGGCATGATCGTCCGGCCGAGCGCCCGCTCATTGGCGGCGCCCTCGACGTTCATCGCGACATCGCACATTCCGTTGCCGGCGCCGAAGGTGGCGAGTCCGGCGACGACAACCGGCGCGCTGCCGAGGATCGACGCGCCGAACCCGGCCAGGGTCAGCCCGGCGGCGACCAGGAGCAGGCAGAGCAGGATCGTCCGCCGTCCACCCAGATGGACCAGCACATGGCTGGAGAGGGTCAGCCCGACCACGGACCCGACGGCGAGGCCGAAGACGATCCATCCCATCTTTCCCGTACTGGCGTGCAACAGGTCCCGAATGGCCGGGTTGCGGCCCAGCCAGGTGGCGATCGACAGCCCGCACATCGCGAAGATCGCGAAGATGGCGTTACGCCAGCCGACGAGCTGCTTGCGGGTGAGCTCGGCGGGCGCTGCTGCAGCGGCGCCGTTGATCGTCATGCTGGCCTTCCGAAAAATGCTGCATCGCGGGGGCCCACGCCCGGAGCCGGGCCGGCCAATTGCTGCGGGGTTCCTGTCCGACGGAATTGCCGTCGGCTCATGACAACCCGGCAGAGGTGGGAACCTCTTGGATCGAATCGATTCGATCGAACCGATTCGACTACGATATCCAGAGCGCTCGGGGTCAGTCAATGGCGCTGGGACGGACGGACACAAGACGTGACTGAAAGTACTCTGGGCAGGACCGCGACCCCGGCGGGCAGGCTGTCCGAGTCGTCCCAGGGTCCGAAGCGGCCCAACCTGGCGGCGGTCGCGCGGCTGGCCGGGGTCTCGGTGTCGACCGCGTCGCTCGCCTTCAGCGGGTCGGGTCCGGTGTCCGCCGCAACCCGGGAACGGGTCCACGCCGCCGCCGAACAGCTGGGCTACGCCGGGCCCGATCCGCGGGCGCGGTCGCTCCGCCAGGGGCGATCCGGCATCATCGCGGTCGTCCTGGAAGAGACGGTGCTCGACGCCTTCCGGGACCCGGTGAAGATCGCCCTGTTGGACGGCATCGCACAGGAGACGGCGTCATCGGGCCGCGCGCTGCTGTTGCTGCCCGATGCCGGCGAAGGGCCGTCGGTGATGGCGACGGCGACGATGGACGCCGTCGTGCTGATCAGCTGCAGCCCGCACGTCAACCGCTCGGTGGCGATCAGCCGGCAGCGGGCCATCCCGGTCGTGTCGCTCGGCGGCACCCCTTTCGACGAAGTCCCGTCGATCACCCTGGACGACCGGGCCGCGACAACCATTCTGGCGCAACATCTCTGGTCGCTGGGGCACCGCCGGGTCGGGGTGGTGGCCCTGCCGTTGAGCAGCCGCGACCGCGGTCGGCTGACGCCGGAGTGGGAGGCCGCGGCCACCGTCGCCACCGCGCTCGACCGGCTGGCCGGCGCCCGGGAGGTCTTCGGTGACCCTGAGGTGATCGTTGCCGCCGGGAGCCTCGTGGACGAGGGCCTGCTCGCCGGTCGCGAACTGCTCGGGTCCGACCTGGCCCCCGGGAACCGGCCGACCGCGATCATTGCGCAGAGCGATCTGCTCGCTGCCGGCGTGATCCGGGCCGCCGAGGAACGCGGGCTGCAGGTTCCGGCCGACCTCAGCGTCGTCGGCTTCGACGGCATCCGGCTGGACAACGTCATCGCCCACGACCTGACGACCATGGTCCAGCCCGCGACTGCACAGGGACGGGCCGCCGGCCGGATGGTGCTGGCGATGCTCGACGAGCAAAGGCCGGGCTCCGAGTGCTTCACCAGCGTGTTCCACCTGGGCAACACCACCGCTCCGCCGCCCGCGGGCTGACCGGACCGCTGCCCGCAGGCCGTCAGGCCGGTACTCCCAAGCCGATCAGGCTGCTGCCCCCGGGCCGATCAGGCCGCTGCCCCCGGGCCGATCAGGCCGCTGTCCGGTTCAGCCGGTGATGGCGCCGACCGAGGCGGACCCGACGAGCTTTGCGTACTTGGCGAGCACGCCCCTGGTGTAGCGCGGGGGCAGTGGCTCGAACCCGGACCGGCGCCGCGCGAGTTCGGCGTCGTCGACGAGGAGGTCGATCGTCTTGGCCGCGATGTCCACCCGGATCCGGTCGCCGGATTCGACCAGCCCGATCGGGCCGCCGTCGGTTGCCTCCGGGGCGATGTGCCCGATGCACAGCCCGGTGGTGCCGCCGGAGAAACGACCGTCGGTCAGCAGCAGCACCTCCTTGCCCAGGCCGGCGCCCTTGATCGCGCCGGTGACGGCGAGCATCTCCCGCATACCGGGTCCGCCCTTGGGCCCTTCGTAGCGGATGACGAGCACATCACCGGCGACGATCTTGCCGTCGGTGAGGGCATCCATCGCGGCCCGTTCCCGCTCGAATACCTTCGCCGGGCCCTCGAAGACGGCGAGGTCGAATCCAGCCGTTTTCACGACCGCGCCCTCAGGCGCCAGGCTCCCGCGCAGGATGTTGATCCCGCCCGTCTGGTGCAGCGGATTGTCGAGCTTGCGCAGCACATCGCCGTCGAGGTCGGGCAGGTCCATCCCGGCCAGGTTCTCGGCGAGCGTCCGGCCGGTGACGGTGAGGGCGTCGCCGTGCAGCAGGCCTGCGTCGAGCAGCGCCTTCATCACCACCGGGATGCCCCCGACCCGGTCCATGTCGTTCATCACGAACCGGCCGAACGGCTTCAGATCGCCGAGGTGCGGCACCTTGTCGGCGATGCGGTTGAAGTCGTCCAGGGTCAGCTCGACGTCCGCCTCGTGGGCGATCGCCAGCAGGTGCAGCACGGCGTTGGTGGAGCCGCCCAGGGCCATCACCACGGCAATCGCATTCTCGAAGGCCTTGCGAGTCATGATGTTCCGCGCGGTGATGCCGTTGCGGATCAGCTCGACGACGGCCTGCCCGGACTGGTGGGCGAACTTGTCGCGGCGGCGGTCGGCGGACGGCGGCGCCGCCGAGCCGGGCATCGACATGCCCAGCGCCTCCGCGGCAGAGGCCATCGTGTTGGCGGTGTACATGCCGCCGCAGGCGCCCTCACCTGGGCAGACAGCTCGTTCGATCCGGTCCAGATCACCCAGGCTCATCTTCCCGGCCTTGCAGGCGCCGACCGCCTCGAACGCGTCGATCAGGGTGACGTCCTTCTCGGTGCCGTCCTCGAGCTTCACCCAGCCCGGCGCGATGGTGCCGGCGTAGAGGAACACCGAGGCAAGGTCGAGGCGGGCGGCGGCCATCAGCATGCCGGGCAGCGACTTGTCGCAGCCGGCCAGCAGCACCGATCCGTCGAGCCGCTCGGCCTGCATGACGGTTTCGACCGAGTCGGCGATCACCTCGCGGGAGACCAACGAGAAGTGCATGCCCTCGTGGCCCATCGAGATGCCGTCGGAGACCGAGATGGTGCCGAACTGGAGCGGGTAACCGCCGGCGGCGTGCACCCCCTCCTTCGACGCCTGGGCCAACCGGTCCAGCGAGAGGTTGCACGGGGTGATCTCGTTCCATGAACTGGCCACCCCGATCTGCGGCTTCACCCAGTCGTCGTCGCCCATCCCGACGGCGCGGAGCATGCCGCGCGACGCGGTGCTCTCGATGCCATCGGTGACAGCGCGGCTGCGGGGCTTGATATCCGGGGTGCTCACCCGCGCAGCCTATCGGCGCGGTCCGACGGTTGTTGCCGCCCAGGTTGCCGGCTGGTCGAGAAGTGCTGCCACGGAGTCGATCTGCTGCCGTGCGGCCGCCTTCAGGTTCTTGACGGCCGGCCCCGCCCGGAGGATCTCCCGGCTCGTGGTGGGCAGCACGTTCCGCAGGTCCGGGCCGAAGACAGTTCGGAGGTCGTCGACGCCGGCTCCCTGGGCGCCCAGTCCAGGCGCCAACAGCGGGCCGTTCACCGCGCCCAGGTCGATGCCGGTGTCGCCGACGGTCGCGCCCACCACCAGTCCGACGGACCCGAGCGGCGAATCACCGCCGTTCTCGGCGGCGGCGGCGTCGACGATCGACTGGGCGACGGACTTTCCGTCCTCCCGGATCGCGTGCTGCAGAGCGGGGCCTTCCGGGTTCGACGTCAACGCGAGCACGAAAACGCCGCGGCCGCTGGCCTTCGCCGCGTCGATCGCTGGGCGCAGCGAGCCGAAACCGAGGTAAGGCGACAGGGTGACGGCGTCGGCGGCCAGCGGGGACCCCTCGGTCAGGTAGGCCTTCGCGTACGCGGCCATCGTCGACCCGATGTCGCCGCGCTTGGCGTCCAGCAGGACCAGCGCCCCTGCTGCCCTCGCGTCGGCGAGAACTTTCTCCAGGACGGCGATCCCGGCGGACCCGTACGCCTCGAAGAACGCCGACTGCGGCTTGAGGACTGCGATGGTTTCACCGAGCGCCTCGACCACCCTCCGGCAGAACCGTTCCAGCCCAACCACATCAGACTCCAGACCCCACTCCGAGAGCAGCTCCGGGTGTGGATCGATGCCGACACACAGAGGGCCGCGAGCCGCTACTGCTGAGACCAGCCTGGCGCCGAACGTCTGCATGCTCAATACCCTTCGGTGCGTTGCTGAATGTTCCGGTGCTGAGTCTCCGGGTGCTGGATTTCCCGCTGCCGGATGGCCCGGTGCTGAATTTCCCGGTGCCGAATGGCCTTGTTCAGACCGGTGACCAAATCGGGGCCGCGGTAGATGAATCCGGTGTACAGCTGTAGCAGCGAGGCGCCGGCGTCGAGCATGGCCAGGCCGTGCTGCGGTGTCGAGATCCCGCCGACGCCGATGACCGGCAGATCGCTGTGCCGTATTACGAAACGCACGATCTCCAGCGCGCGTCGGCGCAGCGGTGCGCCGGACAGCCCACCCGGCTCCTGCGCGGTGTCCTGGTCCTCGGCCTGGACCCCTTCGCGGGTCAACGTGGTGTTGACCGCGATCACCCCGGCGATGCCGGTGTCGGCGCAGACCTGCAGCACGTCACCCAGCGCGGCGTAGGTCAGGTCGGGGGCGATCTTGACCAGTACCGGAAGCTGTTGCCGTCCGGGCACTGTCAACTCGGCGGCCCGCCGGGTCAACGCACCGAGCAGCTCGGTGAGCGGCTTGGAGTCCTGCAGCGAGCGCAGCCCCGGGGTGTTCGGTGAGGAGACGTTGACCGCAATGTAGTCGGCGACCCGGTGCACGGCCTCCAGCGAGACGAGGTAGTCAGAGACCGCCTCGTCAAACGGTGTGACCTTGGATTTGCCGAGCGAAATCCCTACCGGAATTCCGATACTGCCTACGTACGCGAGCTTTTCAGCCAGCGCGGCGGCGCCGTCGTTGTTGAAGCCCATCCGGTTGATGATCGCCTCTGAGCCCCGCAGCCGGAAAAGTCGCGGTCTGTCGTTGCCGGGCTGCGGGTGCGCCGTCACCGTTCCCAGCTCGACGAAACCGAAACCCATTGCCGGCCAGGCTTTCGCAGCGACACCGTCCTTGTCCATCCCGGCGGCGAGACCGACCGCGGACGGGAACTGCAGCCCGAACACCCTGCGCTCACTCTGGTTTCGCGCCAGCAGCCGCGACAACCCCTTCACCGCCCACGTCATCCGCCCGAGGGAGCTCAATGCCCCAAGCGTCGCGGTATGGGCGGCCTCGGCATCCCCGCCGCCCAGCCGGAAGAGTACCGGCCGGGCCACCCGCCGGTAGCTACTGTCCAACAGGCTCACCGGCGTAGCGCCGATTCCGGGGCCGGTACACCGCCCGCGCCACCCACCCCGGCGACCCCCCGGCGAGGATCATTCCCCCGCAAGCGGGAGGTGCCCCCGTCCCCGGCACGGACGAAGTTGACGACTCCGGCCCCACCTGTCCCAAAATCGACACTTTCGTCCACGCAGCCACTTTTTTCCGTGCGGGGGCCGGCGGTGCTCATGGCGAGACGACCTGGATCCCGGGAACCTCGTGCGCGCCGGGGCCCGCCTCCCTGCGGGCAGCTGGGTGCCCCCCTGGGCCCGCGTCCCCACCCGCGGCCGCGTGCGCCCGGCCGGCCAGCAGTCGGGCCTGCAGCACCTGGAGCGGGGCGACCCCGACGTCCGAGCGGGTGAGCGCCTCGATGCCCTGGATCGCGGCGGCGGCGCCGGCCACGGTGGTGATGCAGGGGATGTCGGTGGCGACGGCAGCGGTGCGGATCTCGTAGCCGTCGATCCGGGGACCGGACTGGCCGTAGGGGGTGTTGATGACCAGATCGACCTTGCCGGCCTTGATCAAATCGACGATGTTCCCTGGACCCTCGAAGTGTTTACGGACGATGGTCACGTCCATCCCGTTGCGCTGCAACATTTCCGCCGTGCCTTCGGTGGCAAGGATGGTGAAACCCAGGTCGGCCAGTCGTTTCACCGGGAACACCATCGAGCGCTTGTCGGCGTTGGCCACCGAGACGAAGACGACGCCCTTGGTGGGCAGTGAACCATAGGAAGCGGTCTGAGATTTGGCGAACGCCGGACCGAACGCCATATCGATGCCCATCACTTCGCCGGTGGAGCGCATCTCCGGGCCGAGCAGCGAGTCGACGCCGGTGCCGTCGGGTCGGCGGAACCGGTGGAACGGCATGACCGCTTCCTTCACCGACACCGGTGAGCCGGGCGGCAGCAGGCCGCCGTCGCCGGTCGCCGGCAGCATTCCCTCGGCGCGGAGTGAGGCGATGCTCGCGCCGGCCATGATCCGGGCAGCCGCCTTCGCCAGCGGCACCGCGGTCGCCTTGGAGGTGAAGGGCACCGTCCGGCTCGCCCGCGGGTTGGCCTCCAACACGTACAGGGTCCGGTCCTTGAGTGCATATTGCACATTGAGCAGCCCGATCACCCTGCCGCCGAGCGCGATCGCCTCGGTCTGGGCGCGGACGCGGGCGATGTCGCTGCGGCCCAACGTGATCGGCGGAAGGACGCAGGCGGAGTCGCCGGAATGGATCCCGGCCTCCTCGATGTGCTCCATCACCCCGCCGAGGTACACCTCGGTGCCGTCACACAGGGCGTCCACGTCGATCTCGATCGCGTCGTCCAGGAAGCGGTCCACCAGCACCGGGTGGGCGTCGGTGATCTCGGTGGCCCGATCGATGTAATCCGCCAGTGACGGCTCGTCGTAGACGATCTCCATGCCGCGGCCGCCGAGCACGTACGACGGCCGGACCAGCACCGGGTAGCCGATCCGCTGCGCGACCCGCTGGGCGTCGGCGAAGGAGGTGGCCATGCCAAAGGCCGGGGCGGGGAGCCCGGCCGCGGCGAGCAGCTTGCCGAACCTGCCACGGTCCTCGGCGAGATCGATCGCGTCCGAGGAGGTTCCGAGGATTTTGACCAGTACTCGTTCCCCGGAGCCGTCGCGCTTGACCACGGTGGCCCCATCCAGGACGGCGGCGAGCTTGAGCGGCGTCTGACCCCCGAGAGTGACGATCACCCCGGCCACCGTGCCCGATTCCTGCTCCGCGGCAATGACTTCCAGCACGTCCTCGGCGGTCACCGGCTCGAAGTAGAGCCGATCCGAGGTGTCGTAGTCGGTCGACACCGTCTCCGGGTTGCAGTTCACCATCACGGTTTCAAATCCCGCCTCGCGCAGGGCAAGGGCCGCGTGGACGCAGGAATAGTCGAATTCGATGCCCTGTCCGATTCGATTGGGCCCGGAACCAAGAATGATGATCTTCGGCTTGTCCCGCTGCGGGGCGACTTCCGATTCGGCGCCGGCGGCGGCCTCGTAGGCCGAATAGTGGTACGGCGTGGTGGCCTCGAATTCGGCGGCGCAACTGTCCACGGTCTTGAAGACAGGCCGGACGCCGAGCGACCAGCGCAGTTCGCGGACCGCCTGCTCGCCGCCGAGTTCCGGCCGCAGGACGGCGATCTGGCCGTCGGAGAGCCCGTAACGCTTGGCCTTCCGCAACAGCGGTTCGTCGAGGAGGACAGCCGATCGCACCTCGTCCCCGATCCCGCCGATCAGCTTGATCTGATCGAGGAACCACGGGTCGATGCCCGTCGCCCGATGCACCTGGTCGACGGTCGCACCCAGGGCGAGGACCCTTTCGATGGAATAGATCCGGCCGTCGGTCGGGACCGCGATCTCGGCCAGCAACGCCTCCACATCGCCCTGCACCCTGGCACGGGTCCAGAACCCGGCGGCCTTGGTCTCGGTCGACCGCATCGCCTTGCCGAGCGCCTCGGCGAACGAGCGGCCGATCGACATCACCTCGCCGACGGATTTCATCGTGGTGGTCAGCGTCGGATCGGCACCCGGGAATTTCTCGAAGGCGAACCGCGGAATCTTGACGACCACATAGTCCAGCGAGGGTTCGAAGGCCGCGGGGGTGGCTTTGGTGATGTCGTTGGCGATCTCGTCGAGCGTGTAGCCGATCGCAAGCTTCGCGGCGATCTTGGCAATCGGGAAGCCGGTGGCCTTGGAGGCCAGCGCGGACGAGCGCGACACCCGCGGATTCATCTCGATGACGACCATCCGCCCGGTCCGCGGTTCGATACCGAACTGGATGTTGCAGCCGCCGGTGGCCACCCCGACCGCGCGCAGGATCTTCAGGCCCAGGTCACGCATGTCCTGATATTCCCGGTCGGTCAGCGTCATCGTCGGTGCGACGGTCATCGAGTCGCCGGTGTGCACCCCCATCGGGTCGATGTTCTCGATCGAGCAGACGACCACCATGTTGTCGTGGGCGTCCCGCATCAGTTCGAGTTCGTACTCCTTCCAGCCGAGCACGCTCTCCTCGATCAGCACCTCGTGGATCGGTGACGCGGCCAGCCCGGTTGCCGCGATCCGGTCCAGATCCGTTGCAGTGTAGGCCATTCCCGACCCCAGGCCGCCCATGGTGAACGACGGCCGGACCACCACAGGCAGGCCGAGATCGGCGACCGTCGTGTGGACCTCGGCGAGCGAATGGCAGACGGCGGACCGCGGGACGTCGCCGCCGATGGAACGGACGATGTCCTTGAAGATCTGCCGGTCCTCGCCGCGCCGGATGGCCGGGATATCGGCGCCGATCAATTCCACACCGTACTTCTCCAGCACACCGGCCTTGGAAATGGCGATTGCCGTGTTGAGCGCCGTCTGCCCGCCCAGGGTGGCCAGGAGTGCGTCGACCGGAAACCCGCGGGAGGCCTGATCTGCCAGCACCTTCTCGACGAATTCGGCGGTGATCGGCTCGATGTACGTGGCGTCGGCGAATTCCGGGTCCGTCATGATGGTCGCCGGATTCGAATTGATCAGCGAAACCCGGATGCCCTCTTCGCGGAGCACCCGGCAGGCCTGGGTCCCCGAATAGTCGAATTCGCAGGCCTGGCCGATGACGATCGGGCCGGACCCGATGACCAGCACGTGCTTGATGTCGCTGCGGGCCGGCATCAGCTCACCGCCTTCGTCGTCGGAGTCGGAGTCGGAGTCGGAGCCGGAGCCGGAGCCGGAGCCGGAGCCGGAGCCGGAGCCGGAGCCGGAGCCGAAAAGCCTGTCGTGGCAGGCGGCCCAACAGCATCCGGAGCTGCCATCAGATCGGCGAAGCGGTCGAAGAGGTATTGGGCGTCGTGCGGACCGGCGGCCGCCTCGGGGTGGAACTGGACGGAGAATGCCGGTATGTCGAGGCATTCCAGCCCCTCGACGACATCGTCGTTCAGGCAGACGAAACCGACCTGTACCCGGCCGAATTCGGTGTCGGACACCACGTCCAGCGGTGCGTCGACGGCGAACCCGTGATTGTGCGCCGAGATCAGCACCCGTCCGGTCGCCTTGTCGAGTACCGGCTGATTGATGCCGCGATGGCCGAACTTCAACTTGTAGGTGCCGAAACCCAGGGCCCGGCCGAGGATCTGGTTGCCGAAGCAGATTCCGAAGAACGGGATCCGGCGGGCCAGCACTGCTTTGGTCAGTTCGACCATGTAGTCCTGGGTGGCCGGGTCACCGGGGCCGTTGGACAGGAAAACTCCGTCCACGCCCAGACCGTGGATGTCCTCGATCGTCACCGTGGCCGGCATGACGTGGGTGGTGATTCCCCTGGCGGCGAGCATCCGCGGGGTATTGGCCTTGATACCGAGATCGATTGCGGCGACCACGAATCGGGACTCGCCGATGGCCGGCACGGTGTAGCGGTCGGCCGTGGTGACCTCGGCGGTGAGGTCCGCACCAGCCATCCCCGGCTGTGCGCGAACCTGCTCGACCAGGTCATCGACGGCTGTACCCGACGAGCTGCCGCCGGTCGAAGACGCGGTGAGGGCCCGGCCCGAGAAGATGCCGCAGCGCATCGCGCCGGCGCTGCGCAGATGCCTGGTCAGCGCGCGGGTGTCGACCCCGGCGATACCGACGATGCCCTGCCGTTCCATTTCCTGGGGCAGGTCGGTGGTGGCCCGCCAGTTGGACGCGGCGGGGGCCAGGTCACGAATCACATAGCCGGCCACCCAGATCCGCTCCGACTCGTTGTCGTCCTGCGCGCGATCCGGTCCGCCGCCGGCGACCCAGCCGGTGTTGCCGATCTGCGGCGTTGTCGCCACCACCACCTGACGGCGGTAGGACGGATCGGTGAGGGTCTCCTGGTAGCCGGTCATCCCGGTGGAGAAGACCGCCTCACCGAAGGCAGAACCCGTTGCCCCGAAGGCGATCCCCTGATACGAGCGACCGTCTTCCAGAACCAGCACCGCAGGGCTGCTCATTCGTTCGCTCCATCGCTGTTTCGTTCGAGATCGACACCGGGGGAAGTGCTTTCAGTGCCTGAGATCAAATCCCGCCCACCCTCGCCGAGCAGCGCCCGGGCGGCCTCGATCCACTCGTCCTGCGCGTCGAGGTCGTCGATCCGCAGCCCGCTGTCAAGGCGTTCGTCGCCCAACGACCAGGTGAGCAGCAGTATGCCGTCGGGCATCCCCATTACCTTGCCGGCGATCCCCGGCGCGGTGCCGACCCCCAGCAGGTGTGCGACCGGGAGGAAGATCGCGCTCTCCCCCACCCGGTCGATCAGCACTCCGGCGGCGAAGAGGTGGACCGTGGCGGCCGCCCGGCGACCCAGCGTCCTGGCCACGATCCGGTCCTGCCATGACCCGGAGCGCGTAGTCGACACATACAGTCCCGTCAGGGATCTCGACAGTTCCGGCGGCTCGGACCCGACTCCCGGCGGCAAATCGGCTGGTACGGGATGGAGCTGGGGGAACGCGGTCTGCCGTTCGGCTCGGTGCCGCCAGCCCACCCGGATTGCGGCAGCCGCAACCATGCACACGACCAGGAGCAGCACCACCAACAGCGCCCTGTCCATCTCAGACCACCGATCCGGCTGCCGCGAGCACACCGGCCAGCACCGTCGGCCGGCCGCGGAGGAATGTCGCGACGACCCGGCCCGGCAGTTCCATGCCCTCGAACGGGGTGTTCGCCGAAATGCTCGCCAGGTCGCCGCCCCGAACGGTCCAGGTCGCCGCCGGGTCGATCAACACCAGCGTGGCCGGTTCGCCCTGCGCGATCGGCCGGCCGTGGTCGGTCAGGCCGCCGATTCGAGCCGGAGCCTCTGACATCACCCTGGCCACGTCACGCCAGTCGAGCAGGCCGGGCTGCACCATCACCAGGATCACCACCGACAGCGCCGTCTGCAGGCCGAGCATGCCCGGCTTCGCGCCGTCCCATTCGATTTCCTTGTCCTGGCCGGCATGCGGAGCGTGGTCCGTTGCGACGATGTCGACGATGCCCGCACTCAGCGCCGCCCGGAGCGCCGACACATCGGCCTGGGTCCGCAGCGGCGGATTGACCTTGAACACCGGGTCGTAGCCGATCGCCCGGTCGTCGGTCAGCAGCAGATGGTGCGGCGTGACCTCGGCCGTCACCTTGGTGCCGCGGGCCTTTGCCGCCGAGATCAGCTCCACCGACCCAGCAGTGGACACGTGGCAGACATGCAGCCGGGAATCGACGTGGTCGGCGAGCAGGCAATCCCGGGCGATGATCGCCTCCTCGGCAACGGCCGGCCAGCCCGCCATGCCGAGCCGCCCCGACACCTCGCCCTCGTGCATCTGGGCGCCGACGGTGAGCCGGGGCTCCTCGGCGTGCTGAGCGATGACTCCGTCGAACGCCTTCACGTACTCGAGGGCGCGGCGCATCAACTGGGGGTCGGCCACGCAGTCGCCGTCGTCGGAGAAGATCCGAACCCTGGCCACCGAACCGGCCATTGCGCCGAGTTCGGCGAGCCGGGTGCCATTGCGGCCGACCGTCACAGCGCCGATCGGGAGGACATCCACCAGACCTGCGGCGACGCCCAGGCGGTACACCTGCTCGACCACTCCGGCGGTGTCCGCTGTCGGGTCGGTGTTGGGCATCGCGAACACGGCCGTGTAGCCACCGAGCGCGGCGGCGGCCGAAGCGGACGCCACCGTCTCGGCGTCCTCGCGGCCCGGCTCCCGCAGGTGGGTGTGCAGGTCCACGAGTCCAGGCAGCAGGACGAGGCCGGTGCCGTCGACCCGCAGCGCGCCGGCAGCCCGCGGGTCGTCACCCGCCGCACTGCCAACGACGGCGATCAGGCCGTCGGCGAGCAGCACGTCGGTCGGCTCCTCACCGTAGGGCGCCGCTCCGACGATCAGCACCGCAGAGGTGGGCTGCTCCGCCCGGGCATTCATCAAGATCCTCCACCCAGACCACCACTGAGCAGCAGATACAGCACTGCCATCCGCACCGTCACACCGTTGGCCACCTGTTCCACGATCACCGACGCGGCACCGTCGGCCACTTCCGGTGCGATCTCCATGCCCCGGTTCATCGGGCCGGGGTGCATCACGATGCCGCCCTTCGCGAGCATCGCCGCCCGTCGCGCGTCGAGCCCGTACGAGCGGGTGTACTCGCGTTCGGTGGGGAAGAAGCCGCCGGCCATCCGCTCCCGCTGGACCCGCAGCATCATCACCGCGTCGGCGTCGCGCAGGGCCGCATCCAGGTCGTAGCTCACGGCGACGGGCCACGAGTGCACGCCGACGGGCAGCAGGGTGGGCGGCGCGACGAGGGTCACCTGGGCGCCGAGGGTGGACAGCAGCAGCACATTCGACCGGGCGACCCTGGAATGCAGCACGTCGCCCACGATGACCACCCGTCGGCCGTCGAGGTCCCGGCCGGGGGCGAGATGGCGCTGCAACGTGTAGGCGTCGAGCAGGGCCTGGGTCGGGTGCTCGTGGGTGCCGTCCCCCGCATTGATCACGCTGCCCTCGACCCAGGCTGAAAGACGCTGCGGTGCACCGGAAGAGCCGTGCCGGCAGACGACGGCATCGGCACCCATCGCCTGCAGGGTCCAGGCGGTGTCCTTGAGTGACTCCCCTTTGGAGACCGACGATCCCTTGGCGGAGAAATTGATCACGTCGGCCGAGAGCCGCTTGGCGGCCACTTCGAACGAGATCCTGGTGCGGGTCGAGTCCTCGTAGAACAGGTTGACCACCGTCCGGCCACGCAGCGTCGGAAGCTTGCGCACCTCGCGGCCGGCGATCGCCTGTTCGAGCCGGGCCGCGGTGTCCAGGATGTGCAGCGCCGCGTCGCGGTTGAGATCACCGGCGGACAGCAGGTGTCTCGGCATCTCGACGGGCCCGGCTGCGGTGCTGACGAGCGAAGCTGGAGAATCCGTTGCAGCCGAGGCAATCTGCGCCGGCGGGAGGGTCTGCGACGAAGTCGCGAGGGTCGCCCCCGGGGCTGTTCTCATCGGGCACTCACCAGATCGACGCCGTCCGCGCCGTCGAATTCGGTGACCTGCACGGCAACGTCGTCGGCCAGTGCGGTCGGAATGTTCTTGCCCACGTAGTCGGCGCGGATCGGCAGCCGGCGATGTCCTCGGTCGACCAGCACCGCCAGCTGGACGAGTGCGGGCCGGCCGTGGTCGCGCAGGGCGTCGAGGGCCGCCCGGACGGTGCGCCCGGAGAACAGGAAGTCGTCGACCAGGATCACCGGGGCGTCCTCGATCCCGGTGTCCGGCATCCTCGTCTCCTCCAGCGCCATCGGCGGCCGGCGCCGCAGGTCGTCGCGGTACAGGGTGATGTCGAGTGAGCCGACCGGGTAGGAGCGCCCGGAGAAGGCGGCCAGGCGATCGGCGAGCCGGTGGGCGAGATGCACGCCCCTGGTGGGGATCCCAACGAGGATGACCCGCTCGCCGCCGGTGTGCTCCAGGATCTGGTGGGCGATCCGGTCGACGGTCCGAGCCATGTCCGCAGCGGAGAGCACCGGCGTTCTTGTCTGGGCCGAATTCACCTGGGCCGAACTTGGCTGGGGCATCGGCGGCTGGGCCGTCGCGGACCGGGATGGGCGGGCAGGCACCATCACCGACCTCCTTTCCCGCCTCACTGGACGGATTTAAAGGATGTCTGGGGGGTCGAGCAGTAGAACTGATCTCACGGGGTGGAGTGTCGATCCCGACGTCCGATTTTACGCCGCCGGAGTCCGACATCTGGACTCTACCAATGGCGATCGGTCATCACTGACCACGGCGCTCGCGGGACATGCCACCCCGGTAAGAGACTTTCTGCATAACTGCGACTACTCTCCGTTGCAGGAACGAAAACAGACCGGCCAACCGGTTGGACCGACGCACGCCCCCCACCTCCCCCGGGGGTCGCGCTTCGCCCGGCCCACCGCCAGGACGGTGCAATCATCGGCTCGGCAGTCCCGGGCGGAGTGGGAAGGGTGAGATGACTCAGGACTATGCGCGGGCGCTGGGCCAACGGCTCCGGTCGATCCGGGCACAGCAAGGGCTGAGCCTGCACGGCGTGGAAGAGAAGTCGGAGGGCCGCTGGAAGGCGGTCGTGGTCGGTTCTTACGAGCGCGGCGACCGTGCGGTGACCGTGGCCAAGCTCGCCGAACTGGCCGAGTTCTATGGCGTGCCGGTGGGTGAACTACTCCCCGACGCGCGGGCGTCGAGGCGTGGTCTGCTCACCCCGAAACTGGTCATCGACCTGAACCGGCTGTCCGAACTGCCCGCGCACCAGGCCGGGCCGTTGGCGCGTTATGCCGCCGCGATCCAGTCCCAGCGTGGCGACTACAACGGCAAGGTGCTGACCATCCGTTCCGAAGACCTGCGCTCGCTCGCCGTCATCTACGACATGTCCCCGGAGAGCCTGACCGAGCAGTTGGTCGGCTGGGGCGTGCTACCGGCCGGCACCGAGCTCGACTGACCGGTGGAGCGGGCCCACGGTCCCGCGAGGATGAAGGTGCCCTTTTGGGACCACAGTGACGGAAGTCGACACGTTCATCCGTGTTTGCGAAGATGATCCTTGCCGATGGGTGCCGCGAGGGCCGGGCGCGGCAGGTCAGGCGAGGCGGGCCTCAGACCCCGCGGAGCGCAGGCGCGATGGTGACGATCTGGCCCAGCACGCCGTTGATGAACCGGGGCGAGTTGTCGGTGGAGAGCGATTTGGCCAGCTCGACAGCCTCGTCGACGGCGACAGCGGGCGGGACGTCGACCGAGTAGACGAGCTCGTAGACGGCGATCCGCAGAATGGCCCGGTCCACGGCCGGCATCCGGTCCAGGGTCCAACCTTGTGCGTGCTCGCCGATCAGGTCGTCGATCCGGTCCTGATGTTCGACGTAGCCGCGGACGATCGCCTCCGAGTACTCGC
>JBBRDH010000034.1:0-38180 GCA_038204125.1 Mycobacteriales bacterium
CGGCTGATCACCTTCATCGACACCCCGGGCCACGAGGCGTTCACCGCCATGCGGGCCCGCGGTTCGGCGTCCACCGACATCGTGGTGCTGGTGGTCGCGGCCGACGACGGCGTGATGCCGCAGACGGTCGAGGCGATCAACCACGCCAAGGCCGCGGACGTGCCGATCGTGGTGGCAATCAACAAGATCGACAAGGAAGGCGCCAACCCGGACAAGATCCGGCAGCAGCTGACCGAATACGGCCTGGTCGCGGAGGAGTACGGCGGGGACACGATGTTCGTCGAGATTTCGGCGCGCAACCGGACCAACATCGACGGGCTGCTCGAAGCCGTCCTGCTGACCGCTGACGCGGCGCTGGACCTGCGGGCGAACCCGGACATGCTGGCCGAGGGTGTCGCGATCGAGGCTCATCTCGACCGTGGCCGGGGCGCTGTGGCCACGGTGCTGGTCCAGCGCGGCACGCTGCACGTCGGCGATGCCATCGTCGCCGGCAGTGCCTACGGGCGGGTCAGGGCGATGCTGGGTGACCACGGTGAGAACGTCGCCGAGGCCACCCCGTCGCGCCCGGTGCAGGTGCTCGGATTCACCTCGGTGCCGGGTGCCGGGGACTCGATCATGGTCGTCGAAGAGGATCGGATGGCCCGGCAGATCGCCAGTGCCAGAGCCGCTTCAGCCCGCAAGGCGCAGGTCGCCAACCGGCGCCGGATCACCCTGGAGACGCTCGGTGCGGCGCTGGCCGAGAAGAAGATCGAGCAGCTCACACTGATCATCAAGGGCGACAACTCGGGCACCGTCGAGGCGCTCGAGGATTCGTTGATGAAGCTCGATGTGGGCGCGGAGGTCAACCTGCGGGTGGTCCACCGCGGCGTCGGCGGGATCACCCAGGACGACATCAACCTGGCCGTCATCACCCAGGCGATCGTCATCGGGTTCAACGTCAAACCGGTCCGCGGGGTTCAGGACCTTGCCGACCGCGAAGGCGTGGACATCCGGTACTACACGGTGATCTACCAGGCGATCGACGAGATCGAGTCAGCGCTCAAGGGCCTGCTCAAGCCGGAGTACGAAGAGTTCGCGATGGGCACGGCGGAGATTCGCGAGGTGTTCCGTTCCTCCAAGTTCGGCAACATCGCGGGCTGTATCGTCCGGTCGGGCGAGATCAGGCGCAACGCCAAGGCGCGCCTGCTGCGGAACGGTGTCGTGATCAACGACAACCTGATGATCGACTCGCTGAAGCGGTTCAAGGATGACGCCGTCGAGGTCCGCGAGGGCTTCGAGTGCGGTATCGGGCTGGGCAACTGGAACAACATCGAGGTCGAGGACACCATCGAGACCTACGAGATCCGGGAAAAGCCCCGGGCATAGCGCGGGCAGGCTCCGTCCGGCGATTCATCCCGCCGGCCGGGGCCGCTCCACCGGATTCTGTCCGGCTCCCGTCCGGCCGCGTATCGATCCTGGCCCTCGGCTCGATCCCGGGTGGTGACACATGACCCGCGTCGGGCTGTCGCGATCGGAGGTGGCACCGGTGTATGTGGGCATTCTGGAACTCGACGTGCTGCTCGGGGCTGTCGATTCGCTGAAACAGAAGCGGGCCGTCATCCGTCCCGTGGTGGCCCGGCTGCGCCGGCTCGAAGTGGCAGCCACCGAAGCCGGCGACCCGGACCGGCACCGCCGGGCCCTGCTCGGGGTGGCTACCGTCTCCAACAGCGCCGCTCAGGTGCACCAGGTGTTGGACAGCTGCGAACGGCTGGTGGCGGGGGAGCCCGAGTTCGAGTTGCTGTCCGCCCGGCGGCGAATCGTCGGGCCGCACGACGAATGAAGCCTGAAGTTCGACGCCGAACCAGCAATGACCGAACAAACAATGACGCCGAACAACGACACTGAGCGAGGAGATTGACTGATGGTCGATTCAGCAAGAGCCCGCCGGCTGGCCAAGCGCATCGTCGCCATTGTCGCCACCGAACTGGAGCAGAAGGTCAAGGACCCGCGGCTGGCGATGATCACCGTCACCGCCGCCACCGTGACACCGGATCTGCGTGAGGCGCTCGTCTACTACACGGTCTACGGCGACGATCTCGACATCGCCTCGACGGCCGCGGCGCTGGCCAGCGCCACCGGCGTCCTGCGCAGCGCAGTCGGCCGGGAGACCGGGATCAAGTTCACCCCGACCCTGGCGTTCAAGCTCGACGCCATTCCGGAGAACGCGTACCGGATCGACGAACTCCTGGCGGCGGCCCGCGCTTCCGACGCTGCAGTCGCCTCGCAGGCGGCCGGCGCGAGCTACGCGGGCGACGCCGATCCGTACCGGGTTCCGCGGACGGATGCCGAGCCGGACGAGCCGGACGAAGAGCTGGTGCAATCCCCCACCCCTGTCGCAACTTCGGCACCAGATGAGGTCGAGGTAATTTCCCGCTGACCTTCCCGTGGATTGGTAACAGCCCGAATCTAATCAGCGACTCAACGTATGGGCTGGTTCCGGGTCGGCCGACAGGGTGCCCGATGAAGGCGTCGGCCGAGCTTGGCTGAACGATTGCCCGGCCGAGTCCGGGCTGGGCCGGGAGTGTGTCAGAGGGCGGCCCAGCGCGGGGTAAGTTGCTCACCGTAGCCAACCAGAAAGATCGGCCCGGCAGCAATCAAGCAGCCCATCCTCGAACAGGAGGTGTGATGACCAGAGCCACAGCGGCGGCCGGTCGGCGCACCGACGTTCGAACGCCCCCGCGCAGTACGCCGAAACCGCCACCGCGACGAGCGTCGGCGCAGTTGACCCGGGCCTGTGAACTGTTGCGATCGGCGTCCAGTGTGGTCCTGCTTGCGCATATCAACCCCGACGCCGATGCGCTCGGCAGCGCTCTCGCCCTGGGTCTCGCCCTGCGCAACAGCGGCGCCGAGGTCACCGTGGCGTTCGCTGACCCGGTCGAGGTCCCGGTGTCACTGCGCAACCTGCCGGGCCAGGAACTCATCAGGCCCGCATCCGACGTGCCGGACGAGCCGGATCTCGTCGTCACGCTGGACGTCAATTCGCCGCAGCGGCTGGGCTCGCTGGTATCGCTGCTGCAGACGGCCGGTCACAGCCTGGTGGTGGACCACCATGCGTCCAACGGGGGCTTCGGCGACGACCAGCTGATCGACGACGCTGCGGAGTCGACAACCGTCCTGGTAGCGGCCCTGCTGGACGGGCTCGGCCTGCCGTTCGACCATGACATCGCCGCCAATCTGTACGCCGGCCTGGCCACTGACAGCGTCGGCTTCCGGCACGCCTCGCCGTTTGCCCACCGGCTGTGTGCCAGGCTGCTCGAGGTCGGTGTCGAACCGACCGAGCTGATGCGCCCGATCACCGACCTTCACCCGTTCGCCTGGCTGGGTATGCTCTCCGCGGTCCTGGCCGCGGCCGCTCTGGATCCCGATGCGGCCGGGGGACTCGGCCTCGTCCACACGGTGATCACCGCCGAAGCGGCCATGGGCATACGACCCGAGGAGTTGGATTCGGTGATCGACATCGTGCGCTCCGCCTCGGAGGCCGAAGTGGCGGCCGTGTTCAAGGAGCTGGAGCCGGACAGCTGGCAGGTCTCCTTGCGATCCCGCTGCCTCGTCGACGTGGCAGCGATCGCCGGCCTGCTGGGCGGCGGCGGACACGTCAGAGCTGCCGGCTTCGGCTTCCAGGGCAGCGCCGCCGATGCGCTGACGCTGCTCAAGAATGCATTGGTCGGGCGGGTACCACCCGCGTCTCTGGGCGCCTGAAACCTCAGGTGCAACCGGCCCGCCCGGCGGCGGCAGGCGGTCCCTCGCTTGCCGCTGCAGGCGGTCTGTGCTCGCCGAGCTGGCGCACGGATGAAAATGGCGACACCAGCCCCACCGTCCCCAAAAGGCAACGTTCGTCCGTGTGTGCGACGTTGATCCTCGCCTGCGGCCCTGCGGCCCTGCGGCCCTGCGGCCCCGAGATGCGAGACCCGAGCGCGAGACCCGCCGCCCCGGCCGGTCGCGATGATCGGCGTGGTTGTGCCGGTGTGGAAATCCCCACAGAACCGGCGCCGTGCTTGGCCGTTGCGGCCCGGTCCGCGGAGATAGATACATGATGGATACATCTCATTGCTCCGCAGCGGAGCGCGTCTACCAACATGTGCGGGCCGGGATCCTTACCCGCCGATTCGCCGACAACGAGCTTCTGTCCGAGGGCGGGATCGCCGCCGAGACGTCGGTGTCCAGGACTCCTGTCCGCGAAGCGCTGCTCCGGCTCGAGGGCGAGGGCATGGTCCGGTTGCTGCCCAAGAAGGGCGCGCTGGTGCTTCCGGTCAGCGCCGCGGAGTGGCGGGATGTGCTCGCCACCCGGGAGCTGGTCGAGGTGCATTGCGTCCGGAAGGCCATCGGCGACGGCCTGGGCGCTCCCCTCGCAGCCCGATTGGGCGGCTTTCTCGATCAACTGCGCGACGCGGCGGCAGCCGGTGACGTTCCGGGATACGTCAGCGCCGACCGGGACTTCCACGCGGCGATCGTCGCGGCCGCGGGGAACGCGATCCTGACGCGGCTGTACGCGGCCCTGCGCGACCGGCAGCTCCGGATGGGCGCCACGAACCTCTACGCCGCCGGCGGACTCCAGGACCCGCTGCGGATGAGCCGGACGATCGCGGACCACCAGGCGCTCGCCGAGGCAATCGGCCGGGAGGACGCCGAGCAGGCGGTCTCGCTCACCATCACCCACCTCGCCGGCACCGCACGGAGGCTTTCGTGAGTGCGGAGCCCACCCAGTCCAACCAGGAGGCCCGGACCACGCGGCGACCGGCGACCAGCGCGCTGAAGCCGCGGTCGTGGCTGGTCTGGCTGGTCGGCGCCGGTGTGTACGTGCTGGCCGTCTTCCATCGCAGCTCGCTGGGTGTGGCCGGTCCGCTGGCCGCGGAGCGGCTGCACCTGTCCGCCGGCCAGCTGTCGACGTTCGTGGTCCTGCAGTTGGGCGTGTATGCCCTCATGCAGGTCCCGACCGGCATCCTGGTCGACCGCTTCGGCCCGCGCCGGATGCTGCTCACCGCGACCCTCACCATGGGCGTCGCCCAAGTTCTGTTCTCCGTCGTCCACGGCTACCTGCCGGCGTTGTCGGCCAGAGGCCTGCTCGGTTGCGGTGATGCGATGACCTACGTGTCGGTGCTCCGCTTGGTCGCCGGCTGGTTCCCCGCCCGGCGGTATGCGGTGGTGACCAGCTTCACCGGACTCGCCGGGTCGGCCGGCAACATCGTCGCGACCCTGCCGTTGACCGGGATGTTGCACGGCTTCGGCTGGGGCCCGACGTTCGCGGTCGCCGGATCCATCTCGATCCTCTACGGCGCGTTGCTGCTCCGGCCGACGACCGGCGCACCATTTCGGGTCGCGGAGGAGCGGGCTGCCAGCGACCCGGTTGCCGGGCGTCGGATCCTGGCCGAGGTCAAGGCGGCCTGGCGGATGCCGGCCGGCCGGCTGGGCTTCTGGGTGCATCTGACGACGATGGCCGGCCCGACGACCTTTGCGGTGCTGTGGGGCTTCCCCTACCTGACCCAGGGGCTGCGTTACCCGGCCTCCAAGGCGTCCCTGCTGATGCTGGTCCTGGTGGTGGGCGGGGTGGTCGCGAACCTCGTCGTCGGCCAGACCGTCGGCCGGCGGCCGGAAATCAGGACACCGATGGCCATCGGCGTCAGCTGCCTGAGTCTGCTGGGCTGGTGTGCCCTGATCTTCTGGCCGGATGGCCGGCCGCCGCTGGTCGTCGTGCTGCTGGTCATCCTTGCATTCTCGGTCAGCGCGCCGACCTCTGCCGTCGCCTTCATGCTGGCCCGCGACTACAACCCCCGGCACCGGATCTCCACCGCCACCGGCCTGGTGAACATCGGCGGATTCTGCGGGGCGGTGGTCGGAGTGTTCCTGGTCGGTCAGATCCTCGACCTGGTGGATCCGGGGGCGGCCGTCCGCTCGCTGTCGGCCTACCGGTTCGCTTTCGGCGCAGTGGCGCTGCTGACCGCCTTCGGGCTGTTCCGGACGGTGACCTGGTGGCTCCGGACGCGGGCGGGCGTGCTGCTCGCGGAGGCCCGCGGGGAGAGTGTTCCCGTCCACCTGCACCACCACCGTTGGGAACTCGTCGACGAGGAGGAACTGGCCCGGGCCGCCGCCGACGTCCGGGCGGCTGCCTCGGCCGGACCGGATGTCCGCACGGCCGGGTCGACCGGTGCGGATGACGAGGGTGAAAACGCCGGCCGGTCGACATCCGACAAGGCCCGAGGATGATCCCGCAGACGACCGGGCCCGGTCTGCCCGCCGGTGGCGGTCTGCTGCTGGTCGACAAGCCCGCCGGCTGCACGTCGCACGACGTCGTCGGTCGGCTCCGGCGGGTGCTCGGCACCCGGCGAATCGGGCACGCCGGGACGCTGGACCCGATGGCCACCGGCCTGCTGGTGGTTGCGGTGGAACGGAGCACCAAACTGCTCGGCCACCTGGCGCTCACCGACAAGCGGTACACCGGCACGATTCGGCTCGGCGTGGGCAGCAGCACCGACGACGCCGAGGGAACCATGCTGACCCCGGCCAAGCCGGAGCTGCTGGCCGCAGCGACCGATTCGGCCATCGGGCAGCAACTGGCCGCGCTCCGCGGCACCATCTCGCAGGTGCCCAGCTCGGTGTCGGCGATCAAGGTCGGCGGGCGCCGGGCCTACGAACGGGTCCGCGCCGGGGAGGTGGTCGAGCTGGCCGCCCGATCGGTGACGATCCGTCGGCTGGACATCGTCGGAGCTGTTCGCCGGACCGCCGGGTTCATCGATCTCGATGTTGTCGTGGAATGCACCACCGGTACCTATGTCCGTTCGCTGGCAAGGGATCTCGGATCGGCTCTGCAGGTCGGCGGGCACTTGACCGCGCTGCGCCGGACGTCGGTCGGGCCTTTCGGAGTGACAGCTGCGGTGGAAGTGTTCGGCCCCGCCGAGGAGCCGCGGACGCCGCCGGCACCAGAACTGACAGCTGCGGTGACTGCTGCGATCATCCCGGCCGCCGCCGCGGCACGGGCGGCGTTCGAGGTTCGCAGCGTCGACGACGCCGCGGCTGCGGAGGTGCGTCACGGGCGCCGGATCCCCGGCGTCGGCCTGGTGGGCACGTACGCGGTCTTTCACGGGCCCGACCTGCTGGCGCTGATGAGTGAGACCGACGGACTGGCCCGGTCGCAGCTGGTGTGGGATCCGGCCGGCTGAGTCGGGTCGGGCTCCGGCCATGGCAGGCTGACCGTCGGCAGCCGCGTGGCTGCGGGTCGGCCCGGGGGTCGGCGGGGGACTGATGAACGCGAAGGGAAGTCGGCGTGGAGCGGTGGCGTGGGCTCGATGAGATTCCTCCCGGCTGGGGGCGCTGCGTCCTGACCATCGGCGTGTTCGACGGTCTGCACCGCGGTCATCAGGTGCTGGTTGGGGAGACGGTCAGGACCGCCAGGGCGCTGAACCTGCCGGCCGTGATGATGACCTTCGACCCGCACCCGGCAGAGGTGGTCCGGCCGGGCAGCCACCCCACCGAACTGCTGACCATCAGGCGGAAGGCCGAGATCGCTGCCGAACTCGGGATCGATGTGCTGATGGTGCTGCCCTTCACCCCGGCGACAGCCAACATGGAGCCGGAGGAATTCGTCCATGACGTGATCGTCGACCGGCTGCACGCAGCGAGCGTGGTGGTGGGGGCCAACTTCCGGTTCGGTCACCGGGGCGCCGGGGACGTGGCCCTTCTGACCGAGTTGGGGCACCGGTTCGGCTTTGTCGCGTCCGGTATCGGGCTCGTCGTCACCGACACCCTGACCGTGACCTCGACGGCTGTCCGGGCCTACGTCGACGCGGGGGACGTGCGGGCGGCGGCCCAGGCACTCGGCCGCCTGCACCGACTCGAGGGGGTGGTGGTGCACGGAGACGGCCGCGGCGGCAGTGAGTTGGGCTATCCGACGGCCAATCTGGATGTTCCGCCCAGGGCTGCCGTCCCGGCTGACGGCATCTACGCCGGCTGGTTCGTGCTGGGCGCCCGGCGATCGGCGGCGGCGATCTCGATCGGCTCCAACCCGACGTTCTCCGGTCGGGTCCGGACCATCGAGGCGTTCGTCCTCGACGACGGCGGCAATTTCTACGGCCGCCGGGTGGCGCTGGATTTCGTGGAACGACTCCGGGGCACCGTCAGGTACGACTCGGTGCCGGAGTTGGTCGAGCAGATCGGCCGGGACGTCGCCGATACCAGGGCGGTACTGGGGGAAGCCTGACCGCTCGTACCGGAGCCGGGACTGCGCTCTGGACGGGCGGGGGCCGATCTATGGTTCCCGGGTGGTCGCGGCCACCCGGGGATTGTCCGTCCGCAGACGAAGTATTCGGGCGGGCGCCGATCAGGCTGCCGTCCAATGGGCGATCCAGTCGACGTAGATCCTGGAGTCGATCGGTGTGGCCGACCCGGTGCATTCATTGGTCGACTGGGCGCAATCCTTGGCGCCGGCCTGGAGACCGAACCACATCGGAATTTTCGGAACCCCGGGGGAGGTAAAGGTGGACCAGATTACCCCGTCGATCGTGAAGGAAATGATATCGCCCTGCATCACGACACCGTAGGTATGCCATTGAGCCATATTCAGGCCGGTTTTGAAGAACGACTTTCTTTTGTTGTCCGTGTCCCAATGCAGGGTGGACATCACCTGCGGGCCACCCGCGGTGCCTTCGGCGATGTCGATTTCGGGTGGCCACGTGCCGCCGCCGGGGTAGAGCAGGAATACGTAGCCGATCCCGTAGGCCCGCTCGAACCGGGCCTTGACGGTCCATTTCCCCTGAGTGGCAGTGAATCCCCTGCCACTGGACATGCCGCCGCTGGTCCAGACGCCGTTCTCCTGATGGGTGCGAAGAACAAGCTGGCCGTTACTGGTGTAGACATTTGCCGGGTCCTGGGAGGAGAGGCTGCCACGGGTGCGGCCACCGGACGCATAGCGCGCCCACACGGCCGTGTTGAGGCTGACGGCATTGAAGTCGTCGACGAAATCGCGGTGCCAACCAGGCATATCACTGGGGGCGGTTGCCATATAGGAAACGGCCGCGGCCTCGGAGCTGGCGACCGGAAGAACGCCCCAACCGGAACTCAGGATCAGACCAAAGACCGCGGCCACCCTGATAGCCGCTGGGCCTATTTTTGCAGTGCGCCGCCCGGTCGGGGAAATTGTCTTGTTTATCCTCATGGACTACCTCTTTCGTCCCCTCCAGCCTACGGCGCAGAAGGGACGAAAAGAGTGAAACCACCCGTATGGGTTAAATAGTCACTCCAGCTGACAAATCGGTCATACCACCGTCGCTAACGGACGGAAAATCCGCCTGACCAAGCGCCGAACCCGCTCCGCAGAGCGTGATTCATCAGCAGAACCACTACACAAAGTAGCCATCGTGTGCGGTGAGTCACCACCTAGGCATCACAGCTCCCGCTCGCGTGGCCCCGACCGCGGGCACAGCTAGCCATCGATAAAGAGGAGTGCCCCGGACATGATGCCGCGGTCCGGATTCCGTCCGTCAGGAGGCCAGCCGGACGGCTCCCAGATCGGCCGGGTCGACGCCGGGCCCGGCGTGCAGATTGCGCGGCCGGTCGCAGGCTGCGGAGGCGTAGGTGATCTGCGCGACTACGCGCTCGTTATCGACGGCGAAGCCGCCCCGGTGGATGCCCCTGGTGTCGGCGAACACCATCGTGCCCGCGTCGCCCCTGGCCGTGACGATCCGGTCGGGCCCGAACGACTTCGCGACGTCACCTTCGGCCAGCCGGTAGCCGATACCGTCGAACTCGGTGTCGAAATGGACCTTTCGGCCCGCTGTCGTGTTGGAGCCCCGCACGTACTGCAACGGGCCGGCGCCGTCAGGTACATCGCCCAGGTACACGAAACACTTGACGATGTCGTAGTCCTCCGGCAGATCCCGGTGCCAGCGCTGAGACTGGGACGGCCCACTGGTCACCGGCACATTGACCCAGATGTTGATGTCCTGGACGCGTAGCGCAAGTTTGGAGTAGGACTCGGCGATACCGAGCACCTGCGGGTGGAGCGCGAATGCAAGCAGCGGATTGCCGGGCTCCAGCGATGGCTCGGCGCCGAGCAGTTCGGTCAGGAAGGGCTTCGACGGGTCGGTAACCCTCGGCTCCGACCGGAGCTGTCGCGCGTAGTCCTGCAGACCGGTCAATACGTCGCCGGCTCCCAGGATCTCGGTCACCGACGACATCGCAACGCCTTCGTTACGCAGCTCGCCGACCGTCTGCTTCGCGCCTGCACCGAGCCGGGGCGGGTCGGCCCGGTAGGCCCGGACGGCACCGGCATTGAAGACATATCGCGAGATGACGCGGTTCTCGCATTTGAGGGCGCGCACGCCCCGGCGCAAGCCCCGCCGGGCAGTCGTGATCAGACTTGAATCGAACATGTGGAAACGTCCTCCTGGAAAATGAACCTGGAATTTCAATGGGAATGTAACTTTCAAAGGGGCGCCGGCCGGCAGGGACAGTTGTCCTTGTGCCGGCCGGCGACCCGGAAGCACGCCGCTGGTCAGGCAGCGGCGTAGTGCGCCACCCAATCGATGTAGATGTGGGAGTCCAGCGGGGTCGACGACGTCGTGCATTCGCCGGTGGAAACCGCGCAGTTCTTCGCGCCGGCCTGCACGGCAAACCACATCGGTATGTTCGGGACACCGGCTGTGGTGAACGAATTGGTGACCACGCCGTCGATGGTGAACGACAGCTTCGTGCCCTTCAGAATGGCTCCGTAGGTGTGCCACTTGGTCATGTCGACGCCATACCTGAAGAAGATCTTCTGCTTGTCGTCCGCGTCGTAGTGCAGAACGGACATCACCCGCGGCCCGCCCGCGGTCCCCTCGGCCATGTCGACCTCGGGTGGCCACCCGCCGCCCTTGGGGAACAGCAGGAACGCGAATCCGACACCGTAGGCCCGCTCGAAGCGGGCGCGGAACGCCCACTTGCCCTGCTTTGCGCTGAATCCGCGGCCCGCCGATACTCCGCCGCTGGTCCAGACTCCGTTGACCCGGTGGGTTCGCAGGACCATCGAACCGGCGGCCGTGTAGATGTTGGCCGAGTCATAGCTCGACAGGCTGCGAGCCGTCGGGCCACCACCTCCGTAGCGCCCCCACACCGCGGTGTTCAGCGACCCGTTGAAGTTGTCGACGAAGTCCAGCCGCCAACCACTGATCGCGGTGGGGGCCGCGGCTTCGGCCACCGAAAGGGTCGGAACAGCGAATCCGGCAATCATGACAATCCCGGACATCAGCGTCAAACGGGCACGGGCCCATTTACTGCGTATTCGGGATCTAACAGGGAGTGCGGACAAACCGGTCGAATTCATCGAAATTCCTCTCGTTGGTCCCGAGTCCCGGCTCGGGCGGGAGATAAAAGCATAACGGGTTGATCAGGCCGGGGTCACGTTCGTCAGCAGGTAAACATTGTCCTGATAGTCGTAATTGATTCCGCCGATGTCCTGGATCAGGATGTAACTCCCGGAGATGAGCGCGCCACCGGCGTTCCGCACCCGAAATACCCGTACGTGCTGCCCGCAGAGCTTCGCAGTACAACCGGCTGACCGGTCGACCGTCTGGTTGTTGAGCGCAGCGTCGCTGAATTCGGCATCGAGAACAAGTCCGAAAGGTCCGGTACGCGAGAATGTCGTCGTGCCACGGGCCCATACCGAGTTGCGCGGCAGGGCGGACTGCGAATCATTCTTCAACCCGGCGAACACCAGGCTCGTCGCGGTGCTGGCGCCCTTGGCGAATGCCTTGACCGTCGGCTGGCTCGGATAGCCGTGCCAGGCGGCCAGTTCGGTCAGGCCGATCGGGGCAGCGGCATTGCTCGCCGTCCAGTACGGGGAGAGCACCTCGTCCGAACTGAAGCTCTGGTAGGCGCCGCGGCTGTACACGCTGCTCGGCATGACCGTTCCGTAGCCGAACTTGGCAACCAGGTCCTGGACCCGCGGTTCGAGGTTGTGCTCGGAGTACTTCTGCCAGTAGCCGGTCAGGGCCACCGACTTGACCGCAGAGTCGGTGGAGCTGGAGTTGATCGACAGGGTGCCGTTGTACCAGGCACCGAACTGGGCGTTGAACACCACCGGGATGTCCACCCTGGCGCCGGCCGGCAGCTTGAAGGGGAGGGCGTAGGGCGACGTCGCGGCGAATGGGCCGGTGGTCGTCACCGAGGTGACGGTGAGGGTCGTGGTGCCGGTGTTGGCCAGCCGCATGCTGACCTTGTCGTGTACCCGCTGTGAGGTGTCGGCGGGGATCTGGATCCGGTTGAAGATGACCGATCCGTTGCTGGGCAGCACGTCCGGGTTGGTGATGGTGAGCAGGCCCGACCCGGCAGCCTGGGCGGCCGGTGCGGTGAGTGCGCCCGCCGCCGTCAGGATGGCGCAGGCCGCGGTCGCGGTCAGGCATCTGCGGAGCGTTCTGGTTCTGGTCCTCGGTGACAACGTCATTCTGATCCTTAACGAGAGCTGGGGAGAGCTGACTGGGCTCGGGCGGGACCGCAGGGCGCAGTTCGGGGTTGTTCCCGGCGGGGGTGCGGGGCCGTCGGGGTCGGTCAGCCAAGGGCGGCTCGCCGGCGGGGAACGGCACGGTGCCGGCCACCGCCGCGCACCTCGGGTGCGGCTTCACCGTTGCGGGCGGCCGAGAGCCGTTTGAGGAACCAGGGAAGGCAACAGAGAGCGACGACGAATCGGGCGGTCATCCAGAAGGCGGTCTGCGGCAGGAGAACCCCGCCGAACGCCACCAGGCACGCACCGACGCAGGCGAGCACCAATCGCAGCGGGGGGCGCTCCCGGCCGAGGCCGAAACCAGCAGTGGCCCGGCTCTGCACCCACGCCTGTCCGGTGAACGCCACCAGGGTGGCCACCCCGGCTCCGGCGATACCGAGCCACGGTACGAACAGCAGGTTGAGCCCGACCTTGATGACCGCGCCGACCGCGGCGCCCACCGCGAGCGGCCGTGATCGGCGCAGCGTGACTAGCATCCGGCCGGTTGCACCGGCGGCGGTCACCGGGAACGCGGCCATGGCCACCAGGAAGACGACGATGAGCAGCGAGTCCGGCCGGAAAGACGGCGGCGCGACGATCCGGAGCAACGCCGGGCCGGCCAGGGTGACGCCCAGCAGGGCCGGCACCAGCAGTCGGTAGATGGCGTCCCTGGACTCCCGGACGACCTGCCAGCGGCCCGGCACGTCGGCAATCGCGGCCATCCGCGGGATCCAGGCGCGATTGGTGAAGGACAGGATCAGGACGATGACGTAGCCGATGGTGTACGCGACCTGGTAGCGGCCCACCTCGGCGCTACCGAGCAGGCGTTGCAGGATGAAGCGGTCACCGGCGTTGAGCACGAAGATCGACAGGCCGCTGATCATGATGGGCGCGCCGAGATCCAGGGCCTTGCGCAGCACCGTCCATTCCCGGAGCCCGGAAATCCGGGGTTGGGTGGCCACCACACCGATGGTGAAGGCCAGCGCCTGGCTGACGACGCCGCCCCAGGCGTAGACGACGGCGCTCTTGTGCACGAGCAGCAGAAGCCCGATCCCGATGACCTGCCCGCCGACCGTCGACACGACGCTGACGAACGCGAACATCTTGAGCCGGTCCTCGGTCTGCAGGAGCGCCAGGACCATCATCACGCCGGCCCCGGGGGCGGTCCAGAGCAGGGTGACGACCACCAGCATCGGGTCGGCGCCGAAGCCCAGGTGCGAGTACCAGAGCGGCGCGGTGGCCGCGAACAGGGCGGTGACGATCGCGGCCAGGGTGATTCCGGCGGCCAGCAACCCCCGGGCGGAACGACCGGTGTGGTCGTCCACCCGCTGCATCTGCAAGGCCTGGTCGAGGCCGAAGACGGAGAAGGTGATCAGGAGTTGGTAGAGGGCGATTGCCGAGGCCAACGATCCGAATTCGGCGGGCCCCAGGGCGAAGGTCAGCACCGGTGAGACGACGGTGGCCACCACGACCTGCATCGACCAGATGACGACGTAGAGCATTCCGCGGCCGAAGAGATCACCGCCCGCTTTGGCAGCCGGTCCACCGAAGGGTGCGTCGCTCGTTTCGTCGGGCGCGATCAGCTCCGCGGTGGCCTGCGCGGTCATCGGGAGACCACCGCGCGGGAGATCGAGAAGTCGATGTCGTCGAGCAGTTCGCTGTTGATGCCGGTGCCGAACTTGCGCGCGAAGAACATCGGGGTGAGGGCGTTGTCGTCGCGGCCGATCCCGTTCCGCAGGTTCGCCAGATGCGCTGCCGACACCCACGCCGGGCTCTTGCGGCGGGTCCCGTCCCAGCCGATCCACCACAGGCTGCCCCGGATGTGCTCCCGTGCCCAGTCCGCCCCGAAGGCCGGGCTCAGAAGGATGCTCGGGATGAAGGTCTCGTCAGCGCACCAGGACCGACGCCAGAACCCGGCCAGATCGGGGCGGCTTTCCGCGACCGACACCACGATGCGGGCGTGCTCGCGGCTGAGCACCTTCTGGACCGCTCCGCCCGCCGGCACGATGCCTTTCGGGATCGCCCGCGGGATCGGCAGCCGGACCATGTGCTTGCGCCAGGCCCAGTGCCGGTAGCGCAGGCGGGCCAGGCCGCCGCTGCGGCCCCAGCCGGCGAAGGGCAGCGGCCTCATCACCGCCACCGATCGGCCGGCGCACTGCGACAGATAACGGCTGATCTGCGCGGTCGGCACCACGGGGTAGTCCGAGCCGGCCAGCACCGCGATGTGGTCGGCGTCGGTCTGGGCGAGCGCCATCCGGTAACCGTCGATCTCCGCCGGCACGATGTTCCAGTTCGCCCAGCCGGACGTCCGGCGGGGGATCAGGCTGACCCGGTCGGAAAGGCCGCCGGTCATCGCTTCGAAGACAACCGGCTCCGTGCGGGCATCACAGTGCAGAAACACCGGGAACGGGTCCAGCGCATCGATCAACCGGCGAACCTGGGTCGGATCGTTGTGCGCCAGGATGACGCAGGCCAGTTTTCCGTTGCCGGTTCGTGTGTCGGTGTCGGAACCGGTGTCGTCGGGCGCCGGGCCGGGCGCTGGGCCGGCCTGCCAAGTGGGGTCGTCCACTCTCAGGGCCTTCCGGTGGCGGGCTCGGCGGCCAACCGGTAGATGGTGGCGCTCTGGCTGTGGAACACCGGCGTCCACAGCGGCGAGGCGGCGATCGCGACTTCCAGTCGCTGGAAATCGCTGTACCGCTGGAGTCCGTACCGGTCGTCGTACGCCCCGATGGCGTCGGAAACGATCGCGTAGCGGGCCTTGGAGTTGGCGTGCACGTAGGCGTCGGTCAGGGTGGCCAGGTCGTCCTCCGGGGAGTACGGGGCGCCGACCTGCACGGGGTATCCACCCAGCCGGTCCCGGCTGGTGTACCCGATCCGGTCGTACCGGGCGGTGATCCGGGTCGGGGTGGCGTTCTTGGTGCCCATCGAGAGCAGGGTTGCGCCGTCCGGCGCGGTCCGCTCGTAGAACGCCACCGCTGCGGCGTCACCGGTGCGCATCACTCTGGCCCAGTCCAGCCCGGTCTGACCGTAGGCGTTGACGCCCGTCAGCACGGCCAGGGCCGCCGCCAGGGCAATGCCGGTGCGCGGAGACAACCGGGGGATCGAGCCGGCGACCACGACGGCCAGCCACGGCACGGCGAACAGGACGACCCGGAAGACGCCCTCCTGCCCGTAGTTGGTGCCGAAGGCCAGGCCCACCGGGCTCGCCATGGCGGCGAGGAGGCCGAACCGGAGGCGATCGCGGCGCCGGAAGACCACGACCAGGGCGACGATACCCAGCACCACGAGGGCGGCGGCCGGTACGTAGAAGGCCAACCTGGTGACCGGCGCGATACCGGCGACGGGATTCGGGTGATCGGGCGGGGCGACGTTGACGAAGATGCTGCCCAGCGCGCTCAGGTCGATGTAGCGCCGCAGTACGTCGTAGTGGATCGCGGCCCACGCCACCGCCGGGACGACCGGGATCAGTGGCAGCCACCACGGCTTGACGAGCCGGAACAGCACCAGCGCCAGCAGCGCGAAGCCCATCATGAACGGCGAGATCTGATGGCTGATGACGACCGCGAGCGTCATGGCGACGACCGCGGCGAGCCGGATCCGGCGAGCCGTTGCGCCCTGTCCGGGCGGGGGTGCGAGAACCAGTGCGATGGACGCCATCACCAGCACGAAGCCCAGCGTCTGGGGGGAGAAGTAGGTGCTGTTGACGGCGTCCCCGAGGCCGAAGATCGCCGCCGCGACCCAGGCTCTGGTGCTACCCATCAGCCGGCCGGCCAGGACGCGGACGGCGAGCACCGAGACGGCGGTCAGCAGCACGGGCCACCAGGTGGCCAGGGTCAGTGGATCGGAGATGCCGGCCCCGTCGACCACGGCGGCCGAACCCGCGAACATGCCGGGCCAGGCCTGGTAGATGTCGCTGGAATTGCCCAGGCCGCCCGCGGTCCGGATGAACTGGATCAGGCCGATGTGCCTGGCCGCAGCCATGACGGTGGGGGCTCCGTACATCACCGCCTGCGACAGGATGACCGCGCCGGTGGCGGCCAGCACCGGCAGGGCCGGGCTGACCTTCGTCCACAGCGCCGCCCCGAATGCCAGGACGAGGACGGCAGCGGCGGCGAACCACAGGGGTCCCACGGTTCCGAGCAGGCCTGGCTCCTGGGGCAGTCCCCTGGCCTGCCGGGCCGCGAGGACCGTCCCGGCCAGGCCCAGTAGGGACAGTCCGACCACGACCGGCAACGGCCGCGACGCGATGCCGCGGCCGATCCAACCGGACAGCTCCCTGGTGGCCATTCCGGCCAGGTCCCGGCGCATCGAGGCGACGATGGCCACAGCAGCCGCCAATACCCCGATCAAAACCGCGATCTTCGGGTACCAGACGCCGCTCTGCGCCATGGCGAAACCGACGCTGGTGCTCGCGGTGAGGCTTCCCGTCACCGAGTAGAGCGCAAAGGACGAGGCACTCATCGGGCCGCACCACAGACATCCGGCGGCCCCGAGCCCGACCAGGAGGAACAACGCCATCGCGGTGGTGCCGATGTCGTGCAGACCCAGCAGCGGCGCGACCCCGCCGATCACCAGGACCAGCAAGAGCAGGCCGCCCGTCAGCAGCCGGCTCTGCGCCGACATCGGCGTCGCTTCGGTCCGCCGTTGCAGCGCCGGGTACTGCCGCCAGCGGGAGACCATTGCGGCAAGGCCACTTGGCGCGGCGTGGCTGGGGCGCGAACCGCCCGATGGTGCGCTGGTGGTGGTGGTGGTCGACATTCGGAGTTCTCCTTCAAGGCCTGACAACGAACGGCCAGTACGACGAATCTGGAATCTGGTGGGTGGGATCTGATTGGATCGGCGCCGCCTACTGGTAGGCGAATGCCTCCATCCAGTCCACCTGGATGCGGGCGTGGGCATCTGGTGCCGGCAGCTCGCCGGTGGTGCTGCCCGTTTGCAGCACCCAGTGCATGGACCTGGACGGCACCTGTTGCCTGGAGACGCCGACCACGTTCCCGTCGAGCAGGAACGTCACCGACTGGGGGCGCCACTCGACGGTCGCGACGTGCCACTGCGAGAATTGGGCGCCGCTGGCGAACCTGTCGACCTCGCCGGTGTCGACGGCGCGATGGGCGTTGGCGTGGATCACGCCGTCGAGATCGCCTTCCGGGAAGTCGATCTCGCCGTCCCGCGGCCATTTCTCGGAGTCCGGCCAGAGCAGGAACGCCAGCCCGAATCCCGGCACCGGGTCCGCGCGGAAACGCAGTTCGAACTTGCCGTAGGTCTGGCCGTAGGTCGGCAGCGACGGCAGCACGGCCGCGCCGTAGGGCACCCCGCCCTCGCTGTGCATGTCCCAGACCAGCGAGCCATTGGCGACCGACAGCACCTTCGACGGCTGATAACGGGCCTTGCCGTGGGTGTCCGCCCAGCCGTCGGGATAGGCGGTGAACAGCTTGCGGTAGACCGTTCCCGGAAACTGGCCCACCGGTACCGACCGGTCGAAGTCCTCCCGGAACACCGACCGCCACTCGCCGGGCGGGGTGGGCCGCAAGGCCATGGCCGTCAGTCCGGAGGCGATGATGGAGGTGACGACGACGACCGCAGCCAGCAGACCGAGCCGGCGGCCGAAACCCGTCCGGCGGGTCGGCGTCCGGTTCGAAGGCCGGTCGCCCCAGGGGCCCGCCACCGGACCCCCGGGGGGATTCATCGGGGGACCCATCGAGCCGTTGAGCCGGGCGGTCAGCGGTCCGGTCACCGGGGCGGTCATCGGGCACCGCCCGACGTGACCACCGAATGTTGTGGGTTCAGCCGGTCGGAACGAGGGCCGATGTGGGCACTGGACACGGCGGCCTGCAGTGCCGACTCCACCTCGTCGACCGTTCGGGACAGCGAGAAGTTGCGCTGGACGTGCAGTCGCCCGGCGTCGCCGAGGTCGGGCTGGGTCGTCCGCCAGGTTGCCATTTCGGCCAACTTCGAGGCGAGCGCCGAACTGTCGGCCGGCGGGACCAGCTGCGCGTCGAAGCGTCCGGTCAGGATCTCCGGGATGCCACCGACCCGGCTGGCGATGACCGGGACGCCGGCCGACATGGCCTCGATGACGACCCGCCCGAACGGCTCCGCCCAGTGGGACGGGACGACGACCAGGTCGGCGGCGGCCAGCAACGTGGTGACGTCGTCGGTGCGGGGAAGGACGACCACCGCTGCCCGCGCGGGTCCGGTGTCTGTCGTGCTGCTGGTCCGGCTGATCGGCGCGATGTTCGGCCCGCTGATCGGCCCGCTGATACCAGCCAGGGCTTCGACCGCCGATGCGTCGAGATCACCGGCGAGCACGAGCACCCGGTCCACGGCGGCCTGGTCGGCAGCCGGCGCCGGCCACTGCGCCCAGGCCGCCGACAACGTCTGCAGACCCTTCTCCGCCGTCAACCGCCCATAATGAAGGACAACGAAAGCCTGGTCCGGAAGCCCGAGATCGGCGCGGGCCTTCGCTCTTGCGACGGCGTCGGCCGGGCGGTAGCGGTCCGTGTCGACGCCATTGGGAACGACAGTGACCGCGGCGGCACTGACCCCGGCCGCGACCCACTCGTCCTTGATGGCGGCGGAGACGGCGAGGAAATGGTGCACTCGGCGACTCATCACCCGGACCACCGGGGCGGAGAACGGGTGGTGGCGGAGATGGCAGACCAGGGGAGCGCCGGACCGGGCGCTGGTCAGCGTGCCCCAGAGAAGCTGTTCGGCACGATTGAGGTAGATCACGTCGGGCCGGACCCGTGTGCCGGCACTGATCGCCGCGGGTAGGTGATGAATAGTTCGCCAGGGCCGCCGCAGCTCCACGGTGAAGCCCGGGACCTGGCGGTCGGACGCCGAGAAGGCACGCCACTGCGGGCCCAGGTTGCCGTCCGCCGCGTAGAGCAGATGGCAGTCGTGCCCACGGCGGGCCAGCTCTCCGCTGACCTGCAAGGTGCTCAGTTCGACCCCGCCGGCCGGGGCGAGGACGTCACAGTTGACCAGGACGCGCATCAGTTGCCCTGGCCGGTCGAGGCCCACAGCCGGGTGGCCTTGCGCCCGGGTAGCCGGGACATCCGGCGCCCGGAGATCCGGTGCCGGGACATGAGATACAGCCAGGGACCCTCGACGATTCCGCGCAACTCCAGCCAGGTCAGATTGCGGGGGTAGCCGACCGTCTTGCGCTGGTTCTTCACGGAGGAGGCACTGAGTAGGTGCCGCAGGCCGGGCACCATCCGTCGGACGATCCTGGCCCGGCCGGCCGGGTCGCTGACCATGTGCTTGGTGATCATCGCCGACAGCCCGGAACCGTAGGCCCGGACCTGCGCGGCGAGTTGGTCCGCGTCCTGCCGGTGGGTGTGCCGGATCACTGCCCCGGGTTCGTAGACCACCACATGGCCGGCCAGCACCAGCCGGATGAACATATCGAGGTCCTCGCCGCCGCCGGCCGGGCTGCCGGCGCCCAGCGCCTCGTCGAACGGCCCAGCCTCGTGCAGGACACGGGCCGAGAACGCCATGTTGTTGCCCGACCCGAAGACCCCGGAGTACGGGTAGATCCGGGACCATTCCCCTGCCGGGCCGAGGGCGGCGATCCCGGCGGGCAGTTCGCCGGCTCCGCGGCCGTCGGCGAAGACCCACACGGTGCGTTGTTCCCCGCGGTTGAACGATCCGAACGCCTCGAAGAACTGTTGGACCTCGTTCATCTCGCCGTCCGGCACGGTCCGGCCGGTCACACAGGCCACCTGGCCGTGCTCGTCCAGGATGTTCCTGGCGTTCCTGATCCAGCCCGGCTCCGCGGTGCAGTCGTCGTCGGTGAAGATGAGGACGTCGCCGCACGCCGTTTCGATGCCCGTGTTCCTGGCGCGGGAGAGCCCAGGACGGGGCTCCGCGACATGCCGAATTCGGGGGTCGTCGAGATCGGCGGCAACGGCCAGAGTATTTCCGCGACCGGGGGCGTTGTCGACGAGCACAATTTCCAGATCCGGCCAATCCTGGGCCAGCGCCGAGATGAGCGTGCGTTCCAGTCCGGGGCTACGGCCGATTGTGCAGATGATGACGCTGGTCAGTCCGTTTCGTGAGGTCGCCGAAACCGGTCGCGTCGCGACTGGCTTCGGTGCTGCCGTCATATCGGAACTCCAGCTGTTCGATGTTGGAATATGGGGGTGATCACTGCGGCGGAACCGGTGGCACCGAATTGCGGTCGCAATCCACCGCGTGTCGGCGGGGGACCGGTCGTGCAATCAACGAACCCCGATGCCGACCCATTCGTCGAACAGGGCGTCCAATCGATCCGCCTGCTCATCGAAGAATGAGCTGACCACTGAAAGAATTCGCACTTTGTCCGCCCGAAGTGCGGCGATCCGCAGGGCCAACAATTGCGGCGTCAGGCCGGCCAGCGGCACGAGCAACTCCCCAAGGCCCATTTCGTCGATGATGCCGACGATCTTTCCGTGGCGGTCCGGATCGGTGACCACAACCGCCAGGGCTCCCCTTGACAGGGCGAACAGGAATGAGTGCAGCCGATTGGTGAGGACGAGATCGGCGGTCGAATACTGATCGAAGATCTTCTCCGCGGTGGCCGCGTCCCGGTCGAAGCTCAGCCGGGAGACCTGTGGACGGCCGGTCAGGACCCGGTCGCCGAACTGCGCATCCCGGACCACCTGGGCGCACCAGGTCATCTCGGTGGCGGGACCTGCATCGACATACCGGTGAAGAAAGCGCTCGAGCTCGTCTGCGTAGTCGGGCTGCAGGTGACCGTCGGTGCTGGCGGCGAAGCTGAGCACCGTGCCGCGCCGTTCGATCGCCGGCTCGTCGGTCACCCGCAACGTGTACGCCAGGTCGGTGGACCGGCCGGTCGTCCGGATCCCTTCTCTGGCGGCGTACCGCTCACTGACTCCGTCGCGGGGGGCGTAGACGTGCTGCAGGCGGGACTGCGCCCGCTCGATGCGCAGCAGGGCACCCTGGCAGTCGTCGACGGAGAAGGCCGCCCGGATCACCCGCACGCCGAGCACCCGGCAGAGGCCGGTGAGGGCCAGCAATCCGATCCGTCCGAGGCTGCGCACAAAGCCGTAATGGCCGCCGATATGGCCGGGCTTGAGGACGAGGAACACCCGGGGAGCGGACCGGCTGCGCAATCGCCGGGCTCCGGCCAGGAGGAGTGCCCGGGTGAAACCCTTTCGATCGAAGGCAGTTTCCGGGTCGACAGCGATGACTTCCCTGGCCCAGCCCGGAACGTTGCTGACGTCGACGACGACCCGCGCCCGTCGCTCGAGGATGCGCAGCAACTGCCGCAGGATGATGTCGTCGCCCAGATTGTCTATCTGGGTCGCCGCGTCGATGAAGACCAGTTTGTCGGGTGCGGCTGCCGGTGGAGATGTTGCGGGGTATGTCCCCGCCGAGGTGGCAGGCGCCGTCGGCCTGGCGTCCGGGGTCGGAGCGCTCATCTGGCCACCCCCGCCGAGCCGACGACCTCAGCCGGCGCCGGAGCACCGCCCGTGGTCGGGACGGCCGCGTCCGGGTGGCGCTTCAATGCCATCTCGTAGGACATCAAGGCGAAACCTTCGAGCATGCCGCGCAACTCGGACCGCCGGAGCGAGCTCGGGTATGCCGCGCTGCGAGCCTCGTTCTTGACCGATCTGGGATCGAAGTAGTGCCGCAGGCCGGCCGGCACCCGTCGCAGGACTTCGTACGCACGCCGTCGGTCCGAGAACGCCCACTTCAGCATCACGGCGGAAAGGCCGCGGCCGTAGTCCCGGACCTGGCGGTTGAGTTCGTCGAAGCTGTCCCGGTGGTGGTGCCGGACCCATGCCCGGGGTTGATAGAAGATGGTCCGCCCGCTGAACAACATCTTGAGGAACAGATCCAGATCCTCGCCGCTGCGCACCGGAGTGCCCGGCCCCAGCCGTCCGTCATAGCAACCGATCGCCTGGATCGCCGACTTGCGGTACGCCAGATTGTTGCCCGACCCATAGGCGCCCGGCGAGAACGGGTACAGGGCCTGGGTTCCCCGGTGCTGATCGAGGTCGAAACGCATGGCGGCGAAGCCCTTGCTGAACCCACCGAATTCTTCGAAGATCTCCTGAGCGGGGGTTTGGAATCCGGCCGCGACCACGAGACCTGTGACACAGTCGATGGTGTCGTCCCGCATCGGATCGACCAACTCCCGCAGCCACTGGTGGCTGACCACGACATCGTCATCGGTCGCTGCGATGATCTCGCCGTCGGACGCGGCGATACCGCGGTTCCGCGCCGGGCTGACGCCGCGCTGCGGCTCGTGCAGGATCCGTAACCGCGGGTCGTCGGTGACCGGGGCCAACACCTCGTCGACAAGTCCTGCCGCGTCGTTGTTGTCGACGACGATCACTTCGAAATCGGGGTAGTCCAATTCCAGCACCGACCGGACGCACCGGATCAACTGCTCGGACCGGCCCCGGGTCGGAATGACGACGCTGACCCGCGGGGTGTAGTCGAAGTGTGCCGACTGACCGGGGTGGCCCTGTCCCTTCGGACCGGGACGATGTTGCAGTTCCCCGCCCTGGAGAAGACCGGCGTGCGGAGTGCCGGTGGCGGCAAGTTGGTCGATCATCGCCTGGCGGGAGGGCCGCGGCTCATCGCTGTCCACGTCGATGAACCCCAGTGGCGCGCCCTCCTTGAGCACCAGCAGGCGCAGCCGGCTCGAGTCTTGGCGTGGTGGCGCCATTTCGACCGATTCGAGCGCGACCTCGGCCACGGCGAGTGGCCGCCATGGTTGCGCGGCAACCGGCGCCGACTTCACCGACCGCCGGGCGCGGAGGTACCCGACCGCAGTTGCACCGAGGCCCAGGACGATGGTCCCGGCCCGGGACGCCCCGGCCGGCCGGCCGAGAAACAGCTGACCGATACCGATCAGCACGCCCGTCGGGAGTGTCCGGGTGGCATAGGAACGCTCGCTCGACAAGCTTTCGGCTGCTCCGACCCGGTCGGACAGCAATGCCTTCGAGCGACCTTCGTGATAGCACCGGGACAGGAAGTAACTGATGCGTTGCCGACCGGCCGGGACGACGTGACTCACCCTGGCCGCAGTGTTGCGCACGATACGAAGATCGGGCTTTGCCTGGCTGATCCGGATGCACAGATCAGTTTCCTCGCAGCCGGTGGGCAGGGTACCGACGCGGCCGATCACCGAGGCGAAACCGTCGACGAGGTCGAACATGTCGCGACGGATGGCCATGTTGGCGCCGATCGGATTGCGAATCGGCGCCCCGTCGGACGGCAGGCCGCGATAGTCACAGCCGACCACCCAGCCGAATTCGGCCGGGAACCACCGCGGCGGTGTACCACCTTCCCAATTGGGCTCGACTGCACCGCCGACAACGGCGATGTCGTCATGGGCGAAGCTCTGTGCGTATGCATCGAGCCACCCGGGGGCCGGGCACGCGTCGTCGTCCAGGAACACCAGGACATCAGTCTCGGACAGCACGACGCCGGTATTGCGGGCACCGGAAAGGCCCCGCTCATAGGCGTTGGCGACGACCCTGGCCTCGGTGAATTCGACCTGGGCCCGCTTGAGGAGCTCCGGGTTGTGGTCGATGACCAGGACGATCTCGTCGCCGGGCGCCAGCTGGGACAGGGTCTCCTGATATCCGAGTCGTATCTGGTCCCACCGGTTCTCGGTGTACGCACAGATGATGACGGTCCGGCTGACCCGGGCGTGGCTGGAAGGTGTGGCAGTGGAGGATTTCGTCATGAGGCCCGCTCGGCCTCTTGCACCGCCGCGGCTTTCGCGGCAGCCGAATCTGCCCGGTGATCGGCGCTGCGGTGATCGGCGCTGCGGTGATCGTCGTTGCGCGCGGAGGTTTTCAGGGTCGCCACGGCGAATTGACGGCCAGAGCCATTACGGTCCGCAGTCTTGCGGGCCGGCCGGCCCGGCGCGTCGACATTGCCACCCAGGCGCTCGCTCCAGATCGTGCGCATGACCCGCAGGCCGTCGCGGACTGCATTCAGGTTGCTCTCGCCGTGAATGCGCTCCTTCTCGATGCTGGGAACCTCTGCTACGCCCTTGCGGTAGCAGCGGGCAACCCGGATATTGATGAGGGTCTCGATCTCGAAACCGTCACCCCAGAGCTTTCCGCCGTCGGCCGGCGGAGCGAGGGTCGTCGACGGGAGGTTCAGGACCGGCAACACGTCGCGCCAGAAGGCGTTGTAGCCGTAGCAGAGATCTGAGAATCGGGTGTTGAACAGGACGTTCACCAGCGAGTTCAGCATCAGGTTGCCGGCGCGCCGGGTCGGGGTGATGTCGAGGCTCCGGCCGCCGTTGCGGAACCGGGTGCCCTTTGCGAAGTCCGCCCCTGCGGTCAAGGCGGAAACAAACGCCGGGATCTCCGCGGGATCGGTCGAGCCGTCGGCATCAATCATGACGATGATGTCACCGGTACTCATTTCGAATCCGCAGGCCAGCGCATTTCCTTTGCCGCGCCGCGTCTGTTGAATTACCTCGATATCAGGCCGCAGCGAACGGGCAACTTCAGCCGTGCCGTCGACCGAACCACCGTCAACGAGAATGATCTGGTGCAGATCATCTGGTAATGCCTGGAACACGTGGGGAAGATTAGCCGCCTCGTTGAGCGTGGGGATTACCACGGTCACCGTCGGCGCCGCTACCCCGCGAAGGCGGGGGATTGACTTTCGGGCAGAACTCACAGCTCGACTCCTCGACTAGGTGCGTTGGATTTCCGGACACCACAGAGCTCCGCGACTTCGCGGTGGACTCCGGATTGAATGGGTCGCGCAACGCCGCCCGACTGCGGAAGAGATTAACAGCGAGGCCGTCGAACGGACAACATCCAGACAAGTGCTCAAGGCGACAGCAATTGCCCATGCGAAAAGGTGAAAGCACTCGACCGGGTCGAGGATCGGTTCATCTCAATGTCATATGGACGACACTTGCGGGTCGACGGTGTCACGTTCCGTGATTTGGCCCATGTCTGATTTGTCCAGAGGAGAGCGGATTTCTGCTGTTCAGAATGATCGACCACCCGCCGGCGCCGGGTTGTCGAGCGCCTAGCAGCGCAACTACCCACGGTAGTCATTGCCCCGGTACGAGCGCTTTCCAGGTGAATAACTGGCGCAGGGAGCGCCTTCAGAGAGGTTCGCTGCGAAGACCTCCTCAGGCCAGAAGAATTGGCAATCACCCGATCAGTGGATTTTACTGCCCGCGCAAATGCATAGATGTGCCCTCAAATTGTTCTGATTCGATACTGTGACCTCGGACACCGAGTTGACGACCGCGGCAATGCCGACGGCACCTCGTCGTCCGGTTGCCGGGCCCGCTCGCCCGCTTCTCGTCCGACATTCGGGTGACCCGGCAGTCGTCTCATGGCGGTCCCCGGACGTCAGGTCACGGCATGGCGGCGCGACATCGGGTCACCGCACGGCGGGTCCGGACGGAGATGCCGGTCTGGTCGGTCGGCCGCGGCCGACGCTGAAATATCGCTTCCGCCGCAGGCCACCCTCCGTTATGCATCTGGCACGGTGTGTCATGATTATTGGATGGATTCGGCCGCGAGCTGCCGCCGTTGTAGCCACGAGCGAGCGGCACACGAACACTTTCGCTCGGGAACCGAGTGTTCGCTCTGCCCGCCGGGTGTCTGCCCGTCGTTCCAGCAGGATCGATGGGTTGAACGACTGCGCAGATCATCGCTGGTCAGATCCGCACTCCGCAGATCGGGACAGGCGCCGCGCGATTGATCGTGCTGGCGGGGCCATCGCGGCAGGCCCGGGGGGAGTGATTCAGGCTGGTAAAGTTGACCCGGGTCCGGCTGCAGTCCGTGGCTGCCGGCACCGACACCCCCCCGAACTTTTCGCTCGGAGCGGGCAGCGCACGGTACAGAATCACGCAGGGAGTAGTTCCATGGCTTTGAGCACCGAGCAGAAGAAGGTCATTCTGGCCGAGTACGGCCTGCACGAGACCGACACCGGGTCGGCGGAGGCGCAGGTGGCGATGTTGAGCAAGCGTATCGCCGATCTCACCGAGCATCTCAAGCAGCACAAGCACGACCACCACACCCGCCGGGGGCTGCTGGGTCTGGTGGGCAAGCGTCGTCGGCTGCTGCGTTATCTGCAGAACATCGACATCACCCGCTACCGCTCGTTGATCGAGCGGCTGGGACTGCGCCGATAGCTGATCACACCTCAGGGGAGTGCCCACCGGGCCTCCCCTGAGGTGCATCCGGGACATGACTGCAACCCCGGCCGCGGAACGCAGCAGCATCACCGCAACGCCGGCACCATCCACACCAGAAGATCCACACCAGACGATCCACACCAAACGACCTGCACCACACGACAGCCACCACCAACCGGCCCACCCGATGCGACCACTTCATCCGAGGTGACCACATGCTCCGGTCCTCGGTCGTGGCCGCCGAACTACGGAACCAGTGACCCGGGCCCAGTACCCCGACCGGGTCCGCCCTGAGTTGCCGAGGGCCCGCGCCGCATCCACCGGTCGACATCGTCGATCGGGCAGCCGAAGCTCAGGCCGACAAGGGGATCTTTCTTCGGTCCGGCGGCTTCCATCGAAGGCCGGCACCGCTCTCGCAAGGAGAGCAAGGTGGCCAGGGACATCCCCAGGGATGTTCAGTAGGGATATCCAGTAGGGAGATCCAGCAGGGAGATCCAGCAGGGATATCACGGTGGTGTCGTAGCGCCGGACCGGGCACCGATGCCCGGCCCGACGGGCTTCACCCGAACCGATCCACCCGGGCCGAGCGGCCCGGTCACCAAAGAGGAGACACATGTCAGACCCCACCGCAACAAGCTCTACCGCTGTCATCGACAACGGCGCATTCGGTACCCGCACCATCCGCTTCGAGACGGGCCGACTGGCCCAGCAGGCGGCCGGCGCAGTCGCCGCCTACCTCGACGAAGACACCATGTTGCTGAGCGCCACCACGGCCGGCAAGCACCCCAAGGAACAGTTCGACTTCTTCCCGCTCACGATCGACGTCGAGGAGCGGATGTATGCCGCAGGGCGTATCCCGGGCTCGTTCTTCCGTCGCGAGGGCCGCCCGTCCGAGGACGCGATCCTGACCTGCCGGTTGATCGACCGGCCGCTTCGCCCGTCGTTCAAAGCCGGCCTGCGCAACGAGGTCCAGGTCGTCATCACCATCCTCGCGCTGAACCCGGACGTGCTGTACGACGTGCTGGCGATCAACGCCGCCTCAGCCTCCACCCAGATCTCCGGCCTGCCGTTCTCCGGTCCGGTGGCCGGCGTCCGTGTGGCCCTGATCGAGGGCCAGTGGGTAGCGTTCCCCACCCACTCCCAGCTCACCAGGGCCGTGTTCGACATGGTCGTGGCCGGCCGGGTAGTCACCGCCGATGACGGCAGCACCGACGTAGCGATCATGATGGTCGAGGCCGAGGCCACCCAGAACACCCTCGAGCTGATCGCCGGAGGGGCCACCGCTCCGACCGAAGAGGTCGTCGCGGCCGGTCTGGAAGCGGCCAAGCCGTTCCTGAAAACACTGTGCGATGCCCAGTCCGAGCTTGCCGCCCAGTCGGCCAAGCCGGTGGCCGAATTCAAGGTCTTCCCCCCGTACCAGGACGACGTGTATTCGGCCGTCGAGGCAGCCGCGGCCGAGAAGCTGTCCGCAGCGCTGGTGCTGACCGGCAAGCAGGAGCGTGACAACGCGACCGACGCGGTGAAGGCCGAGGTCATCGAGGCCCTGGGCGCCCAGTTCGAAGGTCGCCACGCCGAGATCGGCAACGCCTTCCGCAGCGTCACCAAAAAGCTGGTCCGCCAGCGGGTGTTGACCGACAAGATCCGGATGGACGGCCGAGGGCTCTCCGACATCCGCACCCTGGCCGCCGAGGTCGGGTACCTGCCACGGGTGCACGGCAGCGCGATCTTCGAGCGCGGCGAAACCCAGATCCTGGGCGTCACCACGCTCAACATGCTGCGGATGGAGCAGCAGCTCGACACGCTGTCCCCGGAGACCCGCAAGCGGTACATGCACAACTACAACTTCCCGCCGTACTCCACCGGTGAGACCGGCCGGGTTGGCTCGCCCAAGCGACGCGAGATCGGCCACGGTGCCCTCGCCGAGCGCGCCCTGGTGCCGGTTCTGCCGACCAAGGCGGAATTCCCGTATGCCATCCGGCAGGTGTCGGAAGCGTTGGGCTCCAACGGTTCCACCTCGATGGGCTCGGTCTGCGCGTCGACCATGTCGCTGCTCAACGCCGGGGTCCCGCTCAAGGCGCCGGTCGCCGGTATTGCGATGGGTCTGGTTTCGGACACCGTCGACGGAAAGACCGAATATGTGGCCCTGACCGACATCCTCGGCTCCGAGGACGCCTTCGGCGACATGGACTTCAAGGTCGCCGGCACGAAGACCTTCGTCACCGCGCTGCAGCTGGACACCAAGCTCGACGGCATCCCTTCTGATGTTCTGCGTGCTGCCCTCACGCAGGCCCGCGACGCCCGGCTGACCATCCTCGAGGTGATGAACGAGGCGATCGACGCTCCGGACGAGATGAGCGAGAACGCCCCGCGGATCACCACGATCAAGGTGCCGGTCGACAAGATCGGCGAGGTCATCGGGCCGAAGGGCAAGATGATCAACTCGATCACCGAGCAGACCGGCGCGGAGATCGCCATCGAGGACGACGGCACGATCTACGTCTCAGCGGCCTCCGGAGAGGCCGCCGAAGCAGCGATCGCGATCATCAACTCCATCGCGAACCCGCAGCTGCCCAAGGTCGGCGAGCGGTTCCTGGGCACGGTCGTCAAGACCACTGCCTTCGGCGCGTTCGTCTCCCTGCTGCCCGGCCGCGACGGCCTGGTGCACATCTCCAAGCTGGGTAACGGCAAGCGCATCGCCAAGGTCGAGGATGTCGCGAACGTCGGGGACAAGATGCAGGTCGAGATCGCCGAGATCGACGCCCGCGGCAAGATCAGCCTGGTTCCGGTGGTGTCGGACGGCCCGGCGAGCGCCCCCCTGCCGGATTCCGTTCCGTCCGCCTGATCGCATCCGTCACCGATGGCAGCACGCACGAAAACCACGTTGCTCAGGCCGACGGTGCAGAAAGCCAGGGTGCTGAAAACTACGGTGCTGGAACGGGGCGATGACGGTTCGGAGGTGACGCTCTCGGAGATTGCCGGCGGTCTGCGGCTGATCACCGAGAGCGTCCCGGGCGCCCGCAGCGCGTCGGTAGGGGTGTGGGTCGGCGTCGGGTCCATCGACGAGACGTCCAGGCTGGCTGGCTCGTCGCACTATCTCGAACACCTGCTGTTCAAGGGAACGAGATCCCGCACCGGCCAGCAGATCGCGATGTCCATCGACGCCGTCGGCGGTGAGCTCAATGCGTTCACCTCGCACGAGTACACCTGCTTCTACGCCCACGTGCTCGCGGCGTCGGCAGAGCTCGCCGTCGACACCGTCTGTGATGTGGTGCTCGACGCGGTGATCAGTTCGGCGGACGTGGATGTCGAACGGTCGGTGATCCTGGAAGAGATCGCCATGCGGGACGACGACCCGGAGGACACCCTTGGCGACGCGTTCGCCGCGGCGCTGTTCGCCGGTCATCCCGTCGCCGACCCGGTGATCGGGACGGAGCAGACCATCTCCGACATGTCCCGCACCCAGATCGCCGGCTACTACCGGCGCCGGTACCTGCCGCAGCGGATGGTGGTCGCCGTGGCCGGCGGAGTGGACCACGGTGACGTCCTGCGATGGGTCCGCCGGGCGTTCCGCGGCCGCCTCGACAGTGGCGCCGGCCCCGAACCGATCAGGACCGGCAGGGGCGGCACCGAACCGATGCGGGAGACGCTGGTCGTCACCCGCGACACCGAGCAGGCCCATCTGTGCATCGGCGTGCCGTCCCCTGCCCGGACCGATCCGCGGCGTTACCAACTCTCGGTGCTGGCCGCCGCGCTGGGCGGCGGGATGAGCTCCCGGCTGTTCCGCTCCATCCGGGAGGAACGGGGCCTCGCTTACTCCTGTTACGCGGCGACCTCGGCCTACGCCGATGTCGGCTCCTTCTCCGTCTACGCCGGATGCCAGCCGGAGAACCTGGGCGTCGTCGCCCGGCTCATCGGTGAAGAACTGGCAGCGGTCGCGACCGGCGGGTTGACCGACGCCGAGCTGGCCAGGGTGAAGGGCCAGTTGACCGGCGGGTTGATTCTCGGGCTCGAGGACACGGAGTCCAGGATGAGTCGCATCGGCAAGAACCTGTTGGTCCGCAACACCTACCGTTCGGTCGCCGACGAGCTTGCGGCGATCGCCGCCGTGCGCAAAGCCGAGGTCGGGGCGCTCGCCGGGCACTTGCTGACCCAGCCGCTGACCGCCGCGATCGTCGGGCCGTACGCTCGCCCTGCCCAACTTCCCGCCGAGCTGCGGGAGTTGGTGGGCGGTCCTTCCGGCCCGGCCCGCGTCGCTCGGGCGGCGCGAGCACCCGAAGCAGCACCCAGAGGAAGGCAGCGTCGCAGTGTCGGATGACGTCGAAGGGTCGGACAAGACGGAACGGTCGGCGGAGGACTCGAGGTCTGCGACCGAGGAGCCGCTCCGGGTAGGGGTGATCGGTGCCCGCGGCCGGATGGGGTCGGAGGTCTGCCAGGCGGTCGACGCCGCCCGGGACCTGGAACTGGTGGCCACCGTGGGCGGCCGGGAATGGCTGTTCTCACTCGCCGACGCCGGCAGTCAGGTGGCTGTCGACTTCACCCATCCCGACGTCGTGATGGAACACATCCGGTTCTGCATCGACCAGAACATCCACGCGGTGGTCGGCACGTCGGGCATCGACACCGAACATGCCGAAACCATCCGGCACTGGCTGTCCGTCAAGCCTGAGGTCGCCGTCCTGATCGTGCCGAACTTCGCCATCGGAGCGGTGCTGACGGCCCGGTTTGCCCGGCAGGCAGCCAGGTTCTTCGAGTCCGCCGAGATCATCGAGCGACACCACGCCGGTAAGGTCGACGCTCCCTCCGGCACGGCCATCGCCACCGCCGCAGGGATCGGCGCCGCTCGATCGGCGGCGGGTATGGGCGCGGTACCCGACGGCACCACCATGGAGGCGCCGGGCGCCAGGGGCAACAAGGTCGACGGGATCCACGTGCACTCGGTCCGGTTGCCCGGCCACGTTGCGCACGAGGAGGTGGTGTTCGGCAGTTCCGGGGAGACGCTCACCATCCGGCACGACTCGCTCCACCGGTCCTCGTTCATGCCCGGGGTGCTGACCGCGGTCCGGGGCGTCGCGGACCGACCCGGGCTGACGCTGGGCCTCGAATCGTTCCTCGGGCTCGACTGAGGCGTGCCAGGTACCAGGCAGAAGAGGGCACGCAGGCCTGCCTCCACTCCGCGGGCGCCGCGGTGAGGACCCGCCTCGTGGTCGCCCTGCTGACCGCGGCGTTGGTCGTCTACTTCGTCCTGCTCACCGAGCGCGCGGTCCTACTGCTCCGGACCGGGACCGTGGTCGGGGTGGGACTCGGCGCCGGAGTGCTGCTACTGCCGCTGATCGGGGTGGTCCTGTTGGCCTACGAACTCCGCTTCGGCGCCCAGACCGCTCGGCTGACCCGCTCGCTCGCCGGCGAGGGCGGCCTCCCCGACGACTCGGATCTGCCGCGCCGGCCGTCCGGGCGGATCGAGCGGACCGCCGCCGACGACAATTTCGAGTCGGTCCGCACCGAGGTGGACAGAGAACCGGGCAACTGGCGGCACTGGTACCACCTCGCCCACGCCTACGACCTGGCCGGCGACCGCAAGCGGGCCAGGTCGGCGATGCGCCACGCGATCGAACTGTCCGCCCACACCTGACGAATCCGGGATCGAGGGCGGGGACCGCTGGACGGGGGCCGGGCGAACTCCAGGGTCCGTTAGAGTCCCTGGACGCGAGCCCTCCGACCGAGTGCGCTGAACGCCTGGGGACGTCGGTGGACGCCCATCACGAAGGGGGACCATGACCACCTCACCGATCGGTTGCCACGCGCTGGTGTGGACCGGGGTATTCGACGCCGCCGGCATCAGATCGTCGGTGCAGCGCACCCACGCCGCCGGTTTCGACCTCGTCGAATTTCCGTTGATGGACCCGTTCTCGTTCGACACCTCGGCGGCAGCGGCAGCACTGCGGGAGACAGGCCTCGGCGTCACGGCGAGCCTCGGCCTGTCGGATGCCACCGATGTCAGCAGCAGCCACCCGGAAGTGGTGGCCGCGGGGGAACGGCTCCTACTCCGGGCGCTTCAGGTGGTCGACGAAATGGGCGGCCGGCACCTGTGCGGGGTCATCTACAGCGCAATGAAGAAATTCATGGAGCCGGCGTCGGAGGCCGGGGTCGCCAACAGCATCGCCACCGTCGGGCGGGTTGCCGACCGGGCGGCGGAGTTGGGCATGACCGTGTCGGTGGAGGTAGTGAACCGTTACGAGACCAACGTTCTCAACACCGGTCGGCAGGCGCTTGACTATCTCAAGCAGGTGGACCGACCGAACACGTCGGTGCATCTGGACAGCTATCACATGAACATCGAAGAGTCGGACATGTTCCAGCCGGTGATCGATTGTGCCGGCAGTCTCGGATATGTCCATATCGGTGAGAGCCATCGCGGCTACCTCGGCACCGGGAGCGTCGACTTCGACACCTTCTTCAAGGCACTCGGGAAGGTCGGCTATACCGGTCCCATTGTTTTCGAGTCGTTCAGTTCGGCGGTCGTCTCGCCGGAATTGAGCAGCATGCTGGGCATCTGGCGAAATCTCTGGCAGGACTCCGATGACCTGGCCGCCCATGCCAATGCCTTCATCCGCGGTCATCTCCGGGCCGTCGACACGATCAAGATGCACTGACTCCACATTTGCGCTGAATCGGCGAAAGCCTGAGGGGATCGTTTCATGTTCGAGGATCTGGCGGGGAAAGTCGCCGTCATCACCGGCGGTGCACGAGGTCTCGGCTTTCAGATGGCGAAAGCGCTGGCTGCCCAAGGTGTTCGGATCGGGCTGTTGGACCTGCTGTCCGACGTGGTGGGCAGCGCCGGGCAATTGGCCGGAACCGACGCGGTTGGCGTGACCTGCGATGTCACCGACCCCGAATCCGTCGCCTCGGCAATGGCGGCCGTCGGCGAGAGGCTCGGTGTCCCCGCCATTCTTGTGAATGCGGCCGGTATCTCGCTGTGGGGGGAGTCGACCGAGGTCTCACCCGAGTTGTGGCGCAAGGTCATCGACGTCAACCTTTCCGGAACCTTCTTCACCTGCCAGGCTTTCGCCCGCGCTGTGCTCGCCGCCCAGACCGCCGGGCAGGCAGCCGGTGCGCCGGACCGGGCGTTCACCGGCTCCATCATCAACATCTCCTCGATGTCCGCCTTCGTCGTCAATGTCCCCCAGCACCAGGTCTCGTACAACGCGTCCAAGGCCGCTGTGGACCAGCTCACCAGATCACTCGCGGTGGAATGGATCGGCCGCGGTATCCGGGTCAATGCGGTGGCGCCCGGCTATTTCCTCTCCGACATGACCCGCCAGTTCATCGACCAGAACCCCGAACTCGGCAAAGGCTGGACCACCGCCATCCCCGCCGGCCGGATGGGCGAGCCGCCGGATCTCGACGGGCTGGTCACCTTCCTGGCCTCCGACGCCTCCCGCTACATCGTCGGTGAGTCCATTGTGATCGACGGCGGCTACTCGATCGTCTGACCGCTGCACCCTCCCCGGCGCGCCCGCCCCACCTGCACCGGCTCGGCGTGCCTCACCCGCGCCCGCTGCGAGGATCAACTTGGCAGGCATGGACGAAAGTGCCGGTTCTGGGACGGGTGGGACGGATGTGGCCATCTTCATCCGTGCGGCCCGCCCAGGCGCCCCCGTCGCGTGGCCCGCGCGGATCAACTTCGCCTGCGCGGCGAAGTGGCGAGTTTTGGGACGGGTGGGGGGTGAGTCCGACTTCGTCCGCGCGGCGCCTCGGCGACGTAGCCACAGAAGTGCGGCTCAGACGAGGATCAGATCGAGCCCGCCGGAATACCTGACCTCGGTGAAGGTGCCCTCGCCGGTGTCCAGAACGCGACGGCCGCCGTCTGCTGCCCAACCCGCCCCGCCGAGGAATCGGGGAACGCTGGCATCGGTTTCGGGCGCCCACCATTCACCCCGGCTTGCGCCGAGTCCGCGAAGGTAGTCGGCGGCATGTGCCAGCAGCCGCCCGCCGTGGCCACGGCGACCCCAGCGGGGGAGCACGTACAGGAGCTCGATCTGACCGGTGGACTGCGCGCGGCGATCGAGCTCGAGTTGATCGGCCACTGCAGCCAGGCCAACGGCTTCTGCCCCCTCGAACGCCATCAGGACACCACCGGCGGCCGCCCGGTCGGACCAGCCGATGGCATGGGTTGCCGGGTCCGCGAACAGCACCGACACCGGCAACAGTTCGGCGTAGGCCTGTTGCCAGATGGAGAGCTGCAACCGGGCCAAGGTGACGGCGTCTGCCGGTGTCGCCGCTCGAACCTGAACCGGAGCCATCACCCGATCTTGCCGGGTACTAGCCGGGTCGTACCAATCCGGGTACCGCCACCATCGGGTCTGAGGTGCGCGAGGGCTGTCGGTGCAGGCTGGCACCATGAGGCCGTGACCCGCCCCGCAGCCCGGCCCCGCGCCGCGAATCCGACGGCGTCGGAAGTCAAGTCCCAGGGGGCGAACAGCACCGCACACCGACTGCCAATGGCAGCCCAACCGCGGCTGCCCGAGCTCACCGCCGCGCAGGCCCGCCGGACGGCGATTGCGGCCCAGCAACTCGCGGCGCCGCCCCGGCCGCCCGACGCCGCGCCCATCAACCAGGGCCACCTCCGCAGGCTGTTGGGCCGGATCGGTCTGCTGCAGATCGACTCGGTGAACGTGCTGGCCCGGGCCCACTATCTCCCGATCTTCGCAAGGCTGGGCGGCTATCGCGTCGACCTGCTGGCCGAGGCGGCGTGGCCCAGGCGGGCCCGCGACCGGTCGCTGGTCGAAGCCTGGGCACACGAGGCGTCCCTGGTGCCGGTGGAGATCGAACCGTTGCTGCGCTGGCGGCAACGCAAATTCGTCGACGGTCCGTGGGCGACCGCGGCCAGGCTGCGCCACGACCACCCGGCATTCCTGACAGACGTGCTGGCCGTCATCGGTCAGTCCGGCCCGATGTCGGCGGGTGACGTGGAGAAGGCGCTGGCGGCGCCGGGCCGCGGCCGCTCCGGCTGGTGGGAGTGGTCGGCGACCAAGACTGCCTGCGAGTACCTGTTCGCCACCGGCGCCATCGGAACCGCCTACCGGCGCGGGTTCGAGCGATGCTACGACCTGACCGAGAGGGTGCTGCCGGCATCGATCCTCAACACCCCGACGCCGGCCGAGCCGGACGCGAAGCGGGCCCTGATCGCCCTGTCCGCCCGGGCACACGGAATCGGAACCGCCGGCGACCTCGCTGACTACTACCGGATCCGTGACGACGATGCCCGCGTCGCGTTGGCCGAACTGACCGAGGCAGGCGACGTGACGCCGGTCCGGATCCGCGGCTGGCGCGATGTCGCCTACCTGCACCGGGACGCGGCGCTTCCGCGGAAGGTCTCCGGACGGGCGCTGCTGTGCCCGTTCGACCCGCTGATCTTCGAGCGCGCCCGCACCGAACGGATCTTCGGGGTGCGGTACCGGATCGAGATCTACACCCCCGCCGACCGCCGGATCCACGGCTACTACGTGTTCCCGCTACTCGTCGGCGATCAGATTGTCGGGCGCTTCGACCTCAAGGCCGACCGGAGCTCTTCCCGTTTGCTCGTGCAGGCATCCTGGATCGAAGTGCCGGGCCCCGGTGCACCGGGTGATGCGGTGTCGAAAGCTCCTCCTGACCCGGAAACGGTTGCGACGCTGGCCGCGTCAGAGTTGCGGCGGATGGCGGGCTGGCTCGGCATGGACCGGATCACCGTTGTCGACCGCGGCGATCTTGCGCCCCTGCTCGCCGCCCGATGCAAGTAGCCGAGGTCGGCGGGTCGGGACGGTCGGCGGGTCGACGCCGCACGGACTGACGCTAGCCTGCCATTCGTGACCAAGATTCCAGCCTGCGTGGCCGCCGGACATCCGGACACCGCCCGGGCCGGCCTGCGGGCGCTGGAGTCGGGCGGTACGGCAGCGGATGCGGCCGCCGCGATGATTCTCGCCGGGTGCGCGACCGAGACCATTTTCTGCGGACTCGGCGGTGGTGGGTTCGCCACCGTGTACCACGCAAGTACCCGGCAGGTCACCTGTCTCGACTTCTTCGTCGCCGTTCCAGGGGTGGACGGAACGGTCGCGGCGCCCGCGCGCAACATCTCCGTGCTGTTCGGCGGCGTCGCGGTGCCGTATGCGATCGGGGGTGCCTCGGTGGCGGTCCCCGGCACTCCGTGGGGCGCGGCGGCGCTGAACAAACGTTTCGGTCGGTTGCCGTGGACCGAGGTGATCGCCCCGGCGCGCGAGCTTGCCGCGAACGGCTCCCGGTTCTCCGCCGCGCACGCCGAGTTGCTGCCGGAGGTCGCCGAAGCGATGTTGGTGGGTCACGGCGCGCACAGCTACTCGGTCCAGGACGACGACGGAAGCCGCCGGTTGTTGTCGGAGGGGGAGCGGCTGCATCACCGGGGGTTGGCCGAGGTCTTCGAAGCGATCGCCGCCAACGGTCCGCAGGAACTTTCCACCGGCGACCTTGGGCGCCGACTGGTGGATGCGGTCCGCACCGACGGCGGCGCGCTGTCGATGTCCGACATGGCGGCCTACCGGGTGAAGGAGTTGCCGCCGCGACGGGTCTGGTTCGGGCCGGGCCGGATCAGCGTGCGGGGGGACGACCTGGACTCCTTTGCCGACACGGCGGCCCGGCTCGACCTTGCGGCCGTGGGCCGGGGCGGGGTGGACCGGGCCCGGGCCCTGATCACCGCCCTGCGCGCCCCGGACCGCAGAGCCGAGACGACCAGCGTGGTCGCTATCGACGGCGACGGGAACGCCTGTGCTGCCACGCATTCACTCGGTCTGGGCTCGGGTGTATGGGTATCCGGGGTACACGGGAACTCCATGCTCGGTGAAGGCGAGCTGCTGCGGGGCGAGTTGGTGCCGGGCTCCAGAATGCGCTCGATGATGGTCCCGCTGATGGTGACCGACGCGCATGACCGGCTGCTCCTGGCAGGCGGTGCGGCCGGCGGCAGCCGCATCCGACCGGCGTTGTTGCAGGTGCTGAGCGGTGTGCTGATCGAGGGCCGGGGCGTCCAGGAAGCGGTGGGTGCGCCGCGCTTGTGCGCTACCGACCAGGTGGTCCACCTCGAACCTGGCTTTCCGGATGAGGTGTACCAAGCTCTGGAGGCCGAGGGCGAGAACCTCATGCGGTGGCGGTCGCCGCGGCCCTATTTCGGCGGCGTAGCGGTGGCCGGGCGGGGTGGCCCGGCTGCCGACCCACGCCGAGGTGGACTCGCGCTGACCCGGTAACCCCCCGACCGTCAGCTCCAGCACGGCGGCTCGGGTAGGTCGGCTCGGGTAGGTCGGCTCGGGCGGGTCAGCTCGGGCGGGTCAGCTCGCGCGGGTCAACCGGATGTCACCCGAGGTCGTCCGGACCGAGATGTGCAGCACCGGGCTGCTGCCCTCGGGCAGGTCGGTCTGCACGTCGAAATCCGACGAGGTCTCGCCGCTGACCGTGTTCAGCTCGACCGATGCGAGCGAGCCGGCGTGGACCCCGATCTTCACGTCGCCCGAGACGGACAACGCCTCCGCCTTGCCGGCGGTGGCGTCC
>JBBRDH010000035.1:0-38041 GCA_038204125.1 Mycobacteriales bacterium
CGCCGAGATCCGGAAGGTCGCCGTCGTCGTCCCGACCTGGAACGGCCAGGCACACCTGGCCGATTGCCTGCACTCCCTTTCCCGGGTCCGTCTTGCGGAGTTCGACCCGGTGCCCGACCTCGAGATCATCGTGGTGGACAACGGATCGACCGACGGATCGGCAGCATTGCTCGAGCGACTCGGCGCCGAATTCGCCGCCCGGAGGCAGTCAGCCGGGGACGGGCCGACGCTCTCGGTCGTCACCAACGAGCGCAATCTGGGCTTCGCCGAGGGCGTCAACTGTGGCATTCGCGTCGCCTTCACCCACGGGTGCGAAGGTGTCGCGCTGTTCAACGACGACGCGATCGCCGACGCCGGATGGCTCGCCGCCCTGCTCACCTCGCTCGGACAGGACAGCCGGGTCGGCATTGCCACCGGCCGGCTGCTGACCGCCGACGGCCGATTCGTGGACACCACCGGCGAGCTGTTCTCGATGTGGGGCATCGCCTTTCCGCGGGACCGGGACGAGGGCGCCGAGCAGATCCGGCCGTCGGGACCAGTTTTTGGCGCCACCGGCGGGGCGAGTCTCTATCGAAGAAGGATGCTGGAGGAAATCGGCCTGTTCGACGCCAAATTTTTCGCTTACTACGAGGACGCCGACCTGAGCTTTCGCGCGCAACTGGCCGGTTGGTCGGTCCAATACACCGAAGAGGCGCTCGCCTACCACCGGCGCGGCGAAACCAGCTCCCGGCTACCGGGTTTCACCGTCGAGCAGACCTTCAAGAACATACCGATGCTCTTCGTCAAGAACATTCCGACCCGACTGATACCGGCTGTCGGCGGCCGGCTGGCAATCATGTATCCGTTGATGCTGGCCAACGCGGTCCGCAGGGGCAACGGCGGGCCGGCGCTGCGCGGGGCGATGAAAGGAATGGCGCTCACCCTGACGGTGGGCCTTTCGGAACGACGCCGGATCCAGCGGACGAGGGTGCTGGGATCCGATCAGGTCCGGGGGTTGCTGTGGCCCGAACTACCGCCCGGACAGTTACTGATGCGGAAAGTGCTGACCACCGCGCAGCGGCTCGGGAACCCGGTGCACCGGCTCAGCAAGCCGGTGCGGCGGCTCAGGAATTGGGGGCGCCGGCGAGGCCGACCAGCCGGGCGGCCTTGAGCTGGGTCTCGGCCCATTCCGCCGCCGGGTCGGAAGCGTAGGTGATGCCGGCGCCGGTGCCGAAATTCAGCGACCCGCCGCCGGATGCCCCGGCGCTGAAGAAGGTCCGGATCCCGACGGCCAGCACGGCCTGCGCACGGTCGGCGTCGACGTACCCGATCACCCCGCAGTAGGGTCCACGCGGCACCGGCTCCAACTCCGAGATTATTTGCAGCGCTGTGTATTTCGGCGCTCCGGAGACAGAGCCGGGCGGATGGGTGGCCGCGAGGATCTCGGCCCAGCCGACCCCCTCCCGCAAACGGGCCTGCACGGTCGAGACCAGGTGGGCCAGGCCAGGGTGCTCCTCCCGCTCGGTGAGACCGACCACCCGCACCGAGCCGGCGAGGGCGATCCGGCCCAGGTCGTTGCGCATCAGATCGGTGATCATGATGTTCTCCGGGAAGTCCTTGGCGGCGAACGGCTCGCCCGGAGCGGCTGTGCCCTTCACGGGGGCGGTGGTGAGCAGGCCGCCGGACCGGCGCAGGAAGAGCTCCGGCGAAGCGGTCACCACCCAATCGGCGCCGGTGTGCAGCACACCGGCGTACGGCGCAGGATTGCCGGCGACCAATCGACCGGCCAGCGCCAGCGGATTCGCCGACAGCGGAAGCGGGGCGGTCAACAGTCGGCACAGATTGACCTGGTAGACCTCACCCGCCGCGATCCTCGACCGGATCTCCGTGACCCCCTGCTCATACCGATCACGGGCCAGCGAGCTCTCCCACGACCGGGTGGGAATCGGCGTCCAGCTTCCGGCAGGGGCGGGAAGCGCCGCGCGGCGCACATTCTCGAACCGGTAACCGGTCAGCACGCCTTCGAAGGTGCCCGACACCGCCCACCAGCCACCGCCGTCGAGCGCTCCCGGCTTGCGCAGATCGGCGATTTCCGACAGGCCGGTGGCCAGCATCCCGCTGAAGTGGGCGAACGGTCGGTCTCCGGGAGCCGTCATGGTCGGCCCAGCTTAGGGTGGGGGGCGAGCTGGCTGGGCCGACCGAGCACCACCGCATCGGGCGCAGGGCGTTCGGGTAGGACGGCTCAGCGGGACCCAATAGCGCACCTTCGCGCTAAGCTGACCGGATGTGGAAAGACACCAGCGGACGTGCGCTCACCGACTACCCCCGGCCGTCGGTAGCGGTGGATGTCGCGGTACTGACTTTCCGTGCGGGTCGACTCGCGGTGGTCGTGGTCCGGAGCGAAGACGGGAGGTTCGCCCTGCCCGGAACCTTCCTCCATGTCGGGGAGCGATTGGCCGATGCAGCCGCTCGCGCGCTCCGCGAAAAGGCCGGCCTGCCGGTGGTGGACTTCCGGCAACTTGCCGTCTTCGACGATCCCGATCGCGACGAACGGGGATGGGTGCTGTCGGTCGGCCACGTCGCGGCCGTCCCGGCCGATCGACTGAGCCCGAATGCGCTGCTGATCGACCTGCCCGGGACAGAAATCACCGCGCCGCTACGGTTCGACCACTCCACGATCGTCGCCAGAGCGGTAGCGGAGCTACGACGACAGTACGGCGGCGAGGTGGATCCGAACGGACTGTGCGGCAACGAGTTCACCGTGCTCGAGTTGCGCCGTCTGTACGAGGCGGTGTTCGGCCACCGACTGCCCAAGGACAGCTTCCGGCGGCATGTCATCAACGACCTCGTCGACACCGGCCACAGCAGTATGGATGCCGTCGGCCGGCCGGCCGCCCTCTTCACCCGGGTACCGTCCGCTGCACTTTCGCCGGCCGTCCGAACGTTCCTGGAGTCGGCCGGCCGGCAGTGACCGACGATCCGCGCAAGGCCCCTGTCGGGCTTCGGCCCTCGAAAGGACCCGGCAGCGCACGGCCTCGAGTTATCTGGCGTCGATGGCCATCGCAGTCGGCGGCTGGAGGTTGGTCCAGCTGCTGTGCATGACGACCAGGCCGCCCGACTCGCGCGGCTTGCCGACCATCACGTCCAGGCGGACCCCCCGTGCCCACTGGTCGTAGGAGTGCGAGAGTGATTCGTCGACCACCGAGGTATTGATGTCGAAGGCGCCGGGCTGCAATGGGATCGCCGGTATTGCGATGTCGATGGATCCCTCACCCATCAGTCTGGCCGGGACGAAACGGGCGTCCTGGGTGTGGTGCGACCAGACGTGCTGCCCTTCGATGGTGTTGATCGACACGCCGAAGATCGGACGGGTGATGGGGCTGGTCGCGCGGTAGTGCAGTCGAATCGTCAGCTGGTCACCGGTCCGGAACTCCGGTGCCGACGCATCCGGCGATGCGCTGCCGCCGAGCAATTCGATCCTGGCGATCTCGATCTCACCGCTGCCGTGCCGGACGCCGCCGCCCTCGACCTCGCGGGCCTGATGGCCGGCTTCGATGTACTGGTCGACGATCCGGGCCGCCGGGCCGATCTCGACCACCTTTCCGTGGTCGAGCCAGGCCGCGGTGTCGCAGAACGTCTTGAGCTCGCCCAGGCCATGGCTGACCACCACAACGGTGCGACCCTGTTCCTTGAACTCGGCGAACTTCTCGGCACAGCGCTCCTGGAACTGCATGTCACCGACGGCGAGGATCTCGTCGACGAGCAGAATGTCGGGCTCGACGTGGATCGCCACCGAGAACCCGAGCCGGACGTACATTCCGGACGAGTAGTTCTTCACCGGTTGATCGATGAACGCGCCGACCCCGGCGAATTCGGTGATCGCCTCGAACTTCCGGTCGATCTCCTGTCGACTCATCCCTAGAATCGAACCGTTGAGGTAGACGTTGTCGCGGCCGGTCAGCTCGGGGTGGAACCCGGAACCCAATTCCAGCATGGCCGCCAGCCGGCCCCTGGTCCGGATGGATCCCTCGTTGGGTTGCAGGATCCTGGCCATGCACTTGAGGAGCGTCGACTTGCCTGACCCGTTGTGTCCCATCAGGCCAAAGGCGCTGCCCTCGGGGATCTCCAGCGAGACGTCCCGCAATGCCCAGAAGTCCTCGTAAACGGCTCGCTTCCGTCTGAGCAGCGCGGTCTTCAGATTCTGATTCCGTTCGGCGTAGATCCGGAACGACTTCGACACGTTGTCGACACTGACAGCGGTGTTACCGGAGAGCGGCTTGCCGTACGGGTTACCCGAGAGCAGGTTGCTCACAATTCCTCCACGATGCGAGCGGCGTATCTGTCGAAGACCCTGATGCCGACGAACAACGCCAGCGCTGCCCAGCCGATCGACCAGGCCCAGTCCTGCCAGGCCGGGATGCGGAACTCGTAGAGCATGGAGCGGTAGGCCGAGACCAGCCGCTCAGCGGGGTTGATCCGGTAGTAACCGAGGAGTTGTTTCGGTATCAGGGCGATTCCGTAGATGATCGGCGTCAGATAGAACCAGATCTGCATGAACAGCACCATGAAATGCTGGGTGTCGCGGAAGTAGACAAGGGCGACGCTGAGCATCAGCGCGAGTCCGGTGCAGAAGGCCATGGTGATGCCGATGAGAATGAACAACAACGGGAGAAAGAGCAGGACCTCGGGCCCGATGAAGACGGCCATGGCCACCACCACCACGCTCAGCTCGATCAGGAAGGTGTTGGCCAGCGCCAGTATCGAGGCCACCACCAGAGTCCACCGCGGGAAGTAGACCTTGGTCAGCAGACCGGAGTTGGCCACCACCCCGCTCATCCCGTTCATGATCCCGCTGGAGATGAAGGTCCACGGAATCAGACCGGAGGCCAGGTACAGCGTGAAGTTCTCGATGCCGTGCGCCCCGACCGGAGGTTTGGACTTGAGCAGGAATCCGAAGACCAGTGTGTAGATGGTCAACGTCGCGATCGGATTGATGAACGACCACAGGCGACCGAGCGTCGTGCGTTTGAACTGTGACTTGATTTCCTTGGAGGTCAGGTTGAACAGCAACTCCGGCGGACGGAGGCGATCGAGCAGCGACCGTTTGGCCGCACCGGGGTTGCGGCCGCCCGATACCGGTGCTCCTGTCTGCGCGATAGCCATCGTCGGTAGGTTCCTCCCAAGCGGGGTCGGCGCCCCGTGTCGGTTGCCGGAGCCCCTCGGGCCCGTTGCCATGGTAGAACGGCCGGCGGGACAAGTCGGTCCCCGATCACCCGGCGTCGCTGATCGGGGCCTGGTGACCGTTGCAATACCCTTGACTGCGGCGGTCGGGCCGGCACAGGCCATCGGGGCCCGCCATTTCGCTACGATCTTTCTCCGTCCTGCACCACCGGCGGGTCCACCGACAGAAGGGGCTCGATGACCGACCAAGACAGCCTGGCGGCCGATCCCACCGATTCGGCCGGCGTCGCCGACCAGTACTACCAGTGTTCTCACCTCGGCCGGTCATACACCCATGAAGATCCGCAACTCAAAGTCCTCTTCGGTGAGATCGCCGACTCGCTGGTCAGTCTGTTCGCACCGCGGACGAGCTACGACGCCGGCTGCGCAAACGGCTTCCTGGTCAGGGCGATGGCCGATCGTGGCGTCGACGCCCGAGGCGGCGACATCTCCGAGCGCGCAGTCGAAAGCGCTCCGCCCGGCCTGGTCGAGCGGCTCGAGGTCAAGGATCTCGTCGAGCCCCTGGAAGGCACCTACGACCTGATCAGCTGCATCGAAGTGCTCGAGCACATGGCGGCGGAGGACGCTCAGACCGCGCTGCGGAACCTCTGCGCGGCAACCGATCTGGTGGTCATGTCCAGCGCCCCGGACGACTTCGCCGATCCGACCCACATCAATGTCCGGCCGACGGCCGAGTGGGCCAAGGATTTCGCCAGGCACGGACTCTTCCGCCGCACCGACGTCGACGCCCGCTTCATCTCGCCGTGGGCCGTCGTCTTCCAGCGATCGAGGTCGACAACGGTCGAGTTGGTCGGGGCGTACGAGTCACTGCTGGCTCCGTTGACGCGCGAGGTGTCGGCCAAACGACGAGCCCTGCTCCAGACGCGGCGCGACCTCGACGAGGCGCTTGCGCCGGTGAACGCCGCAGTCGGCGAAGTCGCGGGCCGGCTCGACGAGGTGATTGCGGAGCGGGATTACCTGCTGGTCGAGCGTGACCTCCTGCAGCGGCAGGTCGAGGAACTGGGAAACGCCGACCTCGTTGCCGAACGGATGAGGCGACTGGCCATGGCCGACGAGATCATCGGACTGAAGGCCGAAATCGCGCAGGTGCGCGTGCACTCGGAGAACAGCGTGGTACAGGCCCGCCGAGATGCCGTCCAGCTGCAGAGCGACCTGACCGGAGCCAGAGGGGTGGTGTCGGAGATCACCGCCTCGACCACCTGGCAGCTCGGCCGGTTCGCCATGCTGCCGGTGAGGATGGTGCGTTTTTTGCAGCGTTCGTTGGGCGCCGTCTCGCGCCGGGCGGCCGGACGCCCGCATCGATGAAGACCCCTGCACAGACTGAGCCCGCCGTGCCCGGGATGGCCTCTGCAGCGACGAATTCCTCCGTACCGGTGAAGTCTCCCCTATCGGCGAAATTGTCTGTTCGGCCGAAGCCGTCCGCACCGGTGTACTCGATCATCGTTCCGGTCTTTCGCACGCCCGGAAAGTTTCTGGCGGAGATGATCGACTCGGTGACCGCACAGACCGATCCCCGCTTCGAGTTGATCCTGTTCGACGACGGGTCCGACGACGCGGAGTTGACCGCTGCCATGCAGGCTGCGGCGGCCCGGGACAGCAGGCTGGTCGTCGTCGCCGGTACGGAGAACATCGGCATCGTGGGCGCCACCCAGGCGGCACTGGCGATGGCCGCCGGCGAATATGTGGCCCTGCTCGACCATGACGACCTGCTCGCGCCGACGGCCCTGCAGCGGGTGGGCGATGTCTTCGACGCCGCGGCGGGCGCCGGCCGGCCGATCGACATCGTCTACACGGACGAGGATCAGTTGCACCCGGACGGGCATTTCAGGGTGGCGTTCCGCAAGCCCGACTTCTCCCCGGAACGGCTACGCGGGCAGATGTATTTCGGGCACCTGACCGTCTACCGGCGCTCGCTGTTGGCCCAACTGGGTGGCTTCCGCCCGGGTTACGACGGCAGCCAGGACTACGACCTGGCCCTGCGCGCAATCGAGGTCGCGGCGGGAGTGCAGCACCTGCCGGAAGTGCTCTACCACTGGCGGATACACCCCGCTTCGGTGTCGCAGCGCCCGGACAACGCGACGGTGTTCGATGCGGCGAGGCGGGCCCTGGCCGACCACCTCGAGCGGACCGGTGTGGCCGGGGCGGTCGAGCAGGTCCATCCGGTCGGTATCTACCGCATCCACCGACAGCTGAAGAGTCCGCCGTTGGTCAGCATCATCATCCCGACCCGTGGGTCGCGAGGTCTGATCCGGGGAGTCTCCCGCGTGATGATCGTGGATGCGGTGCGATCGGTGGTCGAACTCTCGACCTACCCGAACTACGAGATCGTGCTGGTCGCCGACACGGCGACGCCGACAGCGGTGCTGCGCGATCTCAAGACCATCGCAGGCGACCGGCTCCGCGTGATTCCCTTCGACGGCCCGTTCAACTTCTCCGCGAAGATGAACCTCGGAGCCGCCCGGGCGCAGGGTGATCTGCTCCTGTTGCTGAACGACGACGTCGAGATCGTGTCACCGGACTGGATCGAGACGATGACCGCCTTGGCGCTCATCGCCGATGTCGGCATGGTCGGCGCCAAACTTCTCTTCGAGGACGGCACCATCCAGCATCTCGGTCACCTGTACGAGGGTGGAGAGGTGACCCACGTTGCCGGCGGCGCACCGGCCGACTGGCCTGGTCCGGTCGGTGATCTGTTGATGGAGCGGGAGGTGTCCGGCGTGACCGCGGCCTGCGCGCTGGTGCGCAGGGACGTCTTCGAAGAGGTCGGCGGCCTGTCCCCGGCGCTTCCGATCAACTTCAACGACGTTGATCTCAGTCTGAAGATCACCGCATCCGGCTACCGCATCCTGATCACGCCGTTTGCGGTGTTGTACCACTTCGAGAGCAAGACCCGGCTGCGATCTGTCACCGCGCACGAGGTTGGCACGCTGCGCAGACGATGGGATCACCGGCTCGTCCTCGACCCGTTCTGGCGTCACGATCCGGTCGAGGTGGCGACCGCTCAGGCGCAGGCCACCGCGGCGGCTGTCGTCGCCCGCAAGCTCATTGCCGGATAGGCTGCACAACCAGGTCGATTCCGGCGACCGATTCGTAGACTCTTTGTCGCTTCTCGCTCACCGACCGCCCCTGGCGCTGACGAACTGAGGTTTTTCGTGCCGCTGTCCAAGTACGACATCCAACTCGATCTCGAACAGTCCCCCGGAACGAGCCATGCCCTGCTGGTGGACATGGTGGGGGGCAACAAGCGTGTCCTGGACGTCGGATGCGACACCGGGTACCTGGGGGAGGTGTTGTCCGCTTTCGGCAACATCACCTCGGGTTTCGAGATCAACGAGGAGACCGCGCAGGAGGCCCGTAAGAACCTGGTCCGGGTCGAGGTCGGCGATCTGGAGGCCACCGACCTCGTCTCGGTGTTCGGTCCCGCCTCGTTCGACGCGGTTGTCTTCGGAGACGTCCTGGAGCACCTGCGGGACCCGCTGCCGACACTGCGCCAGTCCCGGGCGCTACTGGCTCCGGGCGGCAGCGTATTGATCTCCACCCCGAATATCGCCCACGGGGATGTCCGCCTCGCGTTGCTGGAAGGCAACTTCCGATACAACAGCCTCGGAATCCTGGACGAGACGCACACTCGATTTTTCACCCGCGAGTCGCTGGTGAGTTTCATCCATGAGGCCGGTTTCACCCTGATCGAACTGCGCCGTACGCACGCTCCGTTGTTCGGCACGGAGATCAAGGTCGACGAGAACGACTTCGACCCGATGCTGGTGGAACGGCTGCGGGCGGACCCCGAGGCCACGACATACCAGTTCGTGGTCCGGGCGGTACCGGATGACCAGACCCACGTCACCTCGGCGCAGGCTCTTCGGGTCGACGAGCTGACCGCCGAGGTGGCGCGGTACCGGGAGATCGAGGCTGATGTGACCGAACTGCGGCATCGACTGCTGGTCAGTCACGATCAGGCTATCGGGGCTGAGGCGGAGGCGGGCCGGCTCCGATCCCGCAACGATCAGCTCGCGTCCGAATTGGGTACCTGCGGTGCCACGGTGCACGCCCTGCGCCAGCAGGTGGCGGAATTGACCCGCGCTGCTGAAATGGACCCGTCGGAACAGCAGATCAAGGCTCTGGAGGAGCGAACCGCAAGGCTCCGTGCCGAGCTCGAGTCGACCCAACACCACATTTCACGATCGGACTCGGAGATTACCGCGATCAAGGCCTCGGCCACCTGGCGGATCGGGCGCGCCGTCATCGCCCCCATGGCCAGGATCGCCGGTCGCGGACGTCAGCGATGAGGACGGGCGCCCCCATGTTCTCCATCGTCACGCCGGTGTATCAACCCCCGCTCGGTGTGCTGCAGGCGGCGATCGACTCGGTGCTTGCGCAGAGTTTCACCGACTGGGAACTCATCCTGGTCGATGACTGCTCGCCCGATGATGAGGTCCGGGATGTCCTGCGTGCGGCGGCGCAGGACGACCCGAGAATAAGGGTTCACTTCCGGAAGCGGAACGGGGGTATTTCCGGTTCCTCCAATGACGGCGTCGATCTCGCCCGTGGTGAATTCATCGGGTTGCTGGACAACGACGACCTGCTGACGCCGAATGCCCTGCAGGTGATGGCCGATGTCCTTCGGGAACATCCCGACACGGACTATGCCTACTCCGATGAGGACAAGATCGATATGCAGGGCAATCATTTCGAGGAATTCCGCAAGCCCGACTGGTCGCCCGAACGGTTCCGCCACAGCATGTACACCTGTCACTTCTCGGTCCTCCGTACTTCACTGGTCCGGGAAGTGGGCGGATTCCGCTCGGCCTTCGACGGATCCCAGGATCATGACCTGGTACTGCGGGTCACCGAGAAGGCCCGCCGGGTCGCGCACATTCCCCAGGTCCTCTACCACTGGCGCGTCATACCCGGGTCCGCTTCCGGGACAACAGATGCCAAACCCTATGCGTGGGAGGCCGGCCGCAGAGCCGTGCAGGAGCATCTTGATCGGCTGAACATCGATGGTGTTGCCGAGTTCGGCCGGGTGCCGGGTTTCTATCACCTCCGTCGCCGGTTGGATCAGGCCCTCAAGGTCAGCATCGTCATCCCGACCAGGGGGCAACGTGGCGTCGTTTGGGGCGAGTCGCGCTGGTTCGCCGTCGAGGCCGTCCGGTCTGCACTGAAGAAGACGAAACACACCGACATCGAGATCGTCGTCGTCCACGACCTGATCACGCCGGCCGCGATGCTCGACGAGCTGCGGGCGGTGGCCGGGCGGCGGCTGGTGCTGGTCCCTTACGACAACCCTTTCAATTTCAGCGAGAAATGCAATCTGGGATTCGTCCACTCCACGGGTGATGTGATCGTGCTGCTGAACGACGACGTCGAGGTCAAGTCGGATTATTGGCTCGAGACACTGGTGGCCCCGCTGGCCGAGGCTGATGTCGGAATGGTCGGCGCCCGCCTGTTGCTGTCCGATGGAACGATTCAGCACGCGGGTCATGCCTACGCGGAAGGGATCTGGCAGCATCCCTATTACGGGTATTTCGGTGAGGACGTCGGTCATTTCGGGGCGCTCATCGTCAATCGGGAGGCCTCCGGAGTGACCGCGGCCTGCGCAGCCATTCGACGGGAGGTCTACGAGCAGGTCGGCGGTCTGAGCGAGCAGCTGCCGATGAACTACAACGATGTCGATCTGTCCTACAAGATCAGAGCTCTGGGCTACCGGGTGGTCTGCCTCGCGGACTGCGAGCTCTACCACTTCGAATCCCGGACCAGATCCAAGTCAGTCGCCGATCGAGAGGTGGAATTCATCCGGAACCGATGGGGCACGCCGGTGCGGGATGCATTCCTTCCCGAAGTCCGGCGGTGATCGGTCCTGGGCGGTCCAGGCGTGTCCAGTGTCGAGAGGGGAAAGCCCACCGGTGACCGGCATTTCCAGTTCCGCGCCGAGTAGCCCTGTGCGTCTTGACCAGCGGACGTCGCTGCCGGATTCGTTCGTGCTCCGTCGACGTCGTCGTTGGCGCAGTTCGACGATATCCGTCTTGGCTGCGACCCTGATGTTCGCGGGTGTGTGCCTGTCGTTCCTGATGAACACGCCGCTGCTGCAAAGTCCGGACGAGCTATTTCACTTCGACCGGGTGATGGCATCCGCGAATGGTCACCTCGCACCGGATCCCGGCAGTATCAACCTCAGCATCGGATCCGCGGGCGCCCAGAACTCCTACCTGCCGACATCGAAAGCCCTGCCTCTGCTGGAAAGGTTCGCCGTGACCCCGGCGCCCACTCGGGACGTTCGCCGGTCGTACGACGAATTGGGCGGGGACGTGCGAACCAGCACCGCGCTACCGGTCAATTACCTCACCCAGCATCCTCCCCTCTACTATGCGGTCCTCGGTGCGTTGACCCGGCTTCTGCCTTTTGCGAACTCCATGCCGACCGACGTTCTCATGTGGATTCTGAAGTTTCTGAACATCTTGATGCTGCTTCCGTTGCCGTACCTGATGTACCGGTCGTCCCGGTTGCTCGTCGGCGATACCGCGATCGCCCAGTCGGCTGCATTCCTGCCGCTGCTGGTCCCTGGTCTCGCACGCAGCGCGGCCAGTCTGAACAACGACAATCTGGCGATCGTGATCGGCGCTGCGGTGATCGCACTGTCCCTGGCGGTCGCCCACGGTAGTCAGAGCACCAGGACCGCGTGGTGGATTGCCGGGCTCTGTGTCGCCGGGTCCCTGACGAAGTCGACCGTCCTTTTCGTCCTGATGATCGTGCCGGTCGCCTACCTGATCGGGGCGGTCCGCCTCCGGCGTCTGCCGGCATGGCCGACTGTGGTGGCCCTGCTGGTCGGGGTCATCGGAACAGTCGCGTGGTGGGTCCGGAACGAGATCCGGTTCGGCAAGTTCCAACCCGATGGCTACGGACGCGACCTGGCCCTGGTCACGCTCAAGCCGCGGCCGCCCGGCCAACCGGCTGCCCTTCGCCCGTTTCTGAACGCAGTGCGCGACCAGATCCCCAGCCGATTCTGGGCCGGGCTCGGGCTCGGCGGACCGCCGACCCTGCCGGGCAGCATGATCTGGCTGCTGACCATCGCGACGCTCCTCGCAGCGATTGTTGCTGTCGTCGTCCTGCGGGGTCGGCGCATCGACCTACTGGCGATCCTCGCCGTGGGCCTGGCCGCCGTCGCCATGATCTGTTTCACCTCCTACCGGCACTGGGTTCATTTCGACTCTTTCGCGGGCTTGCAAGGTCGGTACGCCTATCCCGGTGTCTTCGGCATCCTCTTCCCGCTGACGGTCGCCGGTGCACTGTTGCTCCGACGATGCTGGAAATGGGTACCGGCGCTGATCGCGATCATCGGATCGTTGGTCAGTGGGTGGGCCATCTACACCTCTGCCGACCTCTTCTGGCTCCTCCCCGGGCAGCCACTGACGCCGAGCGTCTGGGCGGCCGCGATCCATCGTCTGCTTTCGTGGAGCGCGGTCCCGGCTGCCGTCGGAATTTCGGTGTTGCTGATTGCGGCAATTGCCTGGGTGGGGGGCGCTGTCATGACGGGCTACAGCGTCATCACGAACTCCGAGCACCGGGAACTGCGCGAAGTGCTCCACGGCGTCCCTGTCGAGGATCATGGGCGCGCAGACGCGTCACCGAATCGGGCCGATGTCACCTCGAGCACCGGTGACCCGGGTTCCGGCGGCGACCAGCCGCCGGCAGGCCCGGCCGCCTAGGGCGCTGAATTTCGCGACATCAAGCTGCGCCGACGAGATCAAGGACCGATGCGTGCAGCAGGTCGCTGTGAAACGCTCGACACAGCTGCGGCCTCGGGCGCAGCCGTGTCAAGTCTCAGCGCGACGCCCGCCTCTGCGGTGAAGTCATGGCCTGAGGTGGTTGTAAGGCGCGCCGCTGCCCGCCTTGGAGATAGCCCAGGCGTGGACGATCGTGTACGGCTTGGGGCCGCCGACCAGCATCCATGAGGCCAGGTGGCCGGCCCTGCCGCCGAGGACCCGGTATATCCCGCCGGAGCCGTACGCCTGCAGGAAGGTGTTGTCCGCCGGGTACACGGTCAGGTGGTTCCAACCGCCACCGATCCCCGCCTTCGCGATCGCGGCCCCGTCCACCAGCACAGTCGGTCTCATCCCGCCGAACCCGGCCCAGGAGGCCACGTAGAGAGGCGCGCCACCGGCGACGACGTAGACCTGCTCGTTGGCGAGTCGCACCAGCGTGCCGTCCAGCGGCTTCTGCCGCAGATGGTTGTAGAACTGGACCTCACGGGCGCGGGCCACCGCCATGGGGTCCACGTTCACGGTCGGGGACCCGCCACCGACTGCCGCCCAGTTCGATACGTAGATCGGCGCCCCGCCGGCCAAGCGGTACACCGCTCCGGTATCGGGGGTCCGGATGAATGTGCCGTCAGTCGGGTACTTCCGGAGTTTGGCAATTGCGGCCGGAGACATCTGACGCGACGGTTTGCCGCCGCCGAAGGCTGCCCAGGAGCTGACGTAGATCGGAGCCCCCCCGGCCATCCGGTATATCGCCCCGGTTGCGGTGTCCCTCACGAAGTCGTTGTCCCGCAGCACCACCGGCGGCGGCGGGGGCGGGACGGGGACCACTTTGTCAGTGAACTCGGTGGTGCTGAACAGGCCGTGCGCGCCGCCGACCGTGCCCATGCCGATGAATCGATAGCCTGCGCCGAGGATGTTCCTGCGGTGATCGGGGGAGGCCATGTAGGCGTTGAAAATGCTCGTCGCGGTCGTTGCGGTCGACGAGGACCAGGCGACGTTCTCTCCCCAACTGGTCCGGTTACCGGCGCCATAGGCGGGCATCAGGTCGAAGGCCTGCGGGTTGTGGGCGAGCTGATATCCGGTGGCGCCGTTGGTCATCTGGTTGGACCACCACAGCGCATACCGGGTGAGGCCGCTCGACTGGGCGAGCGGCACGACGCGGTTGGCCGTTCGCGCGGCGTTGATCAGGCCGATCATCTGCGCGTCGAAGGCGGTCAGTTGCGGCGCCCGGAGCGGCGCGGGCGACGATGCAACGGCCGGGGCGGGACGAAGCGGTGCGGACAGCGGCAGATCACCAATCGGACCGCCGGCCCCAGCGACGCCGGTGGCCACCACGCAGGCAATGGCGACCCCGGCAATGACGGCGGCCATCCGGCCCGGCCGGCGCTGTTCTGAAAAGTCCTTCATGGGTCACCTCGTATCAATGGGCATCACCCGGCCGCGCAAGAGTCGGCCGCTCTGATACCGATTGTAGTCGTGTAACGACAGGGAGTAACGGATCTTACGAGTGACCCAATCTCGGTAAAATGAGCCCGACCGAATCGATATTCCGGGCAGCAGCCTGCGTCCAGAGCGTGGAACGGGCGGGGACGGGTCACCGATCTCCCCGTCCGAGCCGCTGGTCGACCGTCCAGGTGACCGCCGGTGACCAGAGCCGCTACGGGTGTCGCGACCCGCTACCCAGCCGGGCCGGCGCCAGTTCGGCACCGTGCGATCTGAAGGCTGCGGCCAGCGCAGCCTTCCAGTCGGGCAGCGGTGTCAGACCGGCGTCCTTCCAGGCCCGGCCCGACAGCACCGAGTAGGCCGGCCTGGGCGCCGGCCGCACGAACGCGTCACTGGTCGTCGGCAGCACCCGGGCCGGGTCCGCCCCGACGGCGGCGAACACCGCTGCGGCCAGCCCGTGCCAGGTCGTCTCGCCGCCGTTGGTCGCGTGCAGGATGCCGCCCGCTACGTCCGCTCCGGCCAGCTCGATCAGCCCCCCGGCCAGATCGGCGGACCAGGTGGGTGAGCCCCGCTGGTCGTCCACGACGCTCACGGTGTCGCGCGATGCCTCCAGGGCGGCCATCGTCTTGACGAAGTTGGATCCGGTCGCGCCGTACACCCAGGCGGTCCGCACAATCTGCGCGCCCGGGTGCGCTTCGACAACGGCGAGCTCTCCCGCGAGCTTGGTCTTCCCGTAGACGCTGCGCGGGCCTGTCGCGTCGTCCACTTCGTACGGGGAGGTGGCGTCGCCGGGAAACACATAGTCCGTGGAGACATGGATGAATCCGACGCCGTGCGCCGCTGCTGCCGCGGCCAGGTACCCCGGCCCGGTCGCGTTCACCGCATGTGCCCGCTCGTGGTCGGCCTCGGCGGCGTCCACAGCTGTGTAGGCGGCGGCATTGATCAGCACCGGCCGGCGCTCCCGTCCTGATCCCCCATCGGCAGCGGACTCGGCGGCGGACTCGGCGGCGAATTCACCGACGGCCCGCCGGACGGCCGCTTGGTCGGTGATGTCGAGCTCGGCCGCCGTCAGTCCGCGAGCGGGTGTGCCCGACGCCGACGCCGCGGCGAGCAGCTCACTGCCCAGCTGTCCGGCCGCGCCGGTGACCAGCAGCCGAACCGGACGCCCGACGGAGGTGGCCACGATTTCACCCATGTCAGCGGTCGATGAAGGAGCGCGCCTTCAGCGGCTCCCACCAGTCGCGGTTGTCTGAGTACCAGGCGACGGTGTCGGCCAGCCCCTGCTCGAACGACACCTGCGGCGTGTAGCCCAGTTCACCGTGGATCTTCGAAATGTCGACGGAGTATCGCTTGTCGTGACCGCCGCCTCTGGGGTCGACGATTCGTTCGATGGAGGAATCGTCCCGTCCGGTGGCCTCCAGCAGCAAATAGGTCAGCTCCTTGTTGGTGAGCTCCGTACCGCCGCCGATGTTGTACACCTCACCCGGCCGACCGCCGGTGAGTACCAGGGCAATCCCCCGGCAGTGGTCATCGACGTGCAGCCAGTCGCGCACGTTGGCGCCCTCGCCGTACAACGGCACGGTCTGGCCGTCCATCAGGTTCGTCACGAACAGCGGGATGACCTTCTCCGGGAACTGGTAGTGGCCGTAGTTGTTCGAGCACCTGGTGATCGCGACCGGCAGTCCGTGGGTCTTGGCATAGGCCCTGGCGATCAGGTCCGACGACGCCTTCGACGCCGAATACGGCGAATTGGGTTCGAGCGGGCACTGCTCGTTCCAGGAGCCCTCGTCGATCGACCCGTACACCTCGTCGGTGGAGACGTGGACGAACTTGACCAACTTCGTCGAAAGCGCCGCCTGCAGCAGGGTCTGGGTACCAAGGACGTTCGTCAGGACGAAATCGGCGCCTCCCATAATGGACCGGTCCACGTGTGATTCGGCCGCGAAATGCACCACCGCGTCGGCCTTTCCGACGAGATCGGCGGCCAATTCCGGATCGCAGATGTCGCCCAGGACGAAACGGTAACGATCCGAATCAGCCACCGTCGCCAGGTTTGCGAGATTGCCCGCGTAGGTCAGCTTGTCCAGCACGGTGACCTCCGCGCCCTGCAGTCCGGGGTATTCGTCGGACAGGACGTTGCGGGTGAAGGCCGAGCCGATGAAGCCGGCGCCGCCGGTCACGAGAATGTGCATGGTCGGTCATTCTGCCCCACCCAACGGCCCGCCCCGCATGCCCGCCGGGTCACCCACCTTCCTCGACTCGCACGAACTGCCGAAATGGCCGGTCCGGGGCGGCCCTCGACAATAGGCTCAGGCGGGGACGTCGGCGTCCCTTGGTCCGTGTCTGGGCGAGCAACCGCCCAGTACCGACGGGCGTCCCCCACCGGGCGATCTCGCGGAACGGAACGTCCGGGACAGACCGCATCCGTACCGTTCCGATGGCACGGGTGCATCGAATCGCGGAGATCACCAGCCGTAGAACAGGGTTCGCTGCGCTTCAAATTTCGCTGTAGAACACAATTGCCGCGGCAGTGACGCGGCTACCAGAAAGGTCCGCATTCGATGAACGAGTCCTCGGGGCCAGACCCGACGCGCGACCGGCGCTCCGGCCCGCGCAGCTTCGGCCCCTCGGCCGGCAAGGCGCAACGGGAGGACCGGCCCCGTCCGGACCGCCAGCCGCCGGACCGCCAGCCAGGGGAGCGCCGGTCGCCGGCCCAGCGGGCCTGGTCGGACATCGACTCGGACCGTACGACGGTGTTCCCGGCCGGCGCTTTCGGGCCGCCGGCAGGCGCGCAGCGGCCACCAGCGCAACCGCCGAACCAAGGCCCGCAGCCGCCTCGAGGCGCGTTCCCGCCGGATGCTCAAGGGCCGTTCCTGCCGGATCCTCGAGGGGCGGTCCCGCCCGGGGCCGGTCCGACGAGGAACTCGCCACCATCGACCGGGGCCCCGCCACCGGCCGCGCGCCGGCCCGTCGGCTACCCGGCGCCTCGCCATGGTCGGCACCGGAAGTCGGCCGGGATCGTCGCCGGGCGGATCATCGCGGCGATCCTGTCGGCCGCCGTTCTTGCCGGCTTCGCCTTCGCCTGGGTGTTCGCAAACAAGGCGACGACCGCGGTGGCCGAGAGCAACGGCGTGAACGACGCGGGCGAGGCCGGCGTGGTGCTCCGCAGCGGTGTCAACATCCTGCTCGTCGGTTCAGATGCCCGGACCGATCAGCAGGGTAATCCGCTGAGCGCGGCCGAACTGGCCGCGGTCAGCACTCAGGACGACGGCGGCGGCGTCAACACCGACACGATCATGGTGGTGCATGTCCCGGCCGGCGGCGCCCGGGCGACGGCAGTGTCCCTGCCCCGCGACACCTGGATCCCGCAATCTGTGTCCGATCAGGTCAAGGGGCCGTATCCGGACGGAAGCCAGGGCACCTACAAGCCGAACAAGGTCAACGCCTTCTACGGCACCGCCAAGGCCTACACCGAGCAACATCTGGTCAAGACCATATCCGACAAGCCGGCCAGGGAGCGGGTTTCCAACGAGGCCGGCCGGACGATGCTGATCAAGATCGTGCAGGCCTTCAGCGGACTGAAGATCGACCATTACGCGGAGGTCAATCTGATCGGCTTCTACCAGCTCTCGGTGGCCCTGGGCGGCGTCCCCGTCTGCCTGAACACCGCGGTCAAGGATCCGTTCTCCGGCGCCGACTTCAAGGCCGGGCGGCAGGAGATCTCCGGAAAAGCGGCGATGGCGTTCGTCCGGCAGCGGCATGGCCTGCCGGCCGGGGACCTCGACCGGGTGCGCCGCCAGCAGGCATTTCTGGCCGGGGCAACAAGCAAGATGCTCTCGGTCGGGACGCTCAGTTCGCCCGGGAAACTGAACTCCCTGCTCGCAGCCGCGGATAATTCTCTCGTCCTGGACAAGAGTTTCGACCTGCTCACCTTTGCCAGTCAGATGGCGAATCTGTCCGGCGGCAACGTTACTTTCGCGACCATTCCGACGCACGGCGCGCAGGGCGGTATCGGAGCCGATGCGCTGGCCACCGATCCGCCCGAGATCAAGAAGTTCTTCGCTGACGTCAACGGCAAGGCGACCGCATCGCCCGGCAGTTCATCCGCCGGGCCGGTGGCGGGCGGACCGGGTGTCACGGTGGACCAGGCCGCGATCAACAGGGCAACGGTGACGGTCGACGTGCTCAACGCCACCACCACCGCGAAGATGGCCGCCTCTGTCTCCGATCAGTTGGTGGGTGCCGGCTTCGCCCGCGGTCAGGTGACCGATTTCCCCGGTGTCGGGCCGGGCAATCAACACCCCACCACCACCATCGGCTACCCAGCGGGCGCGAAGGACGCCGCGCTGGCGGTCCAGCAGGCGCTCGGCGGCAAAGGCCGGCTGATCGAGGACACCTCGCTCGGCAAGGGGCACGTCGCAATTGTCGTCGGGCAGGACATGCCGGCCCCTGGCTCGGGACTGCGAGGTCCTGGGCTGGTGGGCCTGCCCGGTCCCTCAGCAGCCCCCGCAGCAGCGGCAGCCCCCAATTCGGCGGCGTCCACCTCGATCAACGCCGCCGCCCCCGGCTGCGTCAACTGATGCCGGCCCCGCCCGGCGAGGGAACAGAGCGGGCGGCCCCCCCGCGTGGTTTGACGATGCGGGCGACCCCGCCGGCCGGCAATGTCACCACCGCTTTGTTGGCACCGCTGCTCCGCGGCGAAGGTTCCCGGCCCCGGCTGACGCAGTACAGCGCCGGCAACCGCACCGAACTCTCGACGGCTTCGTTGGCGAACTGGTCGGCGAAGGTCGCCGGCCTGCTTCTCGACGAACTGGGCAGTCGGCCCGGTGACCTCGTTTACGTCGGGTCACCGGCCGGCTGGCAGACCGCCGCCGTCCTGCTCGGCACCTGGTGGGCCGGTCTGGTCGTCACTGACGTCGATTCCCCCAACGCCGCAGCCGCTTTCGTCCCGGATGGGGCCGACCCGGCAGATGGCGCCGCCGAAGAAGTCTTCGTGGTATCCGGTCACCCGCTCGGCGCCCCCAGCCGGACGGTTGCCGCACACCAGCGTGATTTCACCACCGCGGTGTTGCCACAGGCCGACCGCTTCAGCCCGCGCGGGCCGGTACCGCACACTGCCCGCGCCGTCTCGACCGACCGGGCCGAATGGAGCGTGGCCGACCTCCTGGAACTGGTCGACGCGCAGGCGTCGGCGCTGTCGCCGGGCGATCGGCTCCTGTCCAATCTCCCCTGGACCCTCCCGGGCGGGTTGGTCGGCACCCTGTTGGCGGCGCTGGCCGTCGACGGTTCGCTGGTGCAGTCCGACGGGTCGCCCGGGTCGCTCGCCGGGCAGGCACTGGCCGAGAAGGCCACGGTAACAGCGGGTTTCGCCGTGGCGGGTCTGCGTCGGACGGGCGCATGAGGGCAACTCCGGCGGTCAGCGCAGCAGGGACCGGGCCATCACCAGTCGCTGAATCTGATTGGTGCCTTCGTAGATCTGGGTGATCTTGGCGTCCCGCATCATCCGTTCCAGGGGGAAGTCGCGGGTGTAGCCGGCGCCGCCGAGCAACTGCACCGCGTCCACCGTCACCTTCATCGCCACGTCGGAGGCGAAGCATTTGGCGGCCGCGGCCAGAAATCCCCTGTTGGCGTCGCCGCGTTCGGCAGCGCCCGCCGCCTGGTAGACCAGCGTGCGGGCCGCCTCGATCTGCATGGCCATGTCGGCGACCATGAACTGCAGGCCCTGGAATTCGGCGAGCCGCTTGCCGAACTGCTTGCGCTCCTTGAGGTATTCCACCGCCACCTCCAGGGCGCCCTGCGCAATGCCGACAGCCTGCGCGCCGATGGTCGGGCGGGTGTGGTCCAGAGTGGCCAGGGCGGTCCGGAATCCGCTGCCGGGCTCACCGATGATCCGGTCGCCAGGTATCGCGCAGTCGCGGAAATGGATCTCCCTGGTCGGTGATCCCTTGATGCCCAATTTGCGTTCCTTGGTGCCCACTTCGAAACCGGGATCGTCGGCGTTCACCACGAAGGCCGAAATCCCCGACGACGTCGGCCTGGCATCCGGATCGGTGACCGCCATCACCGTGTACCACTGTGAAATACCGGCGTTGGTGACCCAACTCTTGGTGCCGTTGAGCACCCATTCGTCACCTTTGCGAACGGCCCTGGTCCGCATCGCGGCGGCGTCGCTGCCGGCTTCCCGCTCGCTCAGTGCGTAGGAGATCATCGACTCGCCGGACCCGATCGACGGCAACACCGAGTTCTTCAGTTCCTCCGAACCGGCCAGGATGATCGGCATCGAGCCGAGCTTGTTCACGGCCGGGATCAGCGACGAGGACGCACACACCCTCGCGATCTCCTCGATGACGATGACGGTGGCAATGGCGTCGGCACCCGCGCCGGAGTACTGCTCCGGGATGTGTACAGCGGCGAAACCCGACGCCACCAAGGCCTTCTGGGCTTCGACGGGAAATCGCTCGCGCTCGTCGACATCCGCGGCATGTGGCTTGATCTCCCCTTCGGCGATCTCCCGGATCGCCTCGCGGATAGCGCGGTGGTCGTCATTGACGGCGAACAGGTGGTCAGTGGTCACGGTGATCTCCACATCATCGGGCAGGACATCGATGGGTGTGCCACTCATGGTTACCCGCCGGTAACTTGATGCTAGCGCCGCCGGCGCACCTGCTGATCGTCGTCCGAGCAACAGTTCGGCGATCCTGGCAACAGCTGCACCCGGTCACAGGTGTTGTTCGGGCGACGAAACTGTTGCCAGAAACGTCGCCGACCCGGCTCGGCAAGCCCCCTCGCCCACCGCGGTACGGTGCAGACGTGAGAACGACCTGCGGGGCTCCGGGCACCCGTTGAGCACGTTGACGGAGGTCGGCGAGCGCGAGAAGTGGCGGTGCTGGCTCTGCGACGAGCCGGTCGACCCCGGGAAGTCGGTCAACGACGGTCGGGGTCCGAGCATCGACAGCTTCTATGTCTCGGCAAAGGCCAAGGGCAAGGCCCCGGGAATTGAGCGACTGGCACACCGGGCCTGCAACACGAAGAAGGGCGCGACCAAGCCGGTCGTCGCGTGGGCGCCCGAGCTCTTCGTGCTCGACCCGGCGCCGATCATCGGAGTCTCCGAACGGCTCGGCCGCAAGGGTGGCCGGGAGGTCGTCGGCCGCTGCCCGACCAGGGGCGATGCTGACCGGGCCGGCAAGTGGCTCGTCGACAGGTTGTCCCGCTTGACTCCCGATCTCGACGTCACCGCCCGGGCCGAGCCCGGCGGTGGCCAGTTCCTGCTGGTTCTACGGGCCGACTGAGCGAAGCCCGGGTCAGTGGCCGGTGCGATCCCGCAGCGCCTTGTCCTTTGCCAGGACACTCGCCTGCAGGTCGTCGGTGAAGGCGGCCAGTTCGGCGGCCAAAGCCCGGCCGGCCGCATCGCCGGCGGTGGCCAGGATGCGAACCGCGAGCAGAGCTGCATTCCGGGCGCCGCCGATCGAGACCGTGGCGACCGGGATCCCGGCAGGCATCTGGACGATCGACAGCAGCGAATCCATGCCGTCCAGAGTGGTCAGCGGAACCGGCACCCCGATGACCGGCAGCACGGTGGCCGCAGCGACCATCCCCGGGAGGTGGGCGGCGCCGCCCGCCCCCGCGATGACGACCCGCAGTCCTCGGGCCGCAGCCCCGGCCGCGTAGTCCAACATCCGCGCCGGCGTGCGGTGGGCGGAGATCACCCCGACCTCGTAGGGAACGGCGAAGTCGTCGAGAATATCGGCCGCGTCGGACATCACCGGCCAGTCCGAATCGCTGCCCATGATCAGGCCGACCACCGGCGTCTGCGACGTCGAGCCGGTCAAGAGGCCACCTCGACGAGGGGGGTGGGGTCAGCTGCCCGCGGATGGATCTGGTAGCCGTCGTCCCAGACGCCGTTGCCCAGCCAGCCGGCCGCCAGGGCGGCCACGGTGCGCAGCCGATCGACGTCATCCCCGGCCACGTTCACATGCCCGAGCTTGCGGCCCGGCCGGAATGCCTTGCCGTACAGGTGGATCTTCACCTCGGGGAATCGCGCCGCAAGGTGGTGGACCCGCTCGTCCATGCCGATCGCCGACCCGGGCCCGGTGTCCGGCCCGCCCAGGACGTTGCCCATCACGGTGCACGGCGAGAGCGCGTCGGTCCGACCCAGCGGGTAGTCCAGGACGGCGCGCAGGTGCTGCTCGAACTGGCTGGTCACCGAGCCGTCCATCGTCCAGTGCGCAGAGTTGTGCGGGCGCATGGCCAACTCGTTGATCATCAGGCCGTCGGGCGCCGACCCGGACACCTCGGTCTGGAAAAGTTCGACCGCGAGCACGCCGACCACTCCCAGGTCACCGGCGATCCGAAGGGCAAGTTCGACGGCCACCGCGGCGACGTCGGGGTGCAGGTCCGGGGCGGGTGCGATCACCTGGACACAGATTCCGTCCCGTTGAACCGTCTGCACCACCGGCCATGCCGCAGCCTGACCGAAGGGTGATCTGGCCACCACCGCCGCCAGCTCGCGCCGCATCGGCACGAACTGTTCGATCACGATCTCGCCGGCGGTCGGGAGTTCGGCGGCCGCAGCGCTCACTTCTGCGGCCGAGCTCAGCACCCAGACCCCCCGGCCGTCGTATCCACCGGTCGCCCTCTTCACCACCACGGGCCAGCCGTGTGTCACGGAGAATGCGGCGATGTCAGACAGGAGATCCGCACCGGCGGCGGCCACCTGGAATACCGGAACCGGCAGGCCGAGACCGGCGAGCCGCCCCCGCATCAGCGCCTTGTTCTGGGCGTACTGCAACGCATCCGCCCCCGGGTGAACTGCATGACCGGCGTCCACCAATGCCCGGATATGTTCTGCCGGAACGTGTTCGTGGTCGAAGGTGACGACCTCGCAGCCTTCCGCGAAACGCAGCAGTGCGTCGAGGTCGTCGTGCGCCCCCAGCTGGACGTCACGCGCAACCAGCGCCGCCGACTCGTCAGCGGTCAGCGAGAGGATGCGCAGACTCTGACCGAGGGCGATCGCGGCCTGGTGCGTCATCCGGGCCAGCTGGCCGCCCCCCACCATTCCGACCCGCGGCATGCCTGTTCGGGAGTCCACCGCCCGAGGGTATCGCCCGGCGGTCGACCCGCCCCCATTCAGCGCGCGAGCTCAATCAGCAGGTCCAGCGCCGCGGCATGGTCCGGGGGCAGCGCCTCCACCCATACCCTCGGGCTGGGCAGCGACAGCTGCGTATCTGCCTGCAGGCGGGCCTCGACCGCAGACCCGAGCAGACTCGCCTGCCGGCCCAGCATCGGGTTCCGCCCGGTGAGCGTGACCGCCACGGATTCACCGAGCAGGGCCAGGGTCTGGCCGCCGTCGAACACCATCCGCATGCTGTCCCCGACCAGCATCATCGGCAGGGTTCGATGCCAACCCCTCGTCCCGGCCAGATCGAGCCGCACGACGACGAGTGCGAGGCTGTCGTTGCCGGACAACCCTTCTGCGGCAGCCCCCCGATAAACCTCGCCCAGCCGGACGCGCAGGTAATCCGCCGTGACCAGGCCGGTCAACGGGTCGGTGACGGTCACCGGCGGCGTCGCGAAGGCCTCTGCCCAGCCGAGTGACACGGCCCGGCGTAACGGCGCCACGTACCTACGGTGCACCAGCGCCGCCAGCTGGTCGATATCGGCCAGGCTTTCGGCAAGCAGGATGCCCCCGGCCGCCCGGGCCCTGCCCAGCCGCTGGGCCGGAGCCCAGACGTCACCGGCGGCCGAGATCGCCTCGCACACTGCATCCACCGCCGGGACATACCAGTCGTCCGGAAATGCCCAACCCGCCGTCGCCGCCGCTGTCCGCCATCGCCCTCCCAGCTCGCCGGCCAAAGCGGTCCGGGCCGCCTTCCCGATGGACACCACCCGGCACCCCCTTCCAACTTCGGTTGCACACAGATGTCCCGTCCGCGACGAGACGAACAGAAAGCGTGGTCATCACGCGACTGGATGGAATCTTTGGGGGAATCTTTCGGGTGGCAGTTCGGGCGCGCGCCCGGACAGGTCACACTGTCCAACGACCCGGGAAGGAGTGACCAGTGCCCTTCGCCGACGAAGCGGTGCCACCGCCCGGAGACGCCGAGCTGATCACCCTCGTCCGGGCGGGACATCGGGCGGCGTTCGCCGACCTCTATTCCCGGCATGTCGCCGCGGCCGGCGCCCTGGCGCGGCAGTTCGCCCGCTCGCCGAGTGAGGCGGACGACCTGGTGTCGGAAGCGTTCGCCCGGATCCTGGACGGCCTGCTCGCCGGAAGGGGTCCGGATCTGGCATTTCGGGCCTACCTCTTCACCACCCTTCGCAACACGGCCTACGACCGCACCCGCAAGGACCGTCCGCTGCGTTTCACCGATGACATCAGCGCCCACGACGAGCCCGGACCGGTCGTCGACCCGGTGCTTGCCGAGTTCGAGAACGGTCTGGTGGGGCGGGCTTTCGCCGCCCTCCCGGAACGCTGGCAGACAGTGCTCTGGCATACCCAGGTCGAGGGACAGTCGGCCGCGGAGGTCGGGTTGCTGTTGGGCATGGCGCCCAATGCGGTCTCCTCATTGGCGTTCCGGGCCCGGGAAGGCCTGCGCGAGGCCTACCTGCAGGCACATCTGGCCGACACCGGGGCCAACCGTTGCCGAATGACGGTCGAGCGCCTCGGAGCGTGGACCAGGGGTGCCCTGTCCAAACGTGAAACCGCTGAGGTCGAAACACATCTGGCGGAATGCGACCGTTGCCGCGCCCTCGCCGCCGAGCTGTCCCAGATCAATTCGAGCCTGCGCGCACTGCTCGCTCCACTGCTGCTCGGCGGCGTCGCGGTCGGCTATCTTGCGGGTCTGCCGCCGGTTGCCCCGCTCGTCCAGCTGGGCGCGCTCGCCGGCGGGAAGGCCGCAGCAGCCGGAAAAGTCGCGGCGACAGCAGGTGGGAAGGCCGCAGCAACAGGAAAAGCGGGTACCGCCGTCGGCGCCGCCGCAGGCCCGGCGGGATCGGCTCGCACGACCGGCCAGTGGGCCGCCATCGCTGCCGGAGCGGCTGTTGCCGCCGGGCTGGTCATCTGGGTGGTGGTCGCGTTCACCGGCCCGGGTCCCGGGTCGGCGCCCCCGAACCTCGGGGCGGCCTTCACCGGATCGACCTCCGAAGCACCGGTCGATCCGCCACGCACCTTCGGGTCGGAGCAGACGAATTTGGCGGGGAATGCTCCCTCGCCGCCGATCCGTCCCCCGGTCACCTCCCGGCCGGCGACATCCCGGCCGGCAGTTTCCGGACCCGCGATTTCCAGGCTCGCGACCCCGAGGGCGGCGTCCCGGCCTGTGGCAACCCAATTGGCGTTGGGGCAGCCACCCGGCCCGGCTGATCGGACCTTCTCCGGCGACCTTCCGCCGACGTTCGAAGTCCCTACTGCGGCGACGGCGCCCGATCCCGGCACGTCGAACCCCTCGGTCGGGACGACCGCGACACCGCCGCCCAGGGTCCGTGCCTCGCCCCCACCGAGCTCGATCCCGCCGACCTCGACCCAGCCGACCTCGTCACCCGCTCCGACGACGACCCGGGTCGCCGGCACCAGCAGGTCTATTCCCCCGACAAGGGCGACCTCGACTCCCTCGACCCGGCCGACGCCCACCGGCAGCCCTTCGCCCACCACTGGGGCCACCAACGGTCCGTCGCCCGTTACTCCCCCGACCCCGACCGGCATTCCGCCGACCCCACCCAGACTGATCGTGGTTCCCGACACCCTTCGGCGGCGGCTCATCGGCGGCGGCGTGGAATCGCTGTCGTTGACTGTGGCCAACCAAGGCCAGATGGCGTCGACCCGCGAGACGATGGTGATCAGCGGCCCGGTCGGTCTGTCGGCAGCGGGCTCTACCCCGCAGATCCCGGGCGACGGTATGCGCTCCGGCCCTGAATTCGCCTCTCGGATATTCGGTACTCAGGAGTTCGGCTCCGCCTCGCTCCTACCGGTCGTCGAGCCAGGATGCGGTGCCCCCCAGCCGGTTGGCGACTCGGGGCGGGTCAGTATCAGCTGCGCACTGCCCCCGATAGCCGCCGGTGGACGGATTGCGGTCCTCGTTCGGTTGGCGGTGCCTCCGGCGACCAGCCACGCCACGGTGACCGTCACCATCGCCGGCTCCACCTACACCGCGCCGGGGGGCGACCGGTGCAACAGGCCGGCCGCCGGACGACCGCCCTGGAGGTAAGTTTCACCGTGGAAGGGGCCACACGTTCGTGGGTGGCGCCGTGGAAGAGGCCACACGTTGGGACCTGGCACCGTGATCTGTGAGCCGTCGTCATCCGGCGACCTGACCACCACCTTGACCGTGCAGGTGGCACCGGAGGCCGAGGGTGTCCAGAGGTTGCCGCCGTACGCCCGGCTGACCGGGGACCGGCGAGCTGTGCTGACCGGAAGGATCGCCATCGCAGGCTGACCGGACCCGCCGAACCGCAGGTCGGTGAAGATGGTCCCGGTAGACTGGGCCGGTGAATCTGATCGACCGGGTCCGTGAAGTGCTGCCACCCAAACATCGCGAACTCGCGAAATTTCTCGTGGTCGGGGGCACCTCGTGGCTGCTGGACACCGGGCTTTTCACCCTTCTTTCCCATACCGTGCTCGACCGGAAAGTCATCACCTCCAAGATCATTTCCATCCTCGTCGCGACGATCTTCAGCTACATCCTGAACCGGGAATGGTCGTTCAGTCGGCGCGGAGGGCGGGAACGGCACCACGAGGCGATGCTGTTCTTCCTCGTCAACGGCATAGCGCTGGGTCTCAACCTGATCCCGTTGTGGTTCACCCACTACGCCATCGGTATCGACGTCGAGCACTACAGCCGGTTCACGGTGAGCGTGGTCGATTTCTTCTCGGCCAATGTGGTCGGCACAATCGTCGGAATGATTTTCCGCTTCTGGGCGTACCGGCGGTTCGTGTTCCCGGACGAGCTCAGCCCACACCCGGAAACCGCCGTCGTGGACACCGGGTCCGAGCGCTCCTGAAGCCGCTCGGCTCCCGGCGGGTTCCCCAGCGCGATCCCGACGACGATTGCCGCGGATCAGTCACCGCGGGAGTCAGACCGGCGTGATGCCGTGCCGCCGCCGGGAAAAGGTTCGATCCTTGGACCTGGCGGCAGCCAGTCGGACGATCACCTCGCTGCGTAACTCCTCCGGTTCGACCAGGGCGTCCACGACCAGTTCCGCCGCCAGATGGACGATGTCGATGTCCCGCTCGTACTCCGCCTGCAGTCCTTCGACGTAGTCCGCCCGCGCCGCCTGGTCCTGCACAGCGGCGATCTTGTTGGCATACACCGCGTTGACCGCCGCCTCGGCGCCCATGACGGCGATCTTCGCCGTGGGTAGCGCGATCGTTGCGTCAGGCTCGAATCCAGGGCCGGCCATCGCGTAGAGACCGGCACCGTAAGCCTTTCGCACCACCACGCAGATCTTCGGGACCGTCGCCTCGCAGACGGCGGTGATCATCTTCGCGCCGTGACGGATGATGCCCTGGCGCTCCACCACAGTGCCGACCATGAATCCGGGCACGTCGGCGAGAAAGATCATCGGAATGTTGAAGGCATCGCACAGCGAGATGAAATGGCTGGCCTTGTCAGCGGAGTCGACGAAGAGCACGCCCCCCTTGAACATCGAGTTGTTGGCGACCACCCCGACGACCCGACCATCAAGACGCGCCAGGCAGACGAAGAGCTCCTTCGCCCAGCCCGGGTGGATCTCGAACACCGAATCGGCGTCGAGCAACGCCCTGGCATACCGCCGCATGTCGAAGGCCTGTCGCTCGCTGGCCGGGACCAGCGCACGCAGGTCACCCTGGCCCGGAGGCCGCGGCGCTGCGGCGGGGGGGTCCTGGGTGAAGTTGCCCGGGAGGTAGGAGAGGTAGCGGGCCACCGCCTCCAGCGCCTCCACCTCCGTGGTCACCAGCAGATGCCCGACACCGGACACCGTGGTGTGCATCTTGGCTCCGCCCATCTCCTCGAGCGTCGTCTTCTCGCCGGTCACCATCTCGACCATCCGGTCGCTTCCGAGGTACATCGAGGCGTTGCCCGCGACCATGATCACGATGTCGCAGAACGCCGGTATGTAGGCGCCGCCGGCCGCACTCGGGCCGAACAGCGCACACACCTGAGGTATCGAGCCCGAAGCCCGGACCTGGGTATGGAAAATCTTCCCGGCGCCCCGGCGACCGGGGAACAGTTGCACCTGATCGGTGATCCTGGCGCCCGCCGAGTCCACCAGATAGATCATCGGAACGCCTACGGCATAGGCCTTCTCGATGATCCGGATGATCTTCTCCACGGTGCGGGCACCCCACGACCCGGCCTTCACGGTCGAATCGTTCGCCATCAGGCACACGGTCCGCCCGGCGACGGTGGCCGTCCCGGTGATCACGCCGTCAGCGGGCAGTCCATCCGCGAGCGCATTCGCCAACTGCCCGTCCTCGACGAATGATCCGGCGTCGATGAGTCGATGGATTCGACTGCGCGCGAACAGCTTTCCCTTTGCGGCGTTGGCGGCGTGGTAGCGCTCGGCCCCGCCGTCCAGAATCCGGTCGCGGATCTCGCCGAGGGATCGCGCGGTCGGACCGGAAGCGGTCGATCCCTGTTCGTCGTTCATTCGCCCGTTGCCCACCCGCTAACGCTCGGGCGGATAACTCTGTCGAGGGTCCCTCTGCCCCGGATATCCCTCGCCGGGATAACGCTGGGCCGGATTTGCCGGGCCCTGATATGCCTGAGCGGGGGCGGCCGGACCGCCCGGTTGAACAGTTCCGTCCGAGCCGATCCGGTAGCGGTCCCGGTCGTCCATGATCAGCTGGTTCAGCGTGGACTGCACGCGCGGGAGGGACGCCACATTCTCGAATTCCAGCGGTTGGTCCGCGGCGGACTCGACAATCAGCGAACCGAATCCGAGGAGCCGGCCCCAGAACGAAACCGAGGTCTCCATGTTCTGGATGTGGCCAAGCGGAATCTGGTGTTCGCGCCGGTGGAGGATTCCGGTCCGGAAGAACATGTGCTGGCTGGTGAGGACGAAATGCTCGGTGCGCCACCGGACGAAGGGGACGATCGTCCCGACAATGAGAATCAGCACTGCAAGAACGCCGATGACAATCCAGGCGATGACGTGCCGGTCCCAGTTCCGCAGTACCGCGGCGAGCGCGAATCCACCGCCGATCGCGACGATGAACCACACCACCGGCATCACCAGCACCTTCCAGTGCGGATGTTTGTGCAGCACCACCCGTTCGTCGCGGGACAGCAGATTGTCCGGATAGGCCATGGAAGCCTCTCATCGTCGACCAGCAGAGCACGTGACCCCAGCGAACCCACGCTACCGCTAGGGGCCGACACCCGGCGGCAGATTCACCAGTGCTGGTCACGGTGCTGCCCCAACTCCACCGGAGGGAGGCAGCTGCGCGGGAGCCGGCGAGAACGATGGCGTGACGTCCGAACCGGCCCGTTCCGCTGTCGACGAGCCGGTCGGGCTCTGGATGCTGCGGGACGAGGATCGGGCGGTCCCCGTCGGGGTGCGTTCCAATCGGTGAAAGCAACGCACCCATCGGTGGGCTCCCGATCGGGTTGCCGAGCACCCAACCCAAGGTGGTCGGCGACTCCCAGGGATGCATCTTGACCTCCGGTGCGTCTGTCGGGTTGAGAACCCGCCACACCAAAGGAGCACACGATGACCGACCCGGACGCGTCCAACGCCGACGCCCATCGCCCTGCACGGCCGATCACCGGAATCGATGGCGCCCGTCGTCGATCTCGGCTGCGTCGTGGATCTGCGGTGGCCCTTGCCGCAGCGACGGCCCTGCTCGGGCTGCTGCCGTCCGGGGTCGCAGCCGCGCAGGGTGTCGGCCATCCGCGATTCACCGTGTACACCGAGACGAACGCGGCGAGCGGGAACGAGATCGTCGCACTGCAAGAAGTCCACGGCGCCCTGCAGCAGGTCGCCAGCTATGCCGCAGGTGGCACGGGAACGGGCGCCGGGCTCGGTTCCCAAGGCGCGGTGACTGCTTCCGACGAATTCCTGTTCGCCGTGGACGCGGGCTCCAACCAGCTCTCGGTGTTCCACATCAGCGACACGGGCGCCCTGCACCGCACCGACGTGGTGGCCACCGGGGGTTCCACACCGGTCAGCCTCGCCGTCCACGACAACCTCGTCTATGTGCTCAACGGGGGTGACGGCTCGGTGACCGGCTTCCGGCTGCGCGATGACGGCCGGTTGGCCGCTCTCGGCGTGCACCGGGCCCTGCCAGGGGCGGGCGCAGCACAGATCGCCTTCGACCGCACCGGATCACGGCTCATCGTCACCGAGAAGGCCACCAACACGATCGACGTCCTTCCTGTCGCCGATGGCGTCGCGGGCCCGGCCGTGTCCAACGCATCATCGGGTCAGACGCCGTTCGGATTCGCCGTCGATTCACACAACAGGGTGATCGTTTCGAACGCGGCCGGCGGAGCCAGTGGCGCGAGCTCGCTGACCAGCTACGAGCTGACCGGCGCGACCGGCCTCACCACGATCAGCCCGACGGTGCCCGACACCCAGAGCGCCGCCTGCTGGGTGGTGCTCAGCGGCAACGGTCGCTTCGCGTACACCACCAATACCGGGAGCGGGTCGATCAGCAGCTATCGGCTGGCGCCGGACGGATCGTTGCGGCTGCTCCAAGCCGTCGCGGCCTCGCCCGGCTCGGGACCGATCGACATGGCCCTGGCCGGACACGTCCTGTACACCCTCAATTCCGGCTCGCACACCGTCACGACCGACCTCATCGGACGGCAAGGCCGGCTCACCCCCGCCGCGTCTGCTGCCGTGCCAGTCGGGTCGGTCGGCCTTGCGGTCCTGAACACGCAAGACTGATCACCACCAAACCGGGAGTGTGCAGCATGTCGAAGCGGGCACGGCGGTCCAGTGAACTGTTCCTGGAGACCGCGATGCCGCACGTCGACATGCTGCACACCCTGGCGCGGCGGCTGTGCCTGGGCCGGCGCGAAGACGCAGAGGACCTGGTGCAGGACGTCATGTTGCGTGCCTTCGCCGCGTGGCGACCTGAGAACCCCCCACGCTCCATGGCCGCGTGGCTGGGCCGGATTTGCATCAACACGGCCGCCTCTGCCGGACGGCGCCGACAGGCCCGCCCGCTCGAGGCGCACGACGACGTGGCGTTGCTCGCCCTGGCCGAACCCACCCGTACCGAAGTCCTCGCCCTCGCCCGCATCGAGGCCGATGTGATCGCGGCGGCGATGGACGGGTTGAGCCCCGGTCAGCGCGAGGTCGTCACGCTGGTCGATCTGTGCGGATTCACCACCGGAGAGGTCGCCCGAATCCTCGAGCTGCCCCGAGGCACGGTTCTTTCCCGCCTGTTCCGGGGGCACCAGGCTCTCGCTGTCGGCCTTGCAGAGCGAGTGTCCCAATGACTACGCCGCCGCCCGTCATCCCGCCTTTCAGGCCGGAGCCGAACCCTCATCACGCCTGCGACCTCGAGATGCTCGCGTTGTTCGGCGCCGGTGAGTTGGACGCAGCCCAACGGGAGACAGTCTCGGCGCACCTGCTCGGCTGCGATCGGTGCTGGAACGAACTGCATGCCCAGCGATTCGTCGTCGGCGCCGTCCGACAACTCTGGGAACCGGCGCCCACCGGTCTGCGGGCCGACATTCACGCTGCGATCGGTGCGGAAGCACAGCAAGGGTCGGCGCCCGGCATCCCGCGTAGGCGCCTCGCACTGCTGGCCGCTGCGCTGGTCGTGACCATCACCGGCGGCACCGTGGCGGCGGTGCGCATCTCGTCCTCCTCCGATCACCGCCAAATCGCAACGACCTCGGCGATTCCTGCGTCCGTCCAGGCTGCCATCGCGCAGGCCGATGGCGATCCGCCCGCCGATTCCCCGGTCCCTCCTGCACCGAAATTGAGCAGACTCGGGCTGGAGCTGGCGGCGTCCGGATCGACGACGGCCGCCGACATCCCCACGGCCAGATATACCTACGCCGATTCCGCCGGGCACCGCCTCACCGTCTTCGTCGCCGCCCGCGCCTGGCCCCGCCCGGCGCGCGCCGCCACCATCAGTGACGCCGCCTGGATCATCACTCCCACAGCCCTGACCGTCGTCGGCGGATCAGACCAGGCAGGCGACCCTATGTTGATCATCGCGGAGGATCACACCGCCGCGATGACCGCTGCCGCCGCACTCGGACTGATCTAGCTGGGGCCGACATCGCCCTCTTCGAACTGCCCTGCGCCACCGGCCACCGGCTGTCCAAGGTCGCCGCCTGATCCTTGGATCTAGACTCGTTGACAGAAAGGCACTCCGTGACGGCTTCCCCACGATTCTTACCAACCCTCGCCGCTGCCCTATTACTACTGCTGCTGGGCGGCTGTGCGTCCTCCGGTTCCGCGGCCAACAACAACTCGGCCGCCGGTTCGATTGTCGCTACCCCGCAGGCGGCCATCAGTTCCAAAGCTGCCAAGCCTTCTGAAGCTGCGATGACGTCGAAATCTGCGGTGACCTCGAAAGCCGCAACGCCTTCAGCAACTACCGTGACCTCGGAAGCCACGGTAACCTCGGAAGCCACGGTAACCTCGGACGCTGCGATGACCAATGACACCATCGCCATGGCTGGAGTGACGGCAGCGCAGGCGGCCTGGAAGAAACTGCCCATCACCGACAGCGTTGGGAAGACATTCACCATCGGAGATCTGCAGGGCAAACCGGTGTTCGTGGAATTCTTCGCCACCTGGTGCCCGAATTGCCGGTCGCAGCTGCAAAATACCAACCAGGCGGCCCAACAGGCCGGCCCGAACGCGGTATTCCTCGCGCTGTCGGTGGAGACCGACCTGAATGCGTCCGATATGGCGAAGTACAAGGCCGACAACAACTTCGGCAGCGTTGATTTCGCCGTGATGTCACCGGCGATGTTGGCGGCGGTCGTAGCTTGTTTCGGCCATGACGCGGCAAATCCGCCCACGACGCCCCACGTGCTGGTGTCGAGTCGGGGTGGGGTGGGCAATCTGCATACCGGAATGGAGGACGCGAGCACGATTACCGCGTCTCTGACCGGCGCATGAGCTCTACGCCCGTCGCGGATTCGCGGTGGTGAGCGAATACCTGCAGGCTTTTCTGCTGGGTAATGCTGCGATCGTCGGCAACGTGTGTCTGCTTCCCCTCTATCCCGGCCTGTTCGTGATGCTGGCCGGCCGGGCGACGGCCGAACAGGCTGCACCACGATCAATCGAACCGGACACTGCGGGCCGGGCATTGACCATCACCCGGCCGCGGTCGGTCCGCTGGCTCGGGATGTTCGTGTTGGCCGGGGTCCTGGCCGCGATGATCGCTATCGGCGCGGTTCTCCATCTGCTGCGCAGCCCCGTGGCCAGGGTCCTACCGGTGCTACTGCCGGCAATGTACGTGCTGGTCGCTCTCCTCGGCGTCCTGATGATCGCAGGCCGAAACCCATTCGCCCGGATGGCCACCACCTCGATACCGGTGCTGCGCCGACCGGCCGCGTCGGCGTTCGTCTACGGCACGTTGATGGCCCCGCTGACCCTGCCGTGCACCGGCCCGTTGATCATCTCGGCATTCGTGCTCGGCAGCGTCGGTGGTAGCGGTGCCTTCGCCGATTCCCTGGCGTATTGCCTGTTCTTCGGCCTGGGATTCGGCTGGCCGCTCGTCGTCCTGCCCCTGCTGGCCGAGCCATTTCAACGGCAGACCACCAGATTCCTGGGCGCGCACCACCGCTTGATCGGCATCTTATCCGGGCTGCTGCTGCTCGCCATCGCCGCGATCGGCGTTTGGAACGACTATCAACCGACCCGGTAACGCAGGTATGCCGGGCGTCTGATGACCGCAGGAGGTCACCGGCCCCCGGGCGCAACGGGCCGGGCGCCGAAGACGGCCGAGCCGAGCCGGACCATCGTCGCCCCCTGCGCGATCGCCTCCTCGAAGTCGCCGCTCATCCCCATGGACAACTTGGTTGCACCCTGCGCGCCTTCGAATCCCGCGGCGAGCGCGTTGTCGCGGAAGGCCGCCAGTTCGGCATATCCGGCCCGCACGGCTGCGCGGTCCGCGGAATTGAGGCCGACGGTCATGTATCCGATCACCAGCAAACGGGGCAGCGCCGCAATTTCGGCGAGCAGTGCGGGTGCGGCGTCGAATCCGATGCCGTACTTGGACTCCTCACCCGAGACGTTGACCTGGATCATCACCTCGATCCTCCGCCCGTCGACCCCGCCCGTGGTCTCGCGGGCGAGTGATTGGTTCAGCCGGCGGGCCAGATCGGCCGAGTCGACCGTCTGGACGCAGCTCACGTACGGCAGCAGTTGGTTGATCTTGTTGCGTTGCAGATGTCCGATGAAGTGCGTCTCGTGCGACTCGGCGCGAAGGGCAGGCGCCTTGGCCAACACCTCCTGCACCCTGTTCTCGCCGATCAACCGGCAACCGCTGTGCATAGCGGAGATGATCGTCGACGGGGGGATCGTCTTGGTGGCCAGCAGCAGTCGAACATCGTCAGGATTTCGGCCGGCACCCGACGCGGCTGAGGCGATGCGGCGCCGAATGTCCGCTATCCGCCCCGTCATCGACCCGGCCGGCGCGCCGTCCGCCCGGTCGTCCCGGGTTCCGGGTTCCATCGGGACGGACACCCCCGCAGCCTATCCGGCGGGCGCCGGAGGCCAGGGTCGGAAACCCCTTCACACCGCCTGGGCCCGCAGGTGCATCACATCACCGGCGGCGTATGTCCTCCGGTGGCTGCGGGAGTCGATGACAATGCCGCCGTCGGCCGCGACGTCCACGGCGGTGCCGACCACCGCGCCGCCGCCGGGTAGTTCGATCCGCACCGCCGACCCGAGCGTGCTGCAGGCCAACCGGTAGTCCGGCCGAACGCCGCCGGCATCGACGTCACCGCCCGCCTGCTGCCACCGATCGAGCAGGGTTGCGAACTCGTCGAGGATGCGGGCGAGCAAGACGTTGCGATCGACCGGCCATGCCCCCGACAGCAGCAGGGAGGTCGCGGCGACCCTGGAGCGGGTCATCGGCAGTTCCGCCGCGGTCAGCGAGACATTGAGTCCCGCACTGACTATGACCGTCTGCGAGGTCATCTCGGCCAGGATCCCGCCGCATTTTGAGCCGGCGATCAGTACATCGTTCGGCCATTTCAGCTCGACCGTCGTGGCGGTCAACCCGACGATTGCCCGGCGGATCGCCAGTCCCAGAACCGCACCCAGCCAGCCGCGACTCTCCAGCGGGATCAACGTCACCTCGATCACCGTGGAGAACATCAGGCCGGCGCCACGCGGGCAGGACCACTGCCGTCCGGCGCGGCCACGTCCTGCCGTCTGCTCCTCCGCAACCAGCACTGTCCCCGGCCCGGCGGTACCCTCGCGGACCTGCCGAACCAGGTCAGCGTGGGTCGAGCCGGTGGTCGGCACGCATCGGACATCCCAGGCGGCTTTCCGCCGACCAACCGCCGGCCCGCTCACCGACGCCGTCGCCAGGGCGCCGTGGACCGCTTCCCCGCGCATCGGCGAACGGTCGGGATCCGGCATTCCGCAGGGCCACGATCCGCCTGGGTGGGGCGCCGCCTGCGACATGGACCCAACGCTAGTGGGACAGGGCCGATGTCCGGGTCGGCCGGGGCCGCCACGCACCAGCACCGGTCATGGGAGATGATGGTTCAGCCATGATGGTCCGCAGAGACGGACCGGCAGCGACGATCCACCCGGGCCCCTCGTCGACATCAGCTCCGAACCCGCGAGGGAGTGATCGCCGATGAGCGAGCCGGCCGAGCCGGAACGGCAGACGGCCCAGCCGCACACCACCGCCGAGAAACTGGCCGACCTCAAGCGCCGCCTCGCGGATGCGGCTGCACCCAGTTCGGCCGCGGCCGTTCAGCGGCACCACGACAAGGGCAAGTTCACCGCTCGCGAACGAATCGACATGCTGCTGGACCCGGGATCTTTCATCGAGTTCGATGCGCTGGCGATCCACCGGTCGGTCGCCTTCGGATTGGCGGAGAGACGGCCGGCCGGCGATGGGGTGGTCACCGGCTACGGCACCGTGGACGGACGCGACGTGTGCGTCTTCTCGCAGGACGTCACCGTTTTTGGGGGCTCGCTCGGCGAGGTCTACGGCGAGAAGATCGTCAAGGTCATGGATTTCGCATTGAACACCGGCCGGCCGATCGTCGGTATCAACGAGGGGGGCGGGGCCCGGATCCAGGAGGGCGTGGTGTCCCTCGGCCTCTACGCTGAAATCTTCAAACGCAATGTGCAGGCTTCCGGTGTGGTGCCGCAGATATCGCTGATCGTCGGGGCGGCGGCGGGCGGTCACGTCTATTCGCCCGCGTTGACAGATTTCATCGTCATGGTCGACCGGACATCCCAGATGTTCATCACCGGGCCTGATGTGGTCAAAGCCGTAACCGGCGAGGAGGTGTCGCTGGAAGAGCTGGGCGGGGCGAGGACCCACAACGAGCGTTCCGGTAATGCCCACCATCTGGCTGCGGACGAAACCGAAGCGATCGCCTATGTGCAGGAACTTCTCTCGTACCTGCCGTCGAACAACCTGTCCACCACGCCGGCGGACACCTCGCACCCCCTGTCCCCCGGCATGTCCGGCGCCGTCGAGCTGGTGATCGTCTTCACCGACACCGATCTCGCTCTCGACACGCTCATCCCCGATTCACCCAACCAGCCTTACGACATGCTCACCGTCATCACCGCCGTGCTCGACGACGCCCACTTCCTGCCGGTGCAGGAGTTGTATGCGCCCAACATTCTCACCGGCTTCGGCCGGGTCGCCGGCCGCAGCGTCGGGGTGGTGGCGAATCAACCCCTGCACCTGGCCGGCACCCTGGACATCAAGGCCTCCGAGAAGGCGGCCCGATTTGTCCGGACCTGTGATGCCTTCAATGTCCCGGTGCTCACCTTTGTCGATGTCCCGGGGTTTCTTCCCGGCACCGATCAGGAATGGAACGGCATCATCCGCCGCGGGGCGAAGCTGATCTATGCCTATGCCGAGGCAACCGTTCCGTTGATCACCGTCATCACCCGCAAGGCATACGGTGGGGCCTACGACGTGATGGGCTCCAAGCATCTGGGAGCCGACGTCAACGTCGCATGGCCGACCGCGCAGATCGCGGTCGTGGGTTCGCAGGCTGCGGTAAACATCCTGTACGGCAAGGAGTTGGCAGCTGCGGCTGCCGGGGGCGAGGACGTCACGGCGCGGCGGGCCGCACTGCAGGCCGAATACGAGGACGCTCTGGTCAACCCGTACATGGCGGCCGAGCGCGGCTATGTCGACGAGGTCATCGTCCCCTCGGAAACTCGCGAGACGGTGACCAGGGCCCTTCGGGTGCTTACCGATAAACGCCGGACCCGACTCCCCCGCAAACACGGAAACATTCCGCTGTGACGGAATCCAAAAGAAGTGGCGACGACGACATCGCAGCAGTTCTTGCCATCGTTGCCGCGCTGGGCGGCTCTGCGCGCGCCGCTCCGCCCAATCCCCCGGCGATGCGCTCGGTATGGGCGGACTTCAGCCAGGGACGGGGCCGCTCCATTCCCGGCCGCGAGACGTGGTGGGCAAGTGGGCTTCCCCGATGACGACAGATCCGAAAGCCGCC
>JBBRDH010000036.1:0-38026 GCA_038204125.1 Mycobacteriales bacterium
AGTGCGATAATGTGGGTGGCTGCCAACAGTTGAACTTGGCGCCCTCGCGGTAGGCCGAACGGGCGTTGCCCAGGTCACAGGGGTGGAGCGCCCATCCGGGCGGTGACCGGGAACGAACACCAAAGCGGCAGCGTTATCCACCGGTAACCCCACTCGGGGCAACATCCGGATGTCACCTGATCCGGCAGGTCCGTGCCTGCCCCCGGACCGTAGACCAGCAAGAAGGGATCACCATGGCTGACCGCGTCCTGCGCGGTTCACGTCTCGGCAGCACCAGCTACGAGGCTGATCGCAATCACGACCTGGCCCCACGGCGGACGGCGACGTTCCGCTGTCCTCGTGGCCACGAATTTGCCGTGCCGATGGCCGACGACGCCGAGGTCCCGGCAAGTTGGGATTGCCGGATGCACGGTCTGGAGTCGGCGCTGGTCGACGGCTCCGCGCCCGAAGGCAAGGCAGTCAAGCCCCCGCGCACCCATTGGGACATGCTGCTGGAGCGTCGATCGATCGCCGAACTCGAAGAAATCCTCGGCGAGCGGCTGGCCGAGCTGAAAGCCCGTCGGACGGCTTCCTGACCAGGATTCCGGAACCCGGCCCCGCTTCTCCCCGGAGAGCGGGGCCGTTCTCGTCTATCCGGTCGGCGTCCGCTGCCGGCTCCCGAGCCTCGCCCGGAGTTGTTCCCAGCGATGCCGCGCGCCCCACAGGGTGACCTTGACCAGCGCCTCCCGGACGATCCCGCCGCTCATCTTCGATTCGCCGATCACCCGCTCGGTGAAGGTGATGGGCACCTCGACCACCCGGAAGCCGCCGCGGATCGCCCGCCACGCCAAATCCACCTGGAAGCAGTAGCCGTGCGAGGCCACCTCCTGCAGCGGAATCGCCCGGATCACCGCAGCCTTGTAGGCCCGGTAGCCCGCAGTGATATCCCTCACCTGGACGCCGAGAGCAAGGCGTGAGTAGAGGTTGCCGCCACGGGACAGGAACTGCCTGGTCGCCGGCCAGTTCACCACCGATCCGCCCTCGACGTAGCGGGATCCGATCACCACGTCCGCATGGCGAAGCGCTCCCAGCAGCCGGCCGAGTTGCTCGGGCGCGTGCGAACCGTCGGCGTCCATCTCCACCAGCACGTCGAAACCCCGTTCCAGCCCCCAGGCGAAACCGGCGAAGTAGGCCGGCCCCAGGCCGTTCTTCTCGGTGCGGTGCAGCACCGAGATGGCCTCGTCGGTGGCCGCCCGCGCATCCGCGATCTCACCCGTACCGTCGGGGCTGCCGTCGTCGACCACCAGCACCGAGGCGGTCGGCACCGCGGCCCGGAGCCGGTCGAGGATCAGCGGCAGGTTCTCCCGTTCGTTGAATGTCGGGATGATGACCAGGACGCGATCGGCGGCGTCGGCGGAACTCACGGTTGCAGGGTCTCCTCGAAATGGGTGGGCGAGAGAACAGTCGGCGGGGGAACGGGGGCCGGCAGGACTGTCGGTGCATTGTCGGGTGGATCGGCGGTCCGGCGTCCTCCCCCGTTCCTGGCACGTCGCCGGCGGACGAGGATCGTTGTCAGCCGCCCGAGCATCGCCAGCAGCACGGTCCCCGTCAGGAACCACTCGACCGGGCCGCCCAGGAACGTACCCGGAGTAGTCGCGGCGATCAGCGGAACCCCGGCCTCCAGGTACCCCGCGGTGAACAGCGGCAGGCGTGACTGCACCCGACCGTCCGGCCCGATGACGGCGGACACGCCGCTGGTTGCGGCGATCAACACCTGCCGGCCGAACTCCACCGCCCTGACCCGGCTCATCGCCTGCTGCTGATAGGTCTCGTTGGTGTAGCCGAAGGTGGCGTTGTTGGTCTGGACGACGAGAACCCTTGCGCCGCCGTCGACCACGTCGCGGACGAGGTCGTCGTAGACCACCTCGAAACAGATGACGTCACCGATCGGCACCCCGCCGATTTGCAGATTTCCCACCCTGTTCCCGGGCAGGAAGGCCCCCTGCTGCAGGTCCACCTTGGCGGAGAAGAGCCGGAAGAACGACCGATACGGCATGTACTCGCCGAACGGCACCGGATGGCGTTTTGTGTACGTCTGATCGGAGAGTTTCGCCGCCGGCCCGGTCACCGGATCCCAGGCGATGCCCATGTTGTAGCTCTCACCGGGGGTGTCGGACCCGACGACCGCGCCCACCAGCACCGGCACGCCGATGTCCGCAACGGCCGAGCTGATCACGGCGGCGGCGTCGGGGTTGCGGTACGGGTCGATGTCGGAGGCGTTCTCCGGCCAGATCACCAGATCGGGCCGCTCTGCTTTGCCGGCCCGGACATCGGCGGCGAGGCGGTGCGTCTCGAGGGCGTGCAGATCGGTGACAGCGCGGCGCCGGGCGTTGAATTCCAGGCCCGGCTCCGGCACGTTGCCCTGGATCACCGCGACTATCCGGGTCGGCGCCTCCCGCCCGGTCTGGACCGCCGATGTCGCGGCCAGGGCCACCGTGAACGGCGCGGCGACCAGCAGCACCGGCCCGAGCATTCCCATCGGTTTGCGGACAACTCGGTGCTGCCAGGGTCTTCTCGCTGCCGAAGGGTTGACCGCTGCGCCGGCAAGAGTGCTCAGCAGCGCGGCGAGGGCGAAGCCGGCCAGCGCGGTCAGGAAGGCCAGTCCGGAAGAACCCAGCAGGGCGGCCGCCGGCAGCAGGGGGCCGTCCGGCTGAGAGAAGGCGATGCCGCCCCATGGGAATCCGCCGAACGGGAACCGGGCCCGCACCGCTTCTCCGGCCACCCACGCGGCGGCCGCCCACAGCGGCCAGATCGCCCCGCTCACCCACCGCCGATGCCCGGCGGGCGACCGGCGACTGCCGGCGGCGATCAGGATCGCCACCGGCGCGGTCAGCACGGCTTCGAGCGCGGCGAGCCCGGTCGCGACCGGGCCGACGTAGACGGTCGTCCAGTTCAGCAGCGGTAGATAGAAGGCCAGCCCGAAGAGCAGACCGAGGGCCAGAGCCGGTCGCCAACGCTGCTGCCGCACCGACAGGCCCAACAGCGCCAGCCCGAGGATCGCCAGCGGCCACCAGGTGCTGGGTGCGAAGGCGAGATCCAGCAGGAAGCCGCCGGCGGCCGCAGCGACGACACGCAGCACTGCCGGGCCGAAGGGTGATCTCTTCCGCAGCCCGTCGGCAGGATCGGGCCCGTCGAATTCGCGTTCGCCGGCGCCGCGGGAGGCTCTCCGCAGTCCAGCGAATGGCGAGGTCACCGCGTCAGCCTAATCGCGGCGAGCGCTGGTGCATTTCTGATTCACCGGCCGCGCACTACCGTGACGACATCGCCACGTCGGTCACCGGTCATGTGCCGGACAACCATGGCGCGACGATGGCATGACTCGCACACGGCTGAGCACGACGGTGGACGATCGCCGGATCTTCAAACCGGATTGATCACCCTGAAAGTGCCGACGCCGACGGCCACACAGGCGACGAGGAGTTGGGCCGGCCCGCGAGCGAACCGGCGGAGCACGTCGGTCTGGTATTGACCGCCCATGGCGTAGGTGGGTTCGTACTCCGCTCTGCTCACCCGGTAGGTGATCAACGAGTGGGCGCAGGTGGCGAGATGACAGCCATCGCCCCCGCCCCGCCGAAGATCAGCGCCGGGCCCGCCAACACGGCCCAGAGCATCGCCGCCGCGACCGGAATCCTCATCACCGTCCGCCGGGCGGCCCGCCTGCCGAGCCCGAAATGGGCAGCCAGATGCGGCTGCTCGCCGTCGGTCACCGTGGTCGCAGCCGTCCGCCCGCTGGGCGTTCTGAATTCACCCGGGCAGGGTAGTCACTCCGCTGTCGCCGGTGACCGGGTGCCGGGCATCTCACACACAGTTTGCCCGGGTAAGGACGTTCGGCCCTGTTGGGGGGCGCTCGGCCTGAGAAGGCTTGAGGTCACGGGCGTAATTCGTCTGATGTTCTGTGCGTGTGCAACTGAGGTAGGTGCTCCTCGTGAGCAAGGGAATGGCGGTCGCGTCGGCCATCGGCGCCGGAGCCCTGCTCAGGAGTCGTTACCTGCGGTGGGGAGCCACCGGGCCGGAACACGACGGCCCGCTGGCCGGTGACGAGCTGCTGCCCCACGCCGATCAATCGACAACGCGCGCGATCACCATCAACGCCGACGCGGAGCAAGTCTGGCCGTGGCTTGCGCAGCTGGGTCAGGGTCGGGGTGGCTTCTATTCCTACGACTGGCTGGAGAACGTCGTCGCGAGGATCGATATCCACAATGCCGACCGGATAGTGCCGCAGTGGCAGCGGATAGCCATAGGCGCCGAGGTGCGGCTCGCCCCCGAGCTTTCGTTGCGGGTCGCCGCTCTTGAGCCCGGCCGGGTGCTCGTGCTGCGCGGCAGTGTCCCGATGGGGAAGGTCCCGCCGCCCTATGACTTCACCTGGGCCTTCGTGCTGCTGCCGCACAGCGACTGCACCACCCGCCTTCTGGTCCGCGAGCGGTACTTCTACGCACACCGGTGGGCAGCGATGGTCGTCCAGCCTGCGCAGCTCGTCAGCTGCTTGATGAGCCCAAAAATGTTGCGCGGCATCAAGATCCGGGCGGAGCGCAGGCTCCCGCTGCGGGCACCGCAGGCCATTTCCTGAATTTGACGTTTGCTTTCGTGAAAGGAACTCTCGATGAGAACAACACGCTTGATCGCCCTGATCATCGGATGCCTGATGCTGCTCCCGGGGATCGGCCTACTGATCGGTGGTGGCGCCCTGGGCATCGCGTACGCCGCCGGGCGGAATGATTCCGGCTACTTCCAGGCCACGCTCAACGGTCTGCACACCAGTACCGATGCCATCACCGCTCAGACCCCCGCGCTGACCGTCGACACGCAAACTCCAACCTGGTTGATCAACAGACTGGACACCGATCTTCGGCTGACCGTCACCACCCCGGCCAACAAGTCACCGGCGTTCATCGGAATAGCCTCTGCCGCCGACGTCGATGCCTATCTCGGCAATGTCGCCCACGACGAGATCATCGGCCTGGGCAACGGTGGCACGCCGGTGTACCGCAGCACCGCCGGCACCTTGACCGTCGCTCCCCCGACGGAACAGACCTTCTGGGCGGCGAAGACTTCCGGTCCCGGCACCCAACAGCTGAGTTGGCGTCCCACCGACGGCCAATGGGCAGTTGTCATCATGAACGCCGACGGATCTCCCGGTATCTCGGCACCCGCGATCGTTGAGATCCGGGCCGGGTTCCTGCTTCCTCTCGCCCTCATCCTGTTGACCGCCGGACTCATCATCACCGTGGCCGGTAGTTTCCTGATCGTTTTCGGGGCATCCCGTCGTCGGGGTGACAAGCCCGGCGACAACTGGCCCCCGGCAGCAACCCCGGCGCTCGAGCTGCAGCCATCGGGCCTGCGGCGGACCGGGCCTGCAACGCCCAACCGCCCGGTGGTGCTCGACGCCCACCTGGACCCTGGCCTGTCCCGCTGGCAGTGGCTGGTCAAATGGTTCCTGGCCATTCCGCACTACTTCGTGCTCGCATTCCTCTGGCCGGCATTCTTCATGGTCACGATCGTCGCCGGTTTCTGCATCCTTTTCACCGGCCGTTACCCCCGTGCGCTGTTCGACTTCACCAGCGGTGTGCTGCGCTGGACATGGCGGGTGTCCTATTACTCTGCCAATGGCGGCATCGGCACCGACCAATACCCGCCCTTCACTCTCGGCGCCGCCCCGGACTACCCCGCAACGCTGGACATCACCTATCCTGAAAGGCTTTCCCGGCCTCTGGTACTGGTCAAATGGCTGCTGGCCCTCCCGCACCTACTGATCATCGGACTGCTCGTCAACAACTGGTGGGGTTGGACATCTGCCGAGGGTGGTCATTTAGGCGCCCGTCCCGCCGGCAGTGGGGGCCTTTTCGGAGTGCTCATCGTTGTCACCGGCATCGTGCTCCTGATCACCGCCAAATACCCTGCCCCGCTGTTCGCATTGATCATCGGATGCAACCGGTGGCTCTACCGCGTCATCGCCTATGTCGCCCTGATGACCGACGTATACCCGCCTTTCCGGCTCGACCAGGGCGGACCCGAACCCACCTCGCCGCCACCGCTCCTGCCGGTGGGCATGCCTGCCGACCCGCGAGCGCCGGCTCATCGCTGAGCGTCCGTGACGCCAGAACCAACGCACGAAAACCTGTTCTTTCCCTTCGAGTTTGGAAGTTCTCATGAGTGTCAGCACCCTGCCCGTTCCGGCCCCCACCCGACCCGCCGTCGCGGCCGCCCGGACCGTCGACCTGCACAAGGTCTACGGATCCGGCGACACCGCCCTGGCCGCCCTGGACGGGGTGAGCGTCGAATTCGGCCACGGTCAGTTCACCGCGATCATGGGACCCTCCGGATCCGGAAAGTCGACCCTGCTGCATTGTCTGGCCGCGCTGGACGACGCGACATCGGGGCAGGTCTTCATCGGAGAGGCCGAGCTGACCACATTGGGCGACAAACAGCTGACCCTGATCCGGCGCGACAAGATCGGGTTCGTGTTCCAGGCCTACAACCTGGTCCCCACCCTGACCGCGATGGAGAACATCACCCTGCCGATGGACATCGCCGGCCGCACGCCCGATGCGAAATGGCTGAAGGCCGTGATCGGCGCGCTCGGCCTGGCTGACCGGCTCGACCACAAACCGAGTCAGCTCTCCGGCGGCCAGCAACAACGGGTGGCCTGTGCGCGGGCGCTGACCAGCCGGCCGGAGATCATCTTCGCCGACGAGCCCACGGGCAATCTGGACTCGGTGGCCAGCGCCGAGGTGCTCGCGTTCCTGCGGCGCTCGGTGCGGGAGTTCGGCCAGACCGTGGTCATGGTCACCCACGACCCGGCGGCCGCGGGATATGCCGACCGGGTCCTGTTCCTGGCCGACGGGCGGATCGTCGACGAGATGACCGACCCCACCGCCGATCGGGTGCTGGACAAGATGAAGAGCTTCGACACCACGACAGCCCATTCCGGGGCGGTGAGCTGACATGCTCCACGCAACCCTGAAAAGCCTGCTGGCGCACAAACTCCGGATGGTGATGAGCACGTTCGCCATCGTCCTGGGGGTCGCTTTCGTGTCCGGGTCCTTCGTCTTCACCGACACGATGAACAGCTCCTTCACCGAAATTTTCCGGCAGACGGCCCCTGATGTGACTGTGCGCCCGGCCCACGCCCAGGCCGCATCCGCCGGCGGCTTCACCGGCGCCGACACGAGGTTGATCCCGGCTTCGTTGGTGACGACCCTGGCCACCCGGCCGGGCGTCGCCCAGGTCGGCGGGGTGGTCTCCGATCAGGGGACCCTGGTCGTCGGCAAGAACGGAAAGGTGATCAGTAGCGGGGGCGGCGCCCCCGGCATCGCGCAGAACTACGACAGCGGGCCCGCCGCTGACGGCTCGCCGATCGTCACCATCACCTCGGGCACCGCCCCGGCCGGTCCCGGCCAGCTGCTGATGGACGGAAAAACGGCGGCCACCGCCGGTTACGTCCTGGGCGACACGGTCCACCTGGTGACGTCCGGCGCCACACCGTCGATCACCGCAACGCTCGTCGGCACCGTCCGATTCGGGCAGAGCGGCAACCTCGTCGGGGCCACCCTGGTCCTGATGGACACCCCCACGGCCCAACGGCTCTACCTCGGCGGCGCCGACGCCTTCAATGCCGTCGCCGTCACCGGTGACGGATCACTGACGAACAGCCAACTCCGGGACGAGGTGACCGCCGCCCTGCCCGCTGGTTTGGAGGCGGTCGACGACCAGCAGATCGCCAACGAGAATCAGACCGCGATCGCCGAGTCCTTGACGTTCATCAGCACCTTCCTGCTGGTGTTCGCCGCCGTCTCACTGGTCGTCGGCTCGTTCCTGATCCTCAACACCTTCTCCATCGTGGTGGCCCAGCGCACCAAGGAACTGGCGCTGTTCCGCGCGCTGGGGGCCTCCCGCCGGCAGGTCACCCGGTCGGTGATGGTCGAGGCGTTCGTGGTCGGGCTGGTCGGTTCCACTGTCGGGTTGCTGTTCGGCTTCGGCCTCGCCCTGGGGCTCAAGGCGCTCTTCGGCGTCATCGGCATCGATCTGAGCCAGGCCGGTCTGGTCTTCCAATGGCGTACCGTCTTCGTCGCGTACGCCGTTGGCGTGGTCATCACTCTTTTGGCCGCGTACCTTCCTGCCCGCCGCGCGGGCACCGTCCCGCCGATCGCGGCCATGCAGGACGACGCCGCCCTCCCCGAGTCGTCGATCAGGTTTCGGACGGTCGGCGGCGGCGTGCTGACGGCTGTCGGCGCCGCGCTGATGGTCTGGGCGCTCACCCTCGGCGGCGGCCTTTCGCTGCTCGGGGGCGGCGTCCTCGCCGTGTTCGTCGGGGTGGCCCTGCTCGCGCCGGTGATCGGCCGGCCGATCGTGACCGCCATCGCCGCAGGGTTCCCGCGGTTGTTCGGCACCGTCGGGGTACTCGCCCGGGAAAACGCCCGGCGGAACCCGCGACGCACCGCCGCGACCGCGTCCGCACTGATGATCGGTCTCGCCCTGGTGACCACGATGGCGGTCCTGGGCCAGTCGACCAAGGCCAGCGTCGATGAGATCCTGCGTACCGACCTGTCGGCCGACTACATCGTCTCCAACGCCACTCCCTCACCGTTCTCCGCCACGATCGCCCCGAAGGTCGCCGCGGTGCCGGGCGTCGCCGCCGCTGTCCCATTCCGGCTCACCGTCGCCGGCGTCGACGGGAAGCAGAGCACCGTCGCATCCTTCGACGCTGTGGCGTTCAGCAAGGTGGTGGCCCTGACCGTGAATTCCGGCAGCCTGAACACCGGCGCCAACGGCCTGCTCGTGACGAGCACCAGAGCCGATGCCGCGGGCTGGAAGGTGGGCGACTCCGTCAAGATCGACATGCCCACCGGGAGCCGCACCATGCCGATCGCCGGCATCCTGGCCCCCAGTCGGTTCCTGCGCGAAGATGTCGTGCTGCCGCCCGCTGCGCTGGCGACCGGCGGCATCCCACCGGCTGACACGCTGCTCTTCGTCAACCGGGCGCCCGGAGCCGACACGGCAGCGGTGACCGCGGGAATCACCAAGGTGCTGGCCGACCTGCCCACGGTGACGCTGCAGGATCAGAACGCTTACGCCGCTTCCAACCGGGCCTCGATCGACCGGCTCATCGCGATCATCTATGCGCTGCTCGGCCTGGCGGTGATCATCGCCGTCCTCGGCATCGTGAACACCCTGGCCCTTTCGGTCTTGGAACGCACCCGCGAGGTCGGGCTGCTCCGTGCGGTCGGGATGAGCCGGCGCCAGCTCCGGTCGATGATCCGACTGGAGTCGGTGGCCATCTCGGTCCTCGGGGCCGTGCTCGGAATCGGGCTCGGGCTGATCTTCGGGATCAGCCTGCAACGCGCCATGTCCGGCCAGGGCATCGAGGTGCTGTCGGTTCCCACCGTCCAACTCCTGACCTTCGTCGTGCTGGCTGCGCTGGTCGGCGTCCTGGCAGCAGTGTTCCCGGCCCGCCGCGCCGCCCGGATGGACGTCCTGCGCGCGATCACCACGCAGTAGGACAGATCGACAAATCTGCTGGATCTGCTGGAAAGGAAACGCCATGATCCGCAACGCACTCGCCGCGCTGTTCGGGCTGCACGGCCTGGTCCACCTTCTGGGCGCCGCAGAGGCCTTCGGGGTGGCCGATATCCCCCAGCTGACGCAGCCCATTTCACCGCCCATGGGCCTGCTCTGGCTGGCGGCGGCTCTGCTCATGCTGGCCGCGGGCGTGGCACTGCTTCGCGCGCCCCGCTGGTGGTGGGCGGTCGGGGCCGTCGCGGTGATCATCTCCCAGGTCGTCATCACTACTTCGTGGGGCGATGCGAAAGTAGGCACCGTCGCCAATCTGGTGCTGCTCCTCGCGGTCGGATACGGTTTCGCCTCGCGGGGCCCGCTGAGCCTGCGCGCCGAATTCGAAAGTGACGTGAACCGCGTCTGGCCGGCGGCGCATTCGGCAACCGGGATCGTCACCGAGGCCGATCTCGCTCCATTGCCCGATCCGGTGCGCACCTACCTCCGGCGATCCGGCGTGGCCGGCCGGCCGCCGGTGACCGACTTCCGCGCCACCTGGAGCGGGCGGATGCGCAGCGACCCGGACAGTGCGTGGATGACGTTCACCGCGGATCAGGTCGACATCGTGGACACCCCGCAGCGGTTCTTCATGATGGACGCCAAGAGGAAAGGCCTGCCGGTCGACGTATTTCACGCGTTCGATCAACGCGGCGCAACCATGCGGGTGCGGCTGCTGTCCGTCCTCCAGATGGTCGACGCCAAGGGTCCAGCGCTCACCCACGCCGAGACGGTCACCCTGTTCAATGACTGGTGCTGCCTGGCTCCCGGCGCCCTGCTCTCGCCCGACATCAACTGGGAGGCGATCGACAAGCACCGGGCCGCAGCGCATTTCACGCTCGGCGAAAACACCGTCACGGCCGAGCTGCGGTTCGACGACAGCGGTGACCTGGTGGACTTCGTCGCCGACGGGCGGGGCGCCATGTCCGCCGACGGCAGGACCGTCACCCCGCTCCGCTGGTCGACGCCGCTCCGTGACTATGCGAAGGTCGGCCCGGCCAGGGTGGCGACCAGGGCCGAGGTGATCTGGCACCCCGACTCGGGGGCCTGGAGCTACGGCGAATTCGAACTCACCTCGCTCGCCTACAACGTGGCGAACCGCAATCGGCCGACTGAGGTCATTCGCCTGCTGACCGATCGCCCGCTGACCGTTCATCGGACCCGTTGACGTGGGCATGGACGGGGCGGACGACCGACGGCGGCCGATCCAGCGCACCAGCGCCAACGACCTGATGGCGCTGGCGACGGAGTCCGGGGCCGCGCCGATGCAGATCGCGGCGGTTCTGGTCCTCGACGGCCCGATCGACGTAGTCGACGTCCGTCGCGGGTTGGCCGATCGGATCACCGCCGTCCGCAGGTTGCGGCAGCGGCTGGAGCGCTCACCGTTCGGCTGTGGCCGCCCGATCTGGGTGGACGATGACTCCTTCGCCATCGAGCGCCACGTCGCGGAAAGGCCGTGCCCGGCGCCGGGGGACGAAACTGCCCTGCTGGTGGTCGCAGCGGCGGTCGCCACGCGCCCGCTCCCCCGAGACCGCCCGCTGTGGTCGATCACCGTCGTCAACGGTTTGCTGGCCGGCCGCTCGGCATTGGTTCTGGTCATCCATCATGTGGTCGCCGACGGGATCGGCGGGCTGGCCGCCCTGGCGCAGCTGGTGGACAACGCCCCCGCGGTGCCGAGCCCGACGGGGCCGTTCCCGGCGCCGCCTCCGACCGCCCGCGAGTTGTTCGTCGACGCATCCAGATCTCGCCTGCGCGCGCTGGCCGGGTGGCCCGCCGGCCTGGGACTGCTGCGGGACGCAGCGGTCGAGATCCGCGGGGGCCACGTCTCACACCCGTCCCGTTGCTCACTCAACCAACCCACCGGACCGCAACGGCAATTCGCCGTAGCGAGGGCTGACCTGACCTCCCTGGCAGCTACCGCCCGCGAGCACGGCGCCACCGTCAACGACGTCCTGCTCACCGCCATCGGGGGTGCGTTGGCCGCTGTCCTGCAACATCGCGGCGAGTCGGCCGACGTTTTCGTCTGTTCCGTTCCTGTCTCCGGTCGGCGGGACCCGAACTCGGGCCAGCTCGGGAATCAGGTCGGGGCAATGCTTGTCGAGGTATCCGCGCGCGGCGACGGTAGCCACAGCGACGTGGTCCACCGGTTGGCCGCCATCGCTGAAACCACCCGCGCCCGCCGGAAGGCGCGGACCCGCGGGGCATCGGCCCGGCTCCTCGGACCGGCCTTCCGGATATTGGCCCGGCTGGGCATGTACCTGTGGTTTGTCGACCGCCAGCGCCTGGCCACTACTTTCGTCACCAATCTGCATGGTCCGCAAATCCCGATGACCTTTCTGGGCGCTGCCGTCACCGACGTCATCCCGATCACCGGGCTCAGCGGCAACGTCACCATCTCGTTCGCCGCGCTGTCCTACGCCGGCACCCTGGCCGTGACGGTGATCGCCGATCCCGAGCACTGCCCCGACCTGCCTGTGGTCCGCGGTGAACTGCAGCGCCAGCTCGACGACCTTGCCCTGTCGCCTTCACCACTGGCGCTCTCACCGCTCTCACCGCGGTAGGGCCGCCAACAGCCCACCGTCGTGGGCGACCCGGCCGCCGGAAATGGTGGCCAGCGCGGTCGGCAGCGGGGCGCCGGGGGTCAGGTCAGGGAGCCGCGGCACCCGGGACCGCGGATCGGTGGACCACCGGGCCACCGCCGGGTTGGCCGGCGGGCGAACCAACTCACCGGCCGAGAAGAAGGCCAGATGCGCCGCCGCCCCGACGGAGATCGTGCCGATGCCCCGATCGGTCCGGCCGGCCGCGCGGTGACCACCCCTGGTGTGCGCGGTGAAGGCGGCGCGGGCGGACAGGCCCGAGCCGGGCGTGCGGTGCAACACGGCGGCCCGGATCGCCCGCCACGGGTCCGCAGGGGTGACCGGCGCGTCGGAGCCGATGGCCAGTGCGACGCCGGCGGCGGCCAGCGAGGCGAACGGGTTCATCGGCCGGGCCCGGTCGACGCCGAGGCGGGCCGCGTACATGCCCTGATCACCACCCCAGGCCGTGTCGAACAGCGGCTGCACGCAGGCCACCGCACCGGTGGCGGCGAAGGCGGCGATCGCAGCTGCGTCGGCCATCTCGGCGTGTTCGATGCGCGGCGCGCATCCCGCAAGCCGGACGGTGCCCGACGGGCCTAGCCGCTCGGCGGCCCGCAGCAACGCCTCCCCCACCGAGCTGACGGCGGCGTCACCGATGGCGTGGAAACCCGGCTGCACCCCGGCCACGACGCAGGCCACCAGATGATCTGTGATCTCTTCGACGGTCAGATACGTTGCGCCGCAAGTGCTTCCATCGTCCGAGTACGGAGTGGACAGCGCGGCGGTCCGGGAGCCGATGGCCCCGTCGACGGACAGATCGCCGCCCAGCGCCACCGCGCCCGTGTCAGCGAGCAGGGCGATCGCCTCGGCCGGGTCGGTGACGGCGGCGGCGAGGTAACCCAGGACCGAGATCGGCGATTCGAGCGCCAGCAGGGACTGCAGGTCCGCCCGACCGGCCCGGTCGCCGGCGGCGCACTCGTGGATCTCGACGATGCCGGCGGCGGCGGCCGCCGCCAGGAACGCACCCTGGGCAGCGGTCCGGCGCTCGGGTGTCAGCAGAGCCTTGGCAGCCGACCGGACGGCCACATGGGCGGCCCTGGTGGGCGGTCCCTGGTCGGGTATGGCAGGGTCACCGGCGGACATCCGCCCGACCAGGGCGCTGCTGACCGCCGCGCTGTGTACATCGATCCGGCTCAGGTAAGCGGGCCGGCCGCCGACCGCGGCGTCGATCTCGGGGCGGGTCGGCGGCCGCCGTTCCGGCCAGGCCGTCTCGTCCCAACCGTGGCCCCAGACCAACTCGCCCCGGGTCTGGCCGGCGGCATGCGATGCGATGCGCTGCAGGCAGTCCGGCAGCGAGGTGGCGGGGCCCAGGTCCAGGCCGATCAGCGCCAGGCCGGCATCGGTGGTGTGTACATGCGCGTCGACGAAGCCGGGCACGACGAGCGCCCCATCCAGGTCGACCGTGTGGTCGGAGCGGCCGGCGACGGAGATGGCAGCCTCACCGCCGACCCAGGAGATCATTCCGTCGGTCACGGCCAGCGCGGTGGCCTCCGGGTCTGCCGCCGAATAGACCCGGCCGCCCCGGAAGAGAACCGTCGTCATCGCTGTGTTGCGTCGGCCTGGGCTGGGTGGTGCCGGGGCAGCAAGGTGACGGCCAGCGCCATTGCCGCGCTCAGCACGGCCACCGCCAGGAACACGCGGTGGGAGGCCGACGCGATGGCTGCCCCTGAGTGGCCGCCGATGCCCGCCGTGCCGGAGCCGGCTCCGAGGACGGCATTGGCGATCGCCCCGAACAGCGCCACCCCAACGGCGCTGCCGACCGAACGGCTGAACATGTTGGTGCCGGTCACCACCCCCCGCTCGGCCCACTGGACGCTCGACTGCGCCGCGACCAGCGTCGGACTGGCCACCAGACCCAGGCCCACGCCGACGACGAAGCAGTACAGCCCGACCTCCCAGATCGTCGAGGACACCGTCAGCGTCAACATCAACAGCGTTCCGGCGATGACGATCATGCTGCCGATCAGCGCCGTGGACCGGAAACCGATCCGCAGGTACAGCCGCCCGGCCATGGCCGCAGCCAGCGGCCAGCCCACCGTGAGCGTGGCGAGTGCGAAGCCGGCCACCAGCGGGCCGGTGCCCAGGGACGCCTGCACGTAGGTCGGCACGTAGGAGGTCAGTCCCATCACCACCGCGCCGACCGCGAGCGCGACGAGACTCCCGCCGAGCAGCACCCGCCGCTGGAACACCCAGAGCGGCACCAGCGGCTCGGCTGCCGTCCGCTCGACCAGGACGAACCCAGATAGGGCTGCGGCGCCAACGACGAAGATCCCGACGCTGACCGGTGATCCCCACCCCCAGCTCCGTCCGCCCTCGAGCAGGCCGAGGATCAGCACAGAACAGCCGACGGTGAGCAGTACCGCGCCGAGGTAGTCGATGGAATGCCGCCGTTTCTCGACATTCTCGTGGAACTTGCGGATCAGCATGGAGGCCGCGATGAAGCACATCGGGATGTTGACGAAGAAGATCCACCGCCAGGAGGCCCATTGCGAGAACACGCCACCCAGGGTCGGGCCGACCACCGCCGAGACACCCCAGACGCTGGCGAGGTAGCCCTGGACCTTCGCGCGTTCGGCGAGGGTGTAGATGTCCCCGACGATGGTCATGCTCATCGGCTGCACCGCGCCGGCGCCGAGGCCCTGAACGGCCCGGAAGACGATCAGTGCGGGCATGCTCCCGGCGACCCCGCACAGCACCGAACCGACGAGAAAGAGTCCGATCCCGAACAGCATGACCGGCTTTCGGCCGAAGAGATCGGCGACCTTGCCATAGATCGGAACCGAGACCGCCTGCGCCAGAAGGTAGATCGAGAACAGCCAGGGAAATTGCGAGAAGCCGCCGAGGCTGGCCACCACCGACGGCACCGCGGTGGCGATGATCGTGCTGTCCAGCGCGACCAGCGACGTGCTGAGCATCAACGAGATGAGTACCGGTCCCCGCTCGGACCGGAAACCGACCGAGGCCCTGGTCACCTCACCGGTGTTCTCCTGCTGCGCTGTCAAATCCTTCTCCCCATTCCGCCACCGCGGCGAGGTACCCCGGCCAATTCGGCTGGACCAGGTTCGCCGGAGCGGCGATCGCCACCACTACCCGCACTGTTGCGAGGAAGACAGCCGTCAAGACTGTTTACAACAGCTAACCAGTCTGCAGCTGTCCGCATTCCGCCACCGATGATCGTCGCGCGTCATCACCGCCACCGCGGGCCCCCGGGGCCGCTCAGGCAGCCCTGTCCGAGCCTGGCGAGCTGCACCGGTGCCCGTCAGTGATCCAGGCCGGTCCAGTGCGCGGCGAAGGCCAACTGGTCGGCGTACTCGGCGGCGAGCGCCCTGGCCGGCTTGCCCATCCCGTGCCCGGCCCGGGTGTCGATCCGGAGCAGGACCGGGCCGGGGCCGGCCTGACAGCGCTGCAGTTCCGCGCCGAACTTGAGCGAGTGAGCCGGCACCACCCGGTCGTCGTGGTCACCGGTACAGATCAACGTCGGCGGGTAGATCGTGCCCGGCCGCAGCCGGTGCAGCGGCGAGTAGTGGAGCAGCGCGTCGAAGTCGGCCGGGTCGTCGGGGCTGCCGTACTCGGTCGTCCAAGCCCAGCCGATGGTGAACAGGTGGAACCGCAGCATGTCCAGCACGCCGACGGTGGGCAGCGCCGCCGCGAAAAGCTCCGGGCGTTGGGTCAGCGCCGCACCGACCAGCAGGCCGCCGTTGGACCGGCCGTGCACGGCAATCTGTTTCGCCGTCGTCACCCCGGAATCGATGAGGTCCTGCGCACAGCCGAAGAGGTCGTCGAACACCCGCTGCTTGGCGTGCAGCATCCCCGCCTCGTGCCAGGCCGTGCCGAATTCCCCGCCGCCGCGCAGGTTCGCCACCGCGAGCACGCCGCCGGCCGCCACCCAAGCCGAGAACATGGCCGAGAACGACGGCAGCACCGGGACGTCGAACCCGCCGTAGCCGTAGAGCAGGGTCGGCCGGGGGCCTGCCGGCAGGTCGGGGCGATGCAGCACCCACATCGGCACGGCGGTACCGTCCGCCGACCGGCCGGAGCGCCGTCCGGACACCGTCACCGGTATTGGCGGCTGCCCCGGCAGCGATGGAAGCTGCTGCGAAACAACGGGTCTCGTCGTCAGGTCGAGTCGGTAGACCGTCGACGGCCGGGTGAACGAGGTGGTTCCGACGAACACCTGCGAACTCGAGTGCCAGGTCCGGATCGCCGACACCGCGATCGGATCGCCGAGATCCAGGGCCACCAGCAACGACCCGGCCCGGTCCAGGATCTCGACCCGGTGGGCCGCATCGACGGACCACAGGATCACCAAGGCCTCGGCAGCGAGCCAAGCACCGGCAAGCACCCGCTGCGAGTCGCTCGCGATGTCAGTCCAGCCGGCATCCGGGTTACTCAGATCGACGGCGACCAACCGGCCCAGCGGGGCATCGCGTTCGGTCCGCAGGAACAGCAGCTCGCCCTCACCGCCCACCACGCGGTGCGCGTCCTCGAGTTGCCCGGCGACGACCACCTCCTCGCCGACCAGGACGCTCCGGCCCGTGTCGTCGATGGCCAACCGCCTTGCCGACACGGTGGAGCGGGAATCGGTCCCCGGTGCGGCGGTGACGACCAGCCAGCCGCCGTCCGGAAACACCCACGGATCCGCCATCCACTCGTGATCCTGCGGCCGTGACCAGACCACCACGTCCTGCGTCTGTGGCTCCCCCAGCCGGTGGGCGACGAGCTCACCGGCGCCCATCGCGGAGGTCGAGGTGAAACTCTCCTGCGGCGGGTAACGCCAGTACAGCAGGCTGTTTCCGTCGGGGAGCCAGGTCGGCTCGACCCATTTCGTCCAGTTGAGGACATCCGGCAGGTGCTGCCCGGTACCCACGTCGAGAACCCTGACCGTGCGCCAGTCCGATCCGGCGTCGGAGCGGCCGTAGGCCAGCAGCGTGCCGTCCTGGCTGACCGATACCGAGGTCAACGCCGCGGTGCCGTCGGCCGACCATTCGTTGGGATCGAGCAGTACCCGGCCGCCGTCGAGGAGCTCGTCGAACGAGTCCGCAGTCAGCAGCCGGTCCTGATCCAGGTCGCCCGGATTGGCGATCCGGAAGTATCGGCCCCCGCGTTCCCACGGCACCCCGGCCCGGGGAGCGGTCAGCGTCGCCGAGGTCCGTTCGAGGAAGGCCGCCCGGCTCGGCAGATCCGCCAGATACGGTTCGCTCAAAGCGTTCTGAACGGCCACGAAATGTTGGGTCCATTCGGCTTCCGGATCTTCCAGGTAGCGGTAGGGGTCGGCGACCTCCCGGCCGTGGAGCACTTCGGACACGTCGCCCCGAGGCACGTCCGGGTATCGCAGTGGTGCAGTCACTGCTCGATTCGATCATGCTCGGCAACCGACTCCGGGCGGTCGTCGCGGGCGCCCGCTTGGGTGGGTCGCCCGGCGTCGAGCGCTGCGGTGATCGGCCGGTCCTCGAACGGTGTGGACAGCACCACCGTCGTGCGGGTCGACACGTTGGCGGTCGCCCTGATCTGGGCGAGCAGCACCTCCAGGGCACCGGGCGAGGCCACCCGAACCTTGACGATGTAGGACTCGACGCCGGCGACGGAGTGACAGGCCTCGATCTGCGGCAGCCCGCGGAGCCGCTGCGGATAGTCGTCGGGTTCCGCCTGGTTGATCGGAGTCAGCGAGACGAAGGCGGTGAGCGGCAGGCCGATTTGCTCGCCGTCGATCCGCGCTGAGTAGCCGCGGATGACGCCGCGCTGCTCGAGACGGCGAACCCGTTGGTGCACAGCGGATACCGACAGGCCCACGCGCTCGGCGAGGTCGGTGTACGAACATCGGCCATCCTCGGCCAGCACTGCGGTGATCCTGGCGTCGATCTCTTCCAGCACGTCAGCCTCCGATCACGGTGAGCGCCTTGGACGTCAGGTTCATCAGCAGCGGACCGTCCTCGCCGACCACCACGATGTCCTCGATCCGGACGCCGAACCGGCCGGCCAAATAGACGCCCGGTTCGACGGAGAACGCCATTCCGGGCTCGAGGTGCCGGGTGTTGCCGGTGACGACGTACGGGTGTTCGTGGACCTCCAGGCCGATGCCGTGCCCGGTCCTGGTCAGGAACTGCGGGCCGTAGCCGGCCGCTTCCACCACCGCCCGGGCGGCGTCATCGACAGACTCCGCGGAAGCGCCCGGCCGGACGGCGTCGATCCCGGCCTGCTGCGCCCGCCGGACCACCTCGTACACCGCGGCGACCTCCGGATCCGAATCCCCCCGCATCACATAGGTTCTCGTGCAATCCGAGAAATAGCCCGAACCGACCCCGGGGCCGCCGATGTCGATCACCACCGGGTCACCCGTCTGGATAAGCCGGTCCGACGCCTCGTGGTGCGGGCTGGCCCCGTTCGGACCCGACCCGACGATGACGAAGTCCGCCCGGCTGTGGCCCTCCTCGACGATGGCGACGGCGATGTCCGCGGCGACTTCGCGCTCGGTCCGGCCGATCCGGAGCCACTCGCCGATCCGGGCCTGGACCCGGTCGATGGCAGCGCCGACGACTCGCAGCGCCTCGATCTCGGCCGGTTCCTTGCGCATCCGGAGCTCACCGATGCTCGGGCCGGCGGCGCTCAGCTCGGACCCGGGAACAGCCCGGCGGATGCCCAGCGCGTGTACGGCCGGCATGTGGTCATCGACAGCGATCGTGGCCCCGCCGGCGGTGGAATTCGCAAGCAGCGATGCCAACACCAGGTACGGATCCTGGCCATCGGTCCAGGTGGTGAACGGAATGCCCAGCCGTTCCACCGGGCTGCCGTCCCAGCCCGGCCGCTCGAGCGCCGGCACCAGCATCAGCGGCGGACCGGCGACCGGCACGAGCAGGACGGTCAGGCGCTCGTGCGAACCCACCGAATGGCCGGCGAAATAGGTCAGATCGGCCCCCGGCGAGATGACGACCGCGTCCTCACCGGCGCTCCGGGCCTGGGCGGCGAGCCGGCTGAGCCGATCGGAGAAATCTGCCTGCAGCATGTCCGGAGCGTAACTCCGCGGCCGGCGAAATCGGGTGGCGGCACCGCCGGACCGGTAGCGTCGCCCGTCATGCTGCAACTGTTGGATCTCGCCGGCATCTACTTCCGCGCTTTCTACGCCGTCCCCGCCTCGGTCAAGGGGCCGGGCGGCCAGCCGACGAACTCCGTTCGGGGCACTCTGGACATCATCGCCAGGGTCATTCAGGACGCCCGCCCGACCAGGGTGATCGCCTGCCTCGATGTGGACTGGCGACCGGCCTGGCGGGTCGCGCTCGTTCCCTCCTACAAGGCGCACCGGGCGGCCCCCACCTCTGTCCGCGACACTGCCTTGCCTGGAGAAAGCGACAAAACAACCTCCCCTCAACTTCACGTAGACGGTCAGGGTGTGGCCGAAGAGGTACCTGACGAGCTCAGTGTGCAGGTGCCTGTTCTGCTCGACGTGCTGCGGGCCATCGGGATTGCCACGGCCGGCGCACCCGGCTTCGAGGCCGACGACGTGATCGGGACCCTGGCGGACGGCGAGCGGGTCGACCCGGTCGATGTGGTCACCGGCGATCGGGACCTGTTCCAACTGGCCAGGGACGCGCCGACCGAGGTCCGGGTCCGATACATCGGCGGTGGGATGAGCAAGACCGAGCTGCTCGGCGCTTCGGAGGTTGCCGCGAAACACGGCATTCCCGCCGACCGGTACGCCGACTTCGCGGTCCTCCGCGGCGACCCCTCCGACGGGCTGCCCGGTGTCCCCGGCGTCGGCACGAAGACGGCCGGGGCGTTGATCAGCACGTACGGATCCATCGAGGGCGTCATGGCGGCGGTGGCAGATTCCCGCTCGGGGCTGGCAAAGGCGCAGCGGGTCAAGCTTGAGGCCGCCGCCGGCTATCTCGCGGCGGCGCCCGCAGTGGTCCGGGTGGCCCGGGACGCCCCGGTGACGGTGCACCCGGCGGGCGACGGACGGTTACCCACCGAACCGGCCGACGCCGCCGCACTTCTCGAGCTGATTGGGCAGTACGGCATCGGCGGACCGGTCAAGCGGCTGTTCGACGCGATGAACATCGGGCTCGGGGGCTGACGAAAATCCCAGGGGCCGCCGCAGAGTTGACGGGCCTGCCAGCCTTGACGCATGGAGAGCATCTACCAGGCAGCGGGCGGTGAGGAGGGCCTTCTCCGGCTGGCACACGCGTGGCACGCCATGGTGATCGCCGATGAGGTGGTCAGCCACGCATTCAGTCACGGCTTCGACGTCGACCACAGCGCGCGGCTGGCCGCCTACTGGGGCGAAGCGCTCGGCGGCCCGACGACCTACTCCGAGACCATGGGTGACGAGACCTCGGTGGTCCGCCTGCACAGTGGCAACGGCCCGCACCCGGAAATGGATGAACGGGCAATCGCCTGCTTCGACGACGCCCTGACCGACGTGGGACTGGGTGAGAACGAGCCGCTCCAGCAGGTGCTCCACGACTACTTCGCATGGGCCACAACGGAAACCATGTCCCGATACCACCACAGCGCTGACGACGTTCCAAAGGGCCTGCGCATTGGCCGGTGGTCATGGGACGGGCTGGTGACCTGACGCTCGGTGCCCGCAGGTGTCAGGCCGGCCGGTGCGCGGCTACGACAAGGTCCAGTTGCAACCACTTCCTCAGCTCCTCGATCTTGTTGTCAACCGCTGCAGTCATCGCGTTGTCGAAGGGCACGTCGGGGTGCACAGCGTTCACCCGGAGCACCCCGCCTTCGCGGTCCGCGGTGGCGTCGAGCTTCCCGACGAGCCGGTCACCATGCAGGATCGGCAGCGCGAAGTACCCCCAGCGGCGTTTGCCGAGCGGCTTGTAGATCTCCAGCTGATAGTCGAATTCGAAGAGTTCGACGGTCCGCTTCCGGTCATGGATCAGCCGGTCGAACGGGGACAGCAGCGCCGTCCGGCCGTCGAACGGCTGGCCCAACTGCGACTGGTCGACCCGCCACTTCCCCTTCACTCCTTCGATGACCGCCCCCTCGCCGACCAGCCCGACATCCAGCGGCTCGACCGGGCACTCGGGTCCACGCTCGCGCGCGATGCCCAGAGCGCTGAGCCGGCGCTCATTCCGGGTGCGCCGCGCCTGCTCGGCGGGAACGACCGGACGGTCCGGGTAGACGCGGGATGCCAAATCCCACAGCCTTTCCCGACCCTGCCGCCCGGCGATCGCGACCTCGCCGCCCAGGACCATGAGCTCGAGTAATTGGCTCACATTGCGATTGTTGGTCCAACCGGTCGAGGTCCACGGCACGGTGCAGCTGTCCGGCAACTCCCGGGAGGTCAACGGGCCCTCGGCCCTGAGCCGATCCAGGATGTCCCGGCGGCAGCGGTCGTTGGCCGTCACCCAGTCCCGCTGCGAGCGCCGCCACCCCACCAATTCGCCGCGCCCCCATTCGGCCATCTCTGCGCGGTACAGCGCGACATCCTCCGCGGGGCGGATCATCGCGCGCAGTTCGATCAGCCGTCGATCCGCCAGTGCGGCGACCAGATCACCCGGCGAGTAGGACGAACCGAGGCGGCTGAAAGCCACCAGGTCCGCGCTCGGCGCCAGGGCCGCGGTCGGGTCGATCTGCAGCAGCGTCAGGCGGCGCACCACGCCGAGCAGGTCGGTCGGACCCGCGGAATCGAGAACCTGTGCGCGGACAGCGATCCGGCGGGCGTCCGCCCGCGAGAGGTGGTGGACGAGTTCGGTCAACGGGACCGGAGGAATCGCAGGATTCGGTTGAGCAGCAGCGCTGTCGCCCGCGGGTCGTACGACGGCAACGAGCTGTCCGCGAAGTAATGCTGATCGCCGGGATACAGGAACAGCTCAGCGTCGTCGGCCTCTTCGATCAGCGCGTGGGCCGCGTCGATGTCGCCCTCGCCGACGAATATCGGGTCGGCGTCCATGGCGTGCACCTGCACCGGAACGCCGTCGGGCCAGGCCGGGCCGAACTCGGACACCGGAACGCACGAATAACAGAGAAGTGCGCCGCGAGCGCCGGCCCTGGTCTGCGCCAACTTCTGCGCGGGAAGAACACCGAGGGAGAAACCCGCGTAGACGAGTTCGGCCGGGAGGTCCTGCGCGGCTCGGACGCCACGCTCGAGAACTTCTCCGAAACCGATCTCCTGGACGTGGGCCATGCCCAGGTCCAGCGTCCCGAAGGTTCGGCCGTCGAACAGATCGGGCGTGTGCACGATGTGGCCGTCCCCGCGGATGTTTTCGGCGAAGTCGAGCACTCCCGGCGTCAGGCCCTGGGCGTGGTGGAAAAGGAGAACTTCGGCCATGGTGACCTCGCTATGGCTCGTGATCGGATCCTGGTCCTGGAACGGACTCGCTGCCCTGCCCGGCACCTTCGACGCGCCCCCACCGACGTCGAACCCGAAGAACTCCGTCGGGCGTGCGCCGTCCTCGCCGAACGGTACGCCGCGGTGACCTGACCGCCCTTGTCCTCCAATCGGAGTCGCGAGCCGGTCAGCGGTTGGTCGGGACCCCCACCTCGTACTTGCCGCTGTCGTCCTGAACCCTGATCTGAACCTGCTTCTGCGCACCCGCAACAGTCAGTGTGCAGCTGAAGACGGTGCCCTTCTTCACCGGCTGGTTGGCCGGGCACACGACGTCGCCGACGCCCTCGTTGCCGTAGCCACCGGGGGTCGGATCGGTGAGGATCTTGCTCACCCCGGTGGCAACCTTCTTGTTGTCGAACACCTTCTTGTTGAGATAACCGGGGTAGACGAAGAGCACGACAGCCGCTACAGCCAGCACCAGGACGATCGCGCTGGCGGCGAGGAACAGTCCCCGGCTCGACTTCTTTTCAGGGGTGGCGCCGGCCGGCTCCGAGAAACCTGTCTGCTGCCCATAACCGGGCTGTCCATAACCGGGCTGTCCATAGCTTGCTTGGCCATAGCTTGCTTGGCCATAGCTGGTCTGGCCATAGCCGGGTTGGCCATAGCCGGGTTGGCCATAGCCGGGTTGTGCGTAGTCGGGCCGGGAGTAGCCGGGTTGGGAGTAGCCCGATTGCCCAGGTCCGGCCGGCTGTCCGTATCCCAGCTGTCCGTACCCGGGCTGGCCATATCCGGGCTGTGAATAGCTCGACGGCGTCGAACCCTGCTGTCCGTAGGTCTGCTGTCCGTAGGTCTGCTGGCCGTAGGCCGACGGCTCGTACGACGGCTGCCCGGATGCCTGCTGCCCGTACCCCTGCGGCCCGGATGCCTGCTGCCCGTATTCCAGCTGTCCATATGACTGCGGGGCAGCACCGGTCGGGCCGAATGCACTCCGGCCGGGCGCCGAGCCCGACTGACCGAGATCGCCCCCGGGCGCGGCTGTCGGGATCGGTTCTGAAGGTTGGTTGTACGACGGCTGGTTGTACGACGGCTGGTTGTACGCGGGCTGGCTGGACGAGGGCTGGCTGGACGAGGGCTGGCTGGACGACGGCTGGTTGTACGACGGCTGGTTGAACGACGGGGGGGTGTAGGGCGCCGGGGTGTAGGGCGCAGGACTGTACGGCGGCGGCTGGCTGTAGAGAGGCTGGCCGTACGACGGCGGCTGGCCGTACGAGGGCGGCCGACCTTCCGCAAAAGGCTGCGGTCCACTGTCGGTCGCTCCGGCGAATTCCGGCTGCCCGCCCCGATCGGGAGGCGCTGGATGCTCGGGCTGCTTGTCGGGTTGCGGGTCCGGTTGGTGGCCGACCCAGGACCCGGCCGGATCTTCTCCGCCTGGAACGTAAGGCGTGCTCATCACTTGCCTCCCTGTGCGCTGCTGCTCCGCCGCGCCGTCGTGCGAATCCAACCACGATCGGCCGCCGGCGTGTCAGACACGACAATTCCACGGCAACTACCGGCCGAACCTCAGACCGCGCCGAGCGAGACCACCCCGCGCCGAAGAGCGGCCAGCGCTGACGTCGCCGTTGCGGCCAATGGTGAGCCCGCCACGGTCCGTACCTGGTCGAGGAGGTCGATCACCTGCCGGCACCAGCGGACGAAGTCGCCGGCCGACATGTCGATACCTGTCGAGTTGGCCACCGACAACGCCTGGGTCAGCGTCTCGCCCCTGGCCCAGCTGCCCATCGCAGCGGCGAACCCCAGGTCAGGCGCCCGGGTCGGGGGCAGACCCGACTCGGCTTCGTCATTCGAGATTGCCGTCCAGATCCGCACCGTTTCGGCGACAGCGTCCCCCGCCAGACCTGCCATGCGCGGCGGCGCTGCGCCTTCCCGCCGGGCCTCGAACACCAGCACGGACACGGCCGAGGCAAGGTCCGCGGACCCGAGGCCCGCCCAGACTCCCTTGCGCAGGCACTCGGCGACCACCAGATCGCTTTCCGACCAGATTCGGGACAGCATCCGTCCGGCATCGGTCAGCCGATCGCCCGCGACGTAACCGCGACGGTCGAGCAGGGCAAGGATCCGGTCCAGCGCATCGCCCAGCGAACCGCGGGCGCCGTCGACTCTGGCAGACAGCGCGCCGTTCTCGGTCTGCAGGCGCTGCCACCGCCGGGCCCACTGCAGGTGGGTCTCGCGATCGGCGCAGCCGTGGACGGGATGCGCACGGACCGCCCGGCGCAGGGCTGCCAGATCCACCTCCTCGCCGTCGGCGCGGGGTGCCCGCCCGCGCAACACCACCGAGCCGTTGCCGACCGCGGAGTCCAGCGCCGAAGCGATATCCCGCCGCACCGCCGGTGAGCGGTGGTCGACGAACTTGTCCAGCTTGATCCGGCCCAGAGCCGGTACGGGCCCTCTGAAGTCGGCGGCCGTCAGTCGCCCCGCCCAGCGCCCTGCGGTGACGACCAGCGGCCGGACCGTCCCGTCCATTCCGGCCCCGGGGTCGAGCACCACCGCCAGACCTGCCCGCCGGCCGGCCGGCACGGCGATCACATCGCCGCGGTTGAGCGCCATGAGGTCGCTCGTGGTGGCATCGCGACGGCGGGCAGCCCCCGCCTTGGCCAAGAGCTTTTCCTGGGCCGCGAGGTCGGTCACCAGGGCGAGGTATTCCGCTGTGTCCCCCAGGTGGCAGACCATCGCCACGGCGTGCGACCTGATCGCCTCTTCGTTGCGTCGGCCCTGCCGGACCAGACCGACGACCGAGGAATCGGCCTGGAACTGGGCGAACGACTGCTCCAGCAGATCCTTGGCGGCCTCGCGGCCGAGCCGGTCGGTCAGGTTGACCGCCATGTTGTAGCTGGGCCGAAACGAGGACCGCAGCGGATAGGTGCGCTTCGACGCCAGCCCCCCGACCACGTGTGGGTCGAGACCGGGTGCCCAGAGCACGACGGCGTGGCCTTCGATGTCGATGCCGCGGCGCCCCGCCCGGCCGGTCAGCTGGGTGTACTCCCCCGGCGTCAGGTCCACGTGACCCTCGCCGTTGTACTTGACGAGCTTCTCCAGGACCACGGTGCGGGCCGGCATGTTGATGCCCAGGGCCAGCGTTTCGGTCGCGAAGACGGCTTTGACAAGACCGGCGACGAAGAGCTCCTCCACCGTCTCCTTGAAAGCCGGCAGCAACCCGGCGTGGTGGGCCGCGATGCCGCGCTCCAGCGCCTCCCGCCACTCCCAGTAGCCCAGAACCGCGAGGTCGGCCTCGGGTAGCTCCGCCGTCCGCCGGTCGACGACCACCCTGATCTGGGCTCGTTCGGCCTCGGTGGTCAGTCGCAGACCCGAGTGGACGCACTGGGCGACCGCCGCGTCGCAACCGGCCCGGGAGAAGATGAACGTGATCGCCGGCAGCAACCCCGAGCCGTCGAGTCGCTCGATGACGTCCACTCGCGATGGGGGTCGCCACCGGGGGCCGCCCGCCTGGCCCGGTCGGCTCCGCACCTGCCGGCCCTCCCGGGTCCGGCCGCCGCCGAACCGGTCGGCCCTGGCTTCCGCCTCGGTGACCGCTCTGGACAGCGCCGGGTCGATCCGCAGCCGCGGACCACCCGGCCGGTCGCTGTCCAGTTCAGACCCCGAACCCGACGTGCTGAACAGGTCGAACAGCCGGCGACCGACCAACATGTGCTGCCAGAGCGGGACGGGCCGGTGCTCGTCGACGACGACGGTCGTGTGGCCCCGCACCGTCTGCAGCCACGAACCGAACTCCTCGGCATTGGACACGGTCGCGGACAGCCCGACCACCTGGACGTCGGAGCGCAGGTGCAGGATCACTTCCTCCCAGACGGCGCCCCGGAACTTGTCCGCCAGGTAGTGGATCTCGTCCATCACCACCGCGGTGAGCCCTTCGAGGTCCGGGCTGCCGGCGTACAGCATGTTGCGGAGCACCTCGGTGGTCATCACGACGACGTCCGCATGCGAATTGATCGACGTGTCGCCGGTCAGCAGGCCGACCCGCTCCGCCCCGTACTCGCCGACCAGGTCGGAGAACTTCTGATTGGACAACGCTTTGATCGGAGTGGTGTAGAAGCACTTTCCGCCGATCGCGAGCGAGCGGAAGACCGCGAATTCACCGACCACCGTCTTACCCGCGCCGGTGGGCGCGCAGACCAGCACGCCCTGGCCTTCCTCCAGGGCCCGGCAGGCGCTCGTCTGAAACGGATCCAGGACGAAGGGTCGGCCGTCCGCGAACTCGGTCAGATGCGGATGCCTGGCCCGGTCCTTCGACCTCGCGAAGCGCTCGGCCGGAGTCGGACTCTCGACGTCGACGTCACTACTCACCCGGCGTCACCGGTCATGTTGCATCGCCGAGGTCGGTGGCGGCCCGGGCCGCGGCCGGTACCGGCTCCGGCTTCACGACGGGCAGCGGAGCCTCGACCGGCTCGGCCTCGTACGCGCCGCCGTGCCAGCCGGTCGTCGTGGGCAGCGGTCCGGCCACGTCATCGGGCAGATCGGCCAGACCCTCCGCGGCAAGCCGGCGATTCTGGCGTTTGTCGTGCACCTTGGCGACCTGGATCGCAACCTCGTACAGCACAATGAGCGCCACGGCCAGCGCTGACATGGTGATCGGGTCGTTTCCGGGCACCACCAGGGCCGCGAAGACGACCAGGCTGAAAATCGCATACCGCCTGGCCTTGGCCATCTGAGCGCCCTTGACCACCCCGATGACGTTCAACATGATCAGTAGCAGCGGCAGTTCGAACGACAAGCCGAAGATCACCAGCATGGCGATGAGGAACGAAAAGTACTTGTCCGGGTCGAGTCCGGTGACGGTGATGGTCCCTGCAAAACTGAGCAGTACGGCCAAACCCTTGCTGATGACGTAATAGGCGAGCACCGCGCCGCCGGTGAAAAGCGTGGCAGCGGAGCTCACGAAGATGACAGCGAACCGGCGCTCCTTGTCGTACAGGGCCGGCGTCACGAACCCCCAGACCTGATACAGCCAGACGGGGCTCGACACGACGGAGCCCACCATGACTGCAGCCTTGAGTCTGATCTGCAGTGGACTGAAGACATCAGTCGCCAGCAGTTGGCAGCCGTGCCCCAGGTCCAGGCGACTGCCGGGAGCCACCTGGCAGTACGGCCCGATCAGGATGTCGCCCAGCTTGGCGATGTGCAGCGAGGGAACGCCGTTGGTGAACCAGATGAAACCGAGGACGCTGCCGACCGCGATGCCCAGCGCGGCCAAGAAAAGTCGCTGACGGAGCTCGACCAGATGCTCCATCAGGCCCATGGTGCCGTCGGGAGCGCGCACGCCCTTCTTGCGCCAGCGGAACACTTTCACGGAACTCCCCTCGATTCACCCCTGGGCCGGCCGGTTGGTGCACCGGTCGGGCCCACTTTCCGATGATGCCACGGGCACCCGACATCCCGGTGCCGGCGGGCTCCTCACGGGTGCGACGGGTAGTTCGGCGCATCTGCCACCCCCGACGGGCGGCCGGCCGCGCCATGTCCGAGAATGTGGCGGCCTCTGCCACTGCGCAGCGCCCATCCGCTGCCGGAGCCGGCCGTGACCACTGCTCAGGAGGCCCGATGACCACATCCCGAATGCTCGAACCCGGGATTCTGGCTGCTGCCGATCCGATCGTGCCCAGCGGAAGCGACGCACACCTGATCATCGCGGCACTGGCCGGCATCGCGGCGATCCTCGTGCTCCTCTCCTGGCTCAAGCTCCACCCCTTCCTCGCGCTGTCGCTGGGCGCGGTCGGGCTGGGCATCGGCGCCGGGCTCGGCGCGACCAAGGCGGTCAGCAGCTTCTCCACCGGCTTCGGCGCCACCATGGTCAGCGTTGGGATCCTGGTCGGCTTCGGCGCCATGTTCGGCAAGCTGTTGGCCGACTCGGGTGGCGCCGACCGGATCGTCGACACCATCGTCAGCCGGTCCTCGGACCGGAGCCTGCCGTGGGCGATGGCCCTGGTCGGGGCGCTGATCGGGTTGCCGATGTTCTTCGAGATCGGCCTCGTGCTGCTGATGCCGGTCATCATCCTGGTCGTCAGGCGGTCGGGCCTGCCGCTGATGCGGATCGCGATCCCGACCCTGGCCGGCCTGTCCGTCATGCACGGTCTGGTGCCGCCGCATCCCGGCCCGCTCGTCGCCATCGGTTACCTCAAGGCGAATCTCGGATTGACCCTGGCCCTGGGTGTGGTGTTGGCGATCCCGACGGTGATCATCGCCGGGCCGCTGTTCAGCCGGTTCGCGGCCCGCTGGGTGGATGTTCCTGCCCCGGAGCTCTTTCTGACCGGGAACGAGGACCACACCGACGAAGCCCGATCAGGTCGGAGTGGAGGCGCGACCGGTCGCGAATCGAAAACCGTTTCGGCCAAGCCCCGGGCCGGCTCGGGTGCCACCCCGACCAACGGCTCCGGCGGATCCAGGAAGCCCTCCCAATCCGGCGCCACCGCAGTGGCGACCGCTTCCCCACCGGCTCCGAAGCGTTCGCGGCCCAGCTTCGCGGCGGCTCTGTCCAGCATCCTGCTGCCGGTGGCACTGATGCTCGGCAAGGCGTTGGTCGACGTCGTCGCGCCGAAATCAACCTCCAGCGGCAAGAGCATTCTCGATTTCCTCGGTACGCCGGTGGTCGCACTGGCGATTGCCGTCATCTATGGCATCGTCGTGCTCGGTCGGGGCGGGAAGATGAACCGCGCGGCCATTTCCGGAACGCTGGACCGATCAATGGGTCCGATCGCCAACATCGTTTTCATCGTGGCCGCAGGCGGCGGGTTGAAGCAGGTCATCATCGACACCGGTATCGGCGATGTGATCTCCCGCGCCGTACAGAACAGCGGCCTGTCGGTGCTTTTCCTGGCCTGGCTGGTGGCCGTGCTGATCCGGGTGGCCACCGGCTCGGCGACGGTCGCGATCACTACCGCCGCAGGCATTCTCACGCCGCTCGCGGCCACCCTTCCGAGCACCGGCGTCGCGTTGATGGTGCTGGCGATCGGCTCCGGCTCGCTGTTCCTCTCCCACGTCAACGATGCCGGCTTCTGGTTGGTGAAGGAATTCCTCGGCCTGTCCGTCGTTCAGACGCTCAAGACCTGGACCGTGATGGAGAGCCTGATTTCAGTCATCGGACTGGTCGGTGTATTGCTGATGAATCTCGTCATCTGAGCGATTCGGCAAGTCCATCCTGTCCCAACCATTCAAGTCGCTATCCAGGGAAACAACATGGCAGTGGGCGATACGGGTCAGCAGCCGGTGCTCGTCATCATGGGGGTGTCCGGATCGGGCAAGTCGACGGTGGCCGGGCTGCTCGCCGGTCAGCTCGGCTGGGACCTGGCGGAGGGCGACGACCTGCACCCGGAGGCGAACGTCGCCAAGATGGCCGCCGGGCATCCGCTGACAGACCAGGACCGTTGGCCGTGGCTGGACAAGGTTGCCGGCTGGATCACCGACCACACTGCTGCCGGCCGGCCCGGCATCATCACCTGCTCGGCGCTCAAACGGAGCTACCGCGACCGACTGCGGGGCGACCACGTCGTTTTCATCCACCTGCGCGGGAGCAGAGACCAGATCGGGAAGCGGCTGACCGCCCGGCTCGACCACTACATGCCGGCCAGCCTGCTCGATTCCCAGATCGCCACCCTGGAGCCGCCAGGGCCGGACGAGAACACCCTGGTCGTCGACGTCGGCCACGCCCCGGCCGAGGAGGCTGCCGAGATCGTCGGGTCGTTGCACCTGCTGCCGGCGGACGGGTCGTCCAGCCGGGCCCGGGCGCCGCGCTGATCAACTTCGCCTGCGCGGACGAAATGTGCCCGAATGGGACTGGTGTGGCTGGTGAGTCCGACACCATCCGCGCGGCTGGGCTGACCGGTCGGCATACCCCCGGGCGACCTACCCCGGGATCGGGTCCGGTTCACCTACCCCCTGTCGGCATACCCCAGGCGACCTACCCCGGGATCGGGTCCGGTCAACTTACCGGTAGGCGTCCAACGCCTCGGTGGCCCGCTCGGCGACGGCCAGGACCAGATCCGGCCGATCCTCCAGGACAGCGCCGCCGCCCAGCGAGAGCACCAGCCGGACCAGCCATTCGTCGGTGCCGGGCCGCAACCGGACCCGGAGATATCCCGGCCCGCCGTCCACCTCGCCCAGCTCCACCGATTCCTCGGTCGGGTAGTAGTCGGCCACCCAACGGGCCGACGGCGACAGTCGGAGCGTGACCGGCGGAATCTGCGGATCGGGGTGGAACATGCGCTCCGGAACGTCGGAATCGATCCACAGCGGCGCCTGGGCCGGCTCGTCGAGAACCCGGACCTCCTCGATCCGGTCGATCCGGAAGTGCCGGACCGCCTCGGCCCGGTGGCAGTATCCCTCCAGGTAGGCGTGCCCGTCGGTGACGAGCAGCCGAATCGGGTCCACGGTCCGCTCCGTCAGCGCGTCCCGGGACGCTGTGTAGTAGCGGAGCCACAGCTGGCGGGATTCGTCCACCGCCCGGCGGACCGCGCCCAGGGCAGGAGCAGCGTCGGCCGCGGCCACCCGAACAGCCCCCGCCGTCTCGGCTCCGGCCTGCTCGAGCTTGGCCAGTGCCGAGTAGACGGCGTCACCGTCGACCAGCCCGGGGAGATCGGCGAACGCCCGCAGCGCGACGGTCAGTGCCACCGCCTCGTCGGAGGTCAGCCGAACCGGGCGCTCGATGCCCGCGTCGAACGCGATCGACACCGTGCCGCCATCCTCGTCGAGGACCACGTCGATGAGGTCGTCGGGGAAGTAGCCGGGCAACCCGCAGACCATCAGGAGGTCGAGATCGGCATGAATCTGAGCAGCGCTGACCCCGAACTCCGTCGCCAGGTCGGCGATCGCCACACCCGGCCGACGGGAGATGTACGGCACCAGGCTCAGTACCCTGGCCAGCCGGTCGGTGGCGGTCTCGCTCACCGGCGGTAGCCCCCTTCGATGAGGGCGGGCAACGCATCCTCCGGTAAGCGTTCCGGAAGGTGATCGGTTGGTTCGGACTGGGCTCCGGTCAGCAGTCGGATGACGGCATTGCGCAGGTCGGCCGGGCCCAGCACCACCACGTCGGAGCCGAGGCCGGCGATCGTCCGGGCGACGTCCCACAGGTGCGCGTAGGGCAGGTGCAGCTGATCCCACCCTGCGCGCGGGCCGGCCGTGGACGTTCCCGCCACGGTCGCGCTCCGGCGAAGGCCCGCGCCACGACCGGGCCGGACGAGCAGGTCGGCGGTGGCCAACGCCGACGGTTCCACGCTGTCTGCCACCTCGGCCAGCAGGTCGAGCCCGTCCGGTGTCCGCACTGCTCCGGCCCGACCCGTCGCCTTGACGTCGCCGCCGATCCGGGACAGCCGAAAAGTGCGTCGTGCCGAGCGATCCGCGTCGAAACCCACCAGATACCAGCGACCCTTGAAGGAGACCAGACCGTACGGCTGCACGCTTCTGGGCTCGGCCGCCTCACCGGCCCGCTTCCGGTAGTCGAAGGCGACCGCCCGGCCGGACCGGACAGCAGCAAAGAGCGGCGCGAACGCCGGGTCGCCGGTCCGGACGCGGGGTTGCAGGAGATTGGCGGCTGCCACGGCCTGGCTCAGGTCCTCGTCCGTCGACCCCGCGACCCCGCCGGCGTCCCTGATCTTCCGCAGGGCGGTCGCCCCGGCACCGGCCAGCGCGGTGGTCTCCCACAGCCGGGCCGCGAGACCAAGCGCGGCGGTCTCGGCGGGGGTGAACGTCAGCTCCGGCAGGGCGAACTCGCCGGGCGGGATCCGGTAGCCATCGGCGCCGTCGGGCGCAGTCTGCAACGGGATCCCCAGATCGCGCAGCTCCGTCTTGTCCCGCTCGAAGGTGCGGAAGAAGGCTTCTTCGGTCGGCGCATCCAGGTAGCCGGCGACCTTCTCCCGGATCCACGCCGCCGACCGGAACCGTGGCGAGTTCACCAGGGCGATCACCAGGTTCAGCAGCCGTTCCGCTTTCGCCGTCGCCACCGTTGAAGCTTTGCACACCGACGCCGCCGGGCCGGCTGTCCCGCGCGCACGCTCGCTCTCCAGCGGCAGCGGGGACGAAGCCGGGCCGGGCCGGGCCGGGAGTGCCAGTTCGGCGGGTCGAGAGTCGTGCCGCGCGGATGAAGTAGGACTCACGCGTCCCACCGGTCCCATTTGGGCACATTTCGTCCGCGCGGGCGATGTTGATCCGCGCGGGAGTGGGCTGACGCGGGGCGTGAAGAGGCCGGTCGGGTGGTTAGCGGGTCAACGAAAGGCGGCTGCGCCTACAGCGATTCGATGAGCTTGGTGACCCGATCGTCCTCGTTGCGGAAGGGGTCCTTGAGCAGGACGGTGCGCTGGGCCTGGTCGTTGAGTTTGAGGTGAACCCAGTCGACGGTGTAGTCACGGCCGGCATCCTGAGCGGCGGCCACGAACTCACCGCGCAACTTGGCCCTGGTGGTCTGCGGCGCGGTGGTGGTGGCCGCGATGATGTCCTGCTCGCTGACCTCGGTGGCCGCCAGACCTCTTGCCACCAGCAGGGAATGCAATCCACGACCGGGCCGGACGTCGTGGTAGGTGAGGTCGATCTGCGCGATCCGCGGGTCGCTGAGTTCCATTCCGTTGCGCTTGGCGTAGGAGTCGATCAGCTTCTTCTTGATCACCCAGTCGATCTCGGTGTCCACCGAGGTGTAGTCGCCGGTCTCCACCGCCTTGAGCGTCCGGCCCCACAGGTCGATCACCCGCTCCGAGATCGGATCGGTGCCCCGGGCCGCGACGTAATCGACCGCCTTCGCGTAATACTCGGCCTGGGCGTCCAGCGCAGAGATCTCGGAACCGGAGGCCAACCGGACGGGCCGGCGGCCGCTGATGTCGTGGGAGATCTCCCGGATCGCCCGGATCGGGTTGTCGAAGCTGAAGTCCCGCAGCGTGATTCCGGCCTCGATCATCTCGAGCACCAAGGCGGCGCTGCCGACCTTGAGCAGGGTGGTCGACTGGCTCATGTTGGAGTCGCCGACGATGACGTGCAACCGGCGGTACCGCTCGGCGTCAGCGTGCGGCTCGTCCCGGGTGTTGATGATCGGCCGGGACCGGGTGGTCGCGGAGGACACGCCCTCCCAGATGTGATCCGCCCGCTGCGACAGGCAGTAGGAGGCACCCCTGGGCGTCTGCAACACCTTGCCGGCGCCGGCGATCAGCTGTCGGGTCACCAGGAACGGGATCAGCCCGTCGGCGATCCGGGAGAACTCACCGGCCCTGTTGATCAGGAAGTTCTCGTGACAGCCGTAGGAGTTCCCCGCCGAGTCGGTGTTGTTCTTGAAGAGATAGATGTCGCCGCCGATGCCCTCTTCGGCCAGCCGCGCTTCGGCGTCGACGACCAGGTCCTGCAGGATCCGCTCCCCCGCCTTGTCGTGCGCGATCAGCGTCAGCAGGTCGTCGCACTCGGCGGTCGCGTACTCGGGGTGCGAGCCGACATCCAGGTATAGCCGGGATCCGTTGCGCAGGAACACGTTCGACGAGCGACCCCACGACACCACCCGGCGGAACAAATATCTGGCGACCTCGTCGGGGCTCAGCCGCCGTTGGCCGTGAAAGGTGCAGGTGATGCCGAACTCTGTCTCGATGCCCAAAATTCGCCGCTGCATGACGCCGAGACTATGCCCCGGAACGCCCGGAATGCGGTGTGCCGCGTCGACCGGACGCCCGGCGCGGCAGACTCGGCGGCTGACCCTCCTGCTGACCCCCCGGCCCGCCCGCCGGTTGCTGGCCCCCCTGCTGCTGACCCCCCCGCTGCTGACCTCGCGTGGCGTCCCGGATCTCGCCGATCAGTTCCTCGATGACGTCCTCCAGCATCACCAGCCCGCGGCGGTGCTCCGGCATCGGCTCGGCGGTGGCCAGTCCGGCGATCCCCGACTCGGCGGCCGGGGCGGCCACCTGGGCGAGATGTGCGCCGCGCCGCCGCATCCGCTCCAAGGCCGCCCGCAGGTCGGTACCGGCACCGACCACCGGCAACTCGCGGATCCGGGACGGCGGGACGGGCTCCTCCCGTAGTTCGGCCACGATGTCGATCACATCCCGGATGTGCAGGTAACCGATATAGCGGCCGTCCGCTGCCGTGATCGGAAACCGGGAGAATCCGGTCGCGGCGCATGCTTGCTCCACCTCCGCCGCGCTCACCCCGGCCGGCAACGCGACGACCTCGGCATCGGGCACCAGCACCGCCTCGACCGCGGCAGTGTCGAACTCGAGGGCCGAGGTGATGAGTTGGTGTTCCTGCCCGTCAAGCAGGCCCTCCTCGGTGGATTCGGCAATCAGGGCCGCGACCTCCTCCCGGGTGAACGAGGATGCGATCTCGTCCTTTGGCTCGCGGCCGGTCCGCCGGACCACGGCGTTGGCGACCCGGTTCAACCCCCGGACCACCGGCCCGAGGAACATCGCCAGGGCACGGAGCGGCGGTGCCAGCGCTATCGCGGTGCGTTCCGGGCCGGCCAGGGCCACGTTCTTCGGCACCATTTCGCCGAGCGCGACGTGGGCCGACACCACGAGCAGCAGCGCGACGACCAGCGAGACCGGGTGCAGCGCACCGTGCGGTACGCCGACGGCGGTGAACACCGGCTCCAACAGGCCCGCGACGGCCGGCTCTCCGACAGCCCCCAGCAGCACCCCGCACACGGTGATCCCGAGCTGGGCGCAGGCCATCATCACCGATACGTCCTCCATCGCCCGGAGCGTCATCCGGGCGCGGGAACTGGTCACGGCGAGCGGTTCGACCACCGTCCGGCGGGCCGCGATCAGCGAGAATTCGGCGGCGACGAAGAACGCCGACAATGCCAGCAGCACCACCACCAGAAGCAGCAAGAGCCACGAGCCGGTCATCGCGGGCCCCACCGGGACGGCTCGGCGTCGATCAATCCGACCGCGGACAACACCACCGTCTCGATCCGGCGGCGGGCCCGCCTGGCCACCGTCAGCCGGACCATTCCGACCCTGGGCACGTCGTCTCCGCCGACCCGATCGATCGGAACGTCGTCGGCCGCCGAGGACACAGTGCCGGTGACCACCCCCAGCTGGGCATCGGCAGCCACGGTGGCCTGCACCTCGACGGTGTCGGCGTTCTCGGCCATCCGGCCGAGCCGGGCCAGGATCAGGCCGGCCACCGTGTCGTAGGCGCTGTCCTGCGGCAGGCTCACCCCGGTGATCGAGGCGATCTCGTCCGGCCGCAGGTCCCCGGGCAGCAGCCAGGTGCCGTCGTGCCGCTTGGCGGCGCGTGGGTCGGGTGAGTCGTGTTCGTCGGCGATCTCCCCGACCAGCTCCTCCACGACATCCTCGAGCGTCAGGATCCCGGCCGTCCCACCGTATTCGTCCGTGACGACGGCCAGCTGGAAACCCTGCCTGCGCAACAAGTCGAGCAGGTCGTCCAGCGGGACCGTCTCGGGAACGACGGGGACCTCCACCATCAGCTCGGAGATCAGGACGTCGGCCCGCCGGCCCGGCGGGATCGCCACCGCACTCTTGAGATGCACCAGACCGACGACGTCGTCAGAATCGGCGCCGGTGACCGGGAAACGGGAATGCCCGCTGGCCAGGGTCGCGTCGATCACCTGCTGCGCGGTGCCCGTCGCCTTGACGAAACGGACCCTGGGACGCGGGGTCAGCACATTTGCGGCAGTCTTGCCGGTAAACGCGATGGAGCGGTACACCAGGCCTGCCGTCCGGGCCGGGAGGGTGCCCTGGGCGGCCGACCGCCGGACCAGCGACTGCAGTTCCGCGGACGAGCGAGCAGACCGCAGCTCCTCCTGCGGCTCGATCGCGAAGATCCGCAGTACCCCGTTCGCGATGCCGTTGAGCGCCCAGATCAACGGCCGGAATGCGGTTGTCGAGATTCGTGCGGCGGTGATCACCGACTTCGCGGTGGCCAGCGGATCGGAGATGGCGATGCTCTTGGGCACCAGTTCGCCGAACACCATCGACAGCGCGGAGGCGATCACCAGGGACAGTCCGGAACCGATCGGCCCGGCCGCCCCGGCCGGCAGCCCGGTCGCGGTCAACGGCCTTTCGATCAACGCGGCGAGCGATGGCTCCATCACGAAACCGAGGGCCAAGGTGGTGATCGTTATCCCGACCTGCACGCCGGACAGCTGCGTCGACAACGACTTCAGGCCGGCCATCAGCGATTTGGCGCGGTCGTCGCCGGCCGCGGCCTCCTTGGCCACCGTCGCCCGGTCCACCGTCACCAGCGAGAATTCGGCCGCGACGTACGCCGCGGTCCCCAGGATCAACAGCAGCCCGACCGCCAGCAGCGCGAGCTGGGTGATCACGGCGCTCCAGGTGTTCGGGCAATGGCGGTCAGGTGGTGAGGATCGACGAGATTCGATCACCGGTCCCGCCAGGGTAACGGGCCAGCCGATCAGTTCCCCGAGCCGAAGCAGTTGAACGCCGCCGGCTCGTCCGGGTCGGCGGTGGCAGCTGCGGCCAGGGCGGCCGCTGGGCTCTCGCCGTCGAGCAGGCCGCGGTGGTAGGCGTTCATCACCCGGGCCGCCACCTCGTCGGACACCCGGCTGACCCCGGCGATCACGGTCGACACGCCGCTCCGCAGCAACGCTGCGGCCAGGCCAAGCGGCTCCCCGCCGGGCCGGACGTGGCTGCGGCCGACGTCGCAGCTGGACAGCACCACCTGATCGGGCAGGTGCGGGTTGGGCGCGATGTCGTACGCGTAGAGGGGGCCGTCGGCGAGCAGCACGGACGAGAACAGCGGCGATTGGGGCTCGTGGGTGCCGTGGGCGGCGATATGCACCAGCCCGCCGGCCGGAAGTTGCGCAAGGACTGCTTCACCGGTCGCATCCTGCTCGACCAACAGGCCGGCACCGGGATGCAGTCCGGCAATGTCGTGAACCTCCGCAACGCCGTGCGGCACGTCCGGACCGGCGACGGCCAGGACACCCCGCAGGTGGGCGCGGGCGGGCCGGCCGGACGCCGCCATCGCGACGGTCACCGAAGACGTGACCGACACCGGCCGTCCGTGCAGCCCCGGCAGCAGGGTCCAGGGGATGGTGGCCAACTCGCCGACGACCGCGACGACGACCGGGCCGCCCGACAATCGCCTGGCGATGGGATCGATCAGTAGGCGCGAGAGCCGCTCGAGTTCCCGGTTGACGGAGCCGCGCGCGACCGCGCGCAGCCTGGCCGGCACTCGGGAGGCTGCCAGCAGGTCCAGATCGGCAGTCCGACGCCGGTTCTGTGGGTCGTCGTCGTCCCATTTGCCGAGTTCGGTGTAGCTCGCCCGGCGGGCCGTGATGACCAACGCCCGGACCCCGGACTGCCCGGTGATGTAGGCGACGATGGTCGGCGGGTCGGCCTCCGCGGCCAGCAGACGCTGGACTGCGGTGAGCGTCATCGGCCGCTGTGCCGAGCCAGATCCCGACACGATCCAGGACCGGGCCCTGACCTGCTTGCGGAGTTCAGTCACCCGCCGCCGTAGAGCCGGGTCCGGATGCCCGGCCATCGCTGCCTCCCGCTCCTGGGTAGCGGCG
>JBBRDH010000037.1:0-37730 GCA_038204125.1 Mycobacteriales bacterium
AGCTGTTCTGTCTTGCCTTCGAGCTGGTCGAAGGGCGGCGGCTTGCGATAGATCGGCCAGTGTTCGGCGTCGTCGCCGGTGCCCGGCGCATCCAGGCAGCGGCCGAGCGCGTTGAAGACGTGACCCTTGACGATGTCGCCGACCGGCACCGAGATCGGTTGCCCGGTGTCCTCGACGGAGGCGCCCCGGACGAGCCCGTCAGTGGGCTGCATGGAGATGGCCCTGACGATGTCGTCGCCGAGGTGCAGCGCGACCTCGAGGGTGAGCATCCTGGTGTCACCGCCGGTGGAAATATCGACGTGCAGCGCATTGAACAGTTCGGGTACCGACCCACGGGGGAATTCGATGTCCACCACCGGGCCGATCACCCGGACGACCCGGCCGGACACCGATGGTGCCGACGATTCGGCGGTTGACGATGGTGCGATCGCAGTGCTCACGTTCAGTCCTCTTCGCTTCCTGCTGCAGCCAGAGCGGCGGCGCCGCCGACGATTTCGCTGAGTTCCTGGGTGATCTGGGCCTGCCGGGCCTGGTTGGCCTGGCGGGACAGGATCTTGATGATGTCGTTCGCGTTATCGGTGGCCGCCTTGCAGGCAGCCCGCCTGGCGGCCGATTCGCTCGCCGCGGAGTCGAGCAGCGCCGCGTAGATCCTGGTCGTCACGTATTTGGGCAGCAGGGCATCCAGGATGCGCTCGGGCGCCGGCTCGAATTCGTACGCCGGTAGCGGGCCCTGGTCCTTGATGTCGACGTATTCCACTTCCATCGGCGCAACCCGCCTGACCACCGGCGACTGGGTGATCATGGATTCGAAATGGGTTGACACCAGATGGATCTCGTCGATGCCGGCAGCGCCCTCCACCTCTCTCGCCGAGCCGGCCAGGAAAGCGGGCAGCAGAGCCTGGCATGCCGTGACCGCATCGTCATAGGTGGGCTTCTCGGAGAAACCGGTCCACGAAGCGGCGATCTTGCGCTGCCGGAAGTTGTAGTAGCCGACGCCTTTACGCCCGATCACATAGGGGACGGCCTCCTTGCCCTGGGAACGGAGCAGGGCACTGAGTTCCTCGGTCGCCTTGAGCACGTTCGCGTTGTAGCCGCCGGCCAGCCCCCGGTCGGAGGTGATCACCAGGATCCCGGCCCGCTTGGCATCCGGCCGCTCGGTGAGCAGCGGGTGATCCAGCGTGCTGGCCGTGGCCAGTGCTGTCAGGACATCGGTGATCTGCGCCGAGTACGGTGCCGCGGCCAGCACCTTCGCCTGCGCCTTGGCGATGCGCGAGGTGGCGATCATCTCCATCGCCTTGGTGGTCTTCTGCGTCGACTGGACCGACTTCACCCGTTGCCGCAGAACTCTTACCTGCGCTGCCATCTCTCACCTCCCGCCGGCTCGACGGTTGTCCCGGCGTCCGGTTGCCATCCCGTCATTTGCTCGGAGCGGGCCGGCGGACCTGGACCTTCTCGTGCCCCACCGCGTCGGCGTCCATCGGCTTGACCTCGCGCTCCCGGCCGAGGACGTTGCCGTCGGAGGTGGTGAACGACTGGGAGAACGTCTTGAGCGCGTCCAGCAGGGCGTCCTCGGACTCCTTGCTGAGGTCCTTCGCGGTCCGGATCTCCTCGAGTGGGTTGCCCGGCGCGTGCCGCAGGTACTGCAGGAACTCCGACTCGAAACGGCGGATGTCCGCCACCGGCACCTCGTCCAGGTGACCGCGGGTGCCGGCCCAGATGGAGACGACCTGCTCCTCCACCGGGAACGGCGCGAACTGGGCCTGCTTGAGCAGTTCGACCAGTCGGGATCCGCGGGACAGAGCCCGTTTGGACACCGCGTCCAGGTCCGACCCGAAGGCGGCAAAAGCCTCCAACTCGCGGTAGGCCGACAGGTCGAGCCGGAGCGTTCCGGAGACCTTTCGCATCGCCTTGACCTGCGCCGCGCCGCCGACCCGGGAGACCGAGATGCCGACGTTGACGGCCGGCCGTACGCCGGAGTTGAACAGGTCACCCTCCAGGAAGCACTGCCCGTCGGTGATCGAGATGACGTTGGTGGGGATGTACGCCGAGACGTCGTTGGCCTTGGTCTCGATGATCGGCAGGCCGGTCATCGAGCCCGCGCCCTTCTCGTCGGACAGCTTCGCGCAACGCTCCAGCAGGCGGGAGTGCAGGTAGAAGACGTCGCCGGGGTAGGCCTCGCGGCCCGGTGGGCGACGGAGCAACAGCGAGATCGCGCGGTAGGCCTCGGCCTGCTTCGAGAGGTCGTCGAAGATGATCAGGACGTGCTTGCCCTGGTACATCCAGTGCTGGCCGATGGCCGAGCCGGTGTAGGGGGCCAGCCACTTGAAGCCGGCGGAATCAGAGGCCGGGGCGGCGACGATCGTGGTGTATTCGAGCGCGCCCGCATCCTCCAGCGACTGCCGGACACCGGCGATCGTGGTGCCCTTCTGGCCGATCGCGACATAGATGCAGCGGACTTGCAGCTTCGCGTCCCCGGTGGCCCAGTTCGCCTTCTGGTTGATGATGGTGTCCACGCAGACGGCGGTCTTGCCGGTCTTGCGGTCGCCGATGATCAACTGGCGCTGGCCCCGGCCGATCGGCGTCATCGCGTCGATGGCCTTGATGCCGGTCTGCATCGGCTCGCTGACCCCCTGCCGGTCGACGACCGACGCAGCCTGCAGCTCCAGCGCCCGGTTCTCGTCGGAGGAGATCTCGCCGAGTCCGTCGATGGGCTGGCCCAGCGGATTGATCACCCGGCCCAGGAACGCATCGCCGACCGGCACCGACAGGATCTCGCCGGTCCTGGTGACCTGCTGGCCCTCCTGCAGGGTGTTGGCGTCGCCGAGGATGACGGCGCCGATCGTCCGGACGTCGAGGTTCAGGGCAACGCCCAGCACCCCGCCCGGGAACTGCAGGAGTTCATTCGCCATCGCCGACGGCAAGCCCTCGATGGTGGCGATCCCGTCCCCGGTGCTGGCGATGATCCCGACCTCTTCGCGGGTCACCTCCGGCGCGTAGTCGGAGACATATCCGGCGATCGCAGAGCGGATCTCGTCTGCGGATATCGTCAACTCAGTCATCGGGTCCCGTTCCATTCGTAACCTGCCGTTGCGGGTATTCGTCCATTCTCGCCGGACATCCGGCCCCGGTTGCACAGCTTGCGCCGGCGCCCGGGTCAGTTCAGCCGAGCTTGCGGCGCAGCTCGTCCAGCCGGCCGGCCACACTGCCGTCGATCACCTCGTCGCCCACTCTGACCCGCATGCCGCCGCCCAGTTCCGGCGCCACCAGCACATGCACCGACACCGGCCTGGCATAGATCCGGCCCAGCGCGGCGGTCAGCCGTTCGGTCTGCTCACCGGACAGCTCGATCGCCGTCTCGACGATTGCCACCACGCGGTCGCGACGCTGGGCGGCCTGGTCGATGAGCTCGTCGACGCCGTGGGTGAAGGAGCGCGGCCCGGTGTCTCTGGCCAACTGGTCGAGCAGTTCGATGGTCAACGGATGGGCCCGCCCGGCGAGCAGCCGGCCGACCAGGGACGCCCGCGCCGCCGTGGTGATCGTCGGGTCATCGAGCAGCACCGACAGTTCGGGCGCTCCGTTGACGATCCGGCCGAACCTGAAGAGCTGGTCCTCGATATCGTCCAGTTCACCCGAGCGCTCGGCCCGCAGGAACATCGCCGTCCGGCCGAGTTGGGCAATGGCGTCGGCGAGATCTCGGCTGGTCGCCCAGTCCTGCCGCACCACGAAGTCGACGATCGACATCGCGGGCGTGCCGATCTTGCCGGCCAGCAGCTGGGACATCATCGAAGTGCGGGCCTGCACATCGGTCGTCGCCTCGGACAGGTTCCGGCGCAGGCTTGCCTCCCGGCCGAGCAGCCCGGCCACCGAGGCCAGGTCGCTACCCAGCGCGCCCAGCCCGCCGTCGTCCAGGTTGGCCGCCGCGAGCAGCACCTTGGCAGTCGCCGCGTCGAGCGACCGCTTGCTCGAGATGTGCTGCATCAGCTCTCCAGCTCGGCCAGGAAACGCTCCACAGTGCGCTGCTGCCGGGCCTCGTCCTGCAACGATTCGCCGACGACCTTGCCGGCCAGCTCGACCGATACCCGGCCCAGATCCGACCGCAGTTCGGCGACGATCTGCGCCCGTTGCGCTTCGAGCTGGGCCCGGCCGGAGGCGGCGATCCGCTCGGTCTCGGTGTGCGCCTGGGCGAGCATGTCGTCCCGGATGGCCTGGGCCTGGGCCCTGGCGTCCTCGCGGATCTTGCCGGCCTCGTCCCTGGCCCCGGCCAGCTGCCGCTGGTACTCGGCGAGGGCCGCAGCGGCTTCGTTCTGCGCAGAGGCTGCCTGCGCGATGCCGCCCTCGATCGCCCGGGTTCTTGCCGCGTAGGCCTTCTCGAACTGCGGCCAGACGAACTTGCTCAGCACGAAGAGCAGCACACCGAACCCGATGACGGCGATGATCACCTCGCCGATCGGCAGCCCGATCGCGTTCGTCGCCTCGGCGGCCAGCGAACTCCCAGCTACGAACATCTCGTCCTACCCCTTCGCATCGGTACTGGTCCCGAACCGTCCACGACCGGTGAGGGTCAGGAGGTCGGCAGGATGAACGGCACGACGAAGCCCAGCAGGGCGAGCGCCTCGGACACCGCGAAACCCAGGAAGGCGTAGGTCCGGGTCAGGCCGGCCGATTCCGGCTGCCGGGCCGTCGACTGGATGTAGGACGCCCAGACGATGCCGACTCCGATACCAGGGCCGATTGCGGCGAGGCCGTAGCCGATCGTGCCCAGGTTGCCGATGATCGAGATGTTGTTTGCGGCGAGGTTGGCGACAACAGACATTGGAGTGTTTCTCCCTTTCGGTGGTTCTCTGCGATGGCTGGCCTCGCCGGCGGGAGACCAGATGGAGCGGGCGGTGGTGGGGATCTTCGTCGTAGCATCTCGGTGTTGAATCGGAGTGTTGAATCGGAGTGTTGAATGAGAATGGTGAATCGGGGTGTTGAATCCCTAGTGCGAGTCGGCGAGGGAGCCCTCGAGATAGATGGCGGCCAGCAGCACGAAGACATAAGCTTGCAGTGAGGCGACCAGCAGCTCGAAGAAGACCAGGCCCATGCTGGCGGCGAACGGCAGAATCGCCGTGGCGTAGGAGATCCCGCCCTGATCGAGGAGATAGAGGGTGCCGGCGGCGGCGACGCCGACCAGCATGTGACCGGCGAACATATTGGCGAAGAGCCGGACTGCCATGGTGAACGGCCGCAGCAGGATATTCGAGAAGAACTCGATCGGGATCAGCAGAAAATGCATCGGCCACGGCACACCGGGAATGAAGCATTGCAGCTTCAGGTATCCGAACAGCCCGTGCTTGATGATGCCGACCACGTTGTAGATGACCCACACCATCACCGCCAGGAACACCGGAACCGCGAAATGGGACGTCACCGGAAGCTGAGCTATCGGGATGAGTTCCCACAGGTTCATCACCAGGACGAAGACGAACAGGGTGGCGAGAAACCCGGACCACTTCCGGCCCGCCTTACCCAGTACCTCGATCGCGACGCCGTTGCGGACGAAGCCGTACAGCCCCTCGCCGACGAACTGCAGCTTGCTCGGGATGACGGCGGCCTTGCGGCTGGCGGCCAAGAAGAAGGCGACGATGACCACGACCCCGAGCAGCAGCAGGACCATTGCCTTGATCGAGGTGATGTAGTGCCCGTCACCGAGCGGGTCGAAGAAGAACGAATGCTGGACGGTGGGGGCCTGGAAGCCGGTGCTCCCGTCGTCGGCAGCCAGAAACGCGCCGATCCCGGCTGCGCTCGGGTTCACTCGAACTCCCTTCGGGTGCTGGCCGGAGGCGGCCCTGAACGTGGGTCGGAACGAACATCACGGGCGGTTGGCGGGTCGGTGCGGGGCGGATTCTTCGCCGGAGATGCGGGGGGCCGACCATACCTGGCCACCACCGCGTAGATCCCGAGCACCATTCCGACGATCAACCCCACGGGTGTCAGAAATCTGGTCTCCAGCCACCGGTCCAGGAGCCAACCGACGCCGCCCCAGACGACGAAGCCGCCGAGCAGGGTGGTCATCACGGCCCAACCCTCGTCCGATCCCCCAGAAGTGGTCCCTGGGGACGACCCGGAGGTAGATCCGGTGGAGTCGGCGTTGGCCCGCGTCTTCATGGCATGCGGACACTATCAGTAGGCGACTGCTGACCCCACACGTGACTCAGCCTGCCTCCGGTTACCTGTAGCCATCGCAAGAGGTGCCCGGGACAGATCACCGTGAGCTCATTTGGGGTCGACGTAGTACAGCTTTGTCGTCCAGACATAGCGCATGTGGGCGCCGAGCCAGACGAATGCGCCGAGGCCGACCGCCGCTGCCATGAAGCGGGTGTCGACCGCGCCGTCACGAGGCATCACGACCAGGACGGCACCCAGGGCGACGATCTTCACCACGTAGGAGCCCAGCGCCGCAACCAGCACTGCCTGCGGGTGGCGTTCACCGACCTTGGCGATCACCACGGTGGACACGGTGAAGAACAGCCCGACGATCAGCGCCCCGATGGCGGCACCCGAGGCTGCATGCGCGCCTGAGACCACCGCCCCGAAGGCGACCGCCAGCACTGCGAACACACCCAGCGCGAGCCAGCACACCGGAAGGTGGCCGAGCGACCAGACCCCGCCGGACCGACTTCGCGCGGCGGCCCGGTCGGCAGCCGCCGTGCGGAGCGGCGAACCCCCGTCAGTGCGGTCCCGCTTCACTCGATCCCCGTTCCGACGCCCGTTCCAATGTTGGATCCGATGCCGTCAGCCGGCGCAGTGACTCTCTTCAGATCCCTGACCCACGGCCAGAGCGTCGCCGCACCGGCGAACGCAGTGCCCGCCAGCGCCGGCCCCACCACCACCTGCCAGGTGGTGAAGACGAGCCCGACCGCGCTCGACGTCACCACCAGCGCCCACAGATAGAAGATCAGCACTGCCTGCCGGTGGGTGTGCCCGATGGCAAGCATTCGGTGGTGCAGGTGGCGCTTGTCGGCGCTGAAGGGGTGGCGGCCCTCCTTTGTCCGGCGGATCACCGCGAGCATGAAATCGAGGATCGGGATGAACACCACGGCCAGCATGACGATGACCGGCGACAGCAGCGCGATGGTGCTCCGCACGCCGAAGTTGGAGCTTGCCGGGCTCAGCTGGCCGCCCGCCGAGACCGTCGCCGCCGCCATCGTCAGACCGATCAGCATGGAGCCCGAATCGCCCATGAAGATGCGGGCCGGGAAGAAGTTGTGCGGCAGGAACCCGACGCAGGCCCCGATCAGTGCCGCCGCCATCAGCGGTGCCTGCGACGCGGCCGATCCGTCGGCCGTCACCACGAGCTGGTGGACGGAGAAGACGAAGACGCCGATCGCCGAGATGGCCGCGACCCCGGCGAGCAATCCGTCGAGTCCGTCGATGAAGTTCATCGCATTGGCCAGCACCACGGTCAGCGCGACGGTGACGACAGCGCCCTGGGTCTGGTCGAAGACGAAGGTGGTGCCGCCCTCCGACGACGGGATCCAGACCTGCAGCCACGACACCCCGTAGAGCACCAGTACGCCGCCGGCCAGGATCTGACCTGCCAGCTTGGTCACCGCATCCAGGTCGAACCGGTCGTCGAGCACGCCGACCAGAGCGATCACCCCGCCGGCGGCGAGCATGCCCTGGATGGCGGTGGAGGTGGCGAATGCCTCGCGAAGATTCGGCAGGTGCTCGGCCATCAAGACCGCCGCGGCCAGACCCAGATAGAGCGCCACCCCGCCCATCCTCGGGGTGGGCACCGAATGGACGTCCCGGTCGCGGATCGGGGTCACCGCACCGAACTTGCCGGCCAGCAGCCGGACACCACCGGTCGCGGCGAAGGTCACGATCGCCGCAGTCGCAGCGACCAGGACATACTCGCGAGCTGGAATCGCCGGCAGGGCCACCGGCTCAGGGTAACGGCCAGGTCCTGCGGCCCCGTCGACGTTCCAGTCGGTGTTGCCGTCTTCGGGGCGGCCGATTCCGCCGACAACCGATCACCTGGGCGAGTTCGCCATCTTCGAATCAGCCGCCAAGCACCGTGCCAGCCACCTCGCGCAGGGCATCCAACGAGACCGCCCCGGCCCGCAAGAGGACGGGCAGGTCGCCGGTGAGGTCGACCACGCTCGACGCCACACCCACTGGGGCCTGCCCACCGTCCAGATATACATCGACGGCGTCGGCCAGTTGCTCGACGGCGGCGTCGACGGTGGTCGCCGGCGGCTGCCCGCTCCGGTTCGCGCTGGACACCGCCATCGGGCCGACCGCCCGCAGCAGGTCCAGGGCGACCGGGTGCAGGGGCATCCGGACCATCACGCTGCCGTGGGTGTCGCCCAGATCCCAGGCCAGCGAAGGAGCCTGCTCGACGACCAGCGACAGGCCACCGGGCCAGAACGCCTCGATGAGCTTGCGGGCGGTCGGGGTGACCTCGGTGACCAGGCCCTCGATCGTCATCCAGGAGCCGACGAGAACGGGTACCGGCATGTCGGGCCCGCGTCCCTTCGCGGCGAGCAAGGCCCGGACGGCGATGCTGCTGAAGGCGTCGGCACCGATCCCGTAGACGGTGTCGGTCGGCATGACCACCAGCCGCCCACCCGAGGCCGCCGCGGCGGCGGCCTCCAGTCCCGTTCGACGGCCGACCGGGTCGCTGCAGTCATAGGTCTTCACACGGCCCATTGTGCCGTGCCGAAGTGTCCCGGGTCGGTCTGGCTAGGTCGTTGTGATGGTGTCGTACCGATCGTGCCGGGTCGTTGTGCCGGCGCGGCTGATCAGCGCCGAGGCAGTGCCACCCGGCGGGCCGTCATGAACCTCGGGCGGCCGACGAGGTCGTGGTGGTCGGCCACCTCGGCCAGAATCCGCCGGGTTGACAACAGGGCGGGCGCGGACTCCCCCTGGGTGTCGTCGTGCTCGATGGCCAGCACGCCGCCGACCTTGAGCAGACCAGCGGCGACCGAGATCAGCCCTCTGATGACCGAAAGCCCGTCAGGTCCACCGAAAACCGCGTCGGACGGGTCGTTGTCGCTCACTTCGGGCTCCACTGTGGTGCCGGACGGGACGTAGGGCGGGTTCGCGGTGACCAGATCGGCGGTGCCGTCGAGGTCGGCAAGCAGTCGCTGGTCGGTGACGTCGCCGCCGCGCAGCCGGATCGGGGTACCGCCGGCGGACTCGTGGATCTCGGCGTTCCGCCTTGCCCAGGCCAGGGCGCCCGGCGCCCGCTCGACGCCGTACACCGTGGCATCGGGCCGGGCCTGGGCGATCGCGAGCGCGATCACTGCACTGCCGGTGCAGAGATCGACCACGACCGGCGACCCAATTTCAGTGATCGCAGCCAGCGCCCACTCGACAAGCACTTCGGTCTCCGGTCGGGGGATGAAGACGCCGGGACCGACCTGCACGGTGGTCCGGCCGAGGACGGCCGATCCGGTCAGGTGCTGCAGCGGTACCCGGGCCGCCCGGCGGTCGATCAGGGCCCGGTAGGTCTGTACCCAGTCCGATTCGACGAGCGGCGTCAGGCCGAGCCGGGTCCTAGAGATACCCAGCAGGTGGGCGGCGAGTTCCTCGGCGTCGGCCTGCGGACTGCCGACGCCGGCGTTTGCGAGGTCTCGGGCCGCGGCCACGATGTGCATCCGCAGCGACTCACGAGCCATGAAGCCCGCCGGCGGTCAGCCGCTCGTTGCGGTCGGCCTGATCAAGGCTGTCCAGGACGGCGTCGAGGTCACCGTCCAGGACCGCGTCGAGGTTGTAGGCCTTGAACCCCACCCGATGGTCGGCGATCCGGTTCTCGGCGAAGTTGTACGTGCGGACGCGCTCCGAACGGTCCACCGTCCGAACCTGCGAGCGGCGGGCGTCCGCCGCCGCGCTCGCGGCGACATCCCTTGCAGCAGCGAGCATCCGAGCCCGCAGAATGCGCATTGCCTGTTCCTTGTTCTGCAACTGCGACTTCTCGTTCTGGCAGGACACGACGATGCCGGTGGGCAGGTGGGTGATCCGGACCGCAGAGTCCGTGGTGTTCACCGACTGCCCGCCCGGACCCGAGGACCGGAAGACGTCGATGCGCAGGTCGTTCGGGTCGATCGTGACGTCGACGTCCTCGGCCTCCGGGGCCACGAAGACACCCGCCGCCGAGGTGTGGATCCGGCCCTGGGACTCGGTGACCGGCACCCGCTGGACGCGGTGCACGCCACCCTCGAATTTGAGCCGGGCCCACACTCCGTCGGCCGGTGCGGGTGACCCGGGGGCCTTGACCGCGACTGTGACGTCCTTGTAGCCGCCCAGATCCGATTCCGACGCGGAGAGGACTTCGGTTTTCCAGCCATGCCGCTCTGCGTAACGCAGGTACATCCTCAACAGGTCACCGGCGAACAACGCCGACTCCTCGCCGCCCTCCCCAGCCTTGATCTCGACGATCGCGTCCTTGGCGTCGTCGGGGTCACGGGGGGTCAGCAACTGGGCGAGCTTGTCCTCCAGATCGGCCACCTCCTCGGTGAGCGAGACCGCTTCGGCGGCGAACGAGGAATCTTCGGCAGCGAACTCGGTGGCAGCGGCCAGATTGCCTCGCGCCATTTCGAGCGCAAGCGCGGTCGTCACGATCGGGGTCAGTTCGGCATACCGACGGCCGAGGCGACGGGCCGCAGCCTGGTCGGAGTGAATCGACGGGTCGCTCAGCTCGGTCTGCAGTCGGGAATACTCGGCGATCAGCCCGGCCGCGGGAACCACGGCCGGCTCCGGCCCGTTCGTGCTGGCCATCGGCGCTCCCCAATCTGATCGGGCGAATCATCCGACCGCCCGCTCACGGGGCCGGTCCTACCCCGCAGGGCAACCACAGACAGCAAACGGCGCCCGTCGGCCGATTGGGCCGACGGGCGCCGTGGTGGAGCTAGCGGCTGCGCTTGCCGTAACGGGCTTCGAACCGCGCGACCCGGCCGCCGGTGTCCAGGATCTTCTGCTTGCCGGTGTAGAACGGGTGGCAGTTCGAGCACACCTCAACGGTGATCTTGCCGCTGGTCTTGGTGCTGTGCGTGGTGAATGCGTTGCCGCAGCCACAGGTCACCTCGGTGGTGACGTACTCGGGGTGAATGCCGGTCTTCATGGGTGGATCCTTTCGGGAGAGTCACGGATCAGCCGCCGGGTCGCCCGCGCGAGCGCGCAGGACGTGAACCGGAGCCGGACTCGAACAGCCATTCTGCCAGATCGCAGCGGCCATCCCGGTCAACGTCCGAACCGATCGGGGCATTCCCGACCCCAACTACCGGCCGACGATGATCGCGAGCCCGCCGGCCAGCTGCGCGGGGCGTCCGAACAAGGCGCCCAGCCTGTTCGGAATCTGGGTGAGCCGCGCCTTCCAGCCATATTTTCCGATCAGCGCCGGCAGCACCGGTTCGAGTTCCTCACCGGTCAGTATCCGGGCGGTGCCGTCGATGGCCCGGCCGAGGGGACGACCGCGCTGACCGCACGGTGCGACCGTGACGTGCGGGTCGCGGCGGATGCGCTTGATCTTCCCGGCGGTCGGGTTGGTCCAGACGGCCAGTTCCCCACCGATCCTGGCCGCCCACACCGGGGTGGCCACCGGCGTGCCGTCCCGCCGGAAAGTGGTCAGCAGGAGGTAGGGCGTCCGGGCCAGCAATTCCAGCGGGCTGGGCACCGGCGGGCCGGATGAGGGGGGCATCGGACAACGATAGAGCGCTCGCCCACTTGATTCGAGCCATCGGTGGCGAACCACTTGCCCGGTAGGGTCCGGGCAGTGACCGTTCTACTCGCCCTTCTCTCCGGCATGCTGTGGGGGGCGGCAGACTTCTTCGGCGGCAGCGCTTCCCGTCGGCTTCCGGCGCTGACGGTGGTCCTCGTGTCGCAGGCGGCCGGGCTCACCGTGGCGGTGACGGCCGCATCGGCCGCGGGATCGTGGGGGGACCCGCTGGGCTACCTGCCCTGGGCAATCGCCGCGGGACTCGTCGGCGCGACCGGTCTGGTGCTCTTCTATCAGGCACTCGCCATCGGGACGATGGGCGTCGTCTCCCCGATTGCTTCCCTGGGCGTGGTCGTGCCGGTGCTGATCGGCCTGATCACCGGAGTGCTGCCGTCCTGGTTGGCAATCGCCGGCATTGTGGTCGCCATCGTCGGGGTGGTCGCGGCCAGTGGCCCGGAGTACAGGCGGGGATCAGCTCCCGCCGGGCACGGCCGATCGTTGCTGCTGGCCGTCGGCTCGGCCGCAGGCTTCGGGCTCGCCCTCTACGCCATCTCGCGCGGGGCGCACTACTCGGTCGTCATGACGATGACCGGCATGCGCGCCGCTTCGGTTCCCGTGCTGGCCCTGTTGGCTGTGGTGGCGGCCCGGCGAACCCGCTCCCTGACCGACCGCGAGCCTTTCCGAAGCGGTCAGGGCAGCCGCCGCCCGCTCGTTCTGCTGATCCTCGCCTGCGGCGTGTTCGACGTATCGGCGAACCTGCTGTTCGGCCTGGCCACCACCGGCGGGGCGCTGGCCGTGGTGGCAGTCCTGGGTTCGCTGTATCCGGCGGCCACCGTCCTGCTGGCCAGATTCGTGCACGGCGAGCGGCTCACCCGCATCCAGCGCTTCGGGGTGGGTACGGCGCTGGCCGGTGTCGCCATGATCGCCGCCGGTTCCTGACCCGGCGCCAGGCCACCCGCTCGTGCGATCCACCCAGTCGTTCGGGCCGCTCAGTCGTTCGAGCCGCCCGGGGTGTTCTTGGCAACCTGCATCAGAAACTCGACGTTGCTCTTGGTCTTCCGCAGCCGGTCCAGCAGCAACTCGAGCGCCTGCTGGGCATCCAACGCTGAGAGCACCCGGCGGAGTTTGACCGTGATGGCCAACTCGTCGGGCGAGAGCAGCAGGTCTTCCTTGCGGGTCGAGGACTGGTCGACGTCGATGGCCGGGAAGATGCGCTTGTCGGCGATCCGCCGGTCGAGCTTGAGCTCGGCGTTGCCGGTGCCCTTGAACTCCTCGAAGATCACCGTGTCGCCGGCCGAACCGGTTTCCACCAGCGCGGAGGCGAAGATGGTCAGCGATCCGCCGTGTTCGATGTTCCGCGCCGCGCCAAGGAACCGCTTCGGCGGGAACAGGGCGGTGGAATCGACGCCGCCGGACAGGATTCGGCCCGAGGCCGGGGCCGCCAGGTTGTAGGCGCGGCCGAGCCGGGTGATCGAGTCCAGCAGCACGACGACATCGCGGCCCATCTCGACGAGCCGCTTGGCCCGTTCGATCGACAACTCGGCGACCATGGTGTGGTCGGCCGGCGGCCGGTCGAACGTGGAGGCGATGACCTCGCCCTTGACCGATCGCTGCATGTCGGTCACTTCTTCGGGACGTTCGTCGACCAGCACCACCATCAGGTGGACCTCAGGGTTGTTCGTCGTGATGGCGTTCGCGATCGCCTGCAGGATGGAGGTCTTGCCCGCCTTCGGAGGCGACACGATGAGCGCCCGCTGGCCCTTTCCGACGGGCATCACCAGGTCGATGATCCGGGTGGTCAGGATGTGCGATTCGGTCTCCAGCCGGAGCCGCTCGTTCGGGTACAACGGCGTCAACTTGGTGAATTCGGGCCGGTTCTTGGCCTGCTCCGGATCCAGCCCGTTGACCGAGTCCAGCCGCATCAGGGCGTTGAACTTCTGCCGCTGCGCCTCACCACCGGTGTCCCGCTGGGCGCGGACGGCGCCGGTCACGGCGTCGCCGCGGCGCAGACCGTATTTGCGGATCTGCGCCAACGAGACGTATACGTCGTTGGGGCCCGAGAGATAACCCGAAGTTCGGATGAACGCGTAGGAGTCCAGCACGTCGACGATGCCGGCGACGGGGACGAGTACGTCGTCGTCGCGGATCTCGGTGTCCGTCGGGGCATCGGCGAACCTGTCTCTGGTCCGCCGGTTCCGGTCCCGGAAACGGCGGCCGCGGCGGCTGTCGTCGTCGGCATCCTGCCTGGTGTCCTGCCGGGTGTCCGTCCGGTTGTCCGGGCGGGAATCCTGCCGGGTGTCGGGACGATTGACGTTCTGCCGGTTCTGCCCGTCACGCGCCTGTCCGTCACGGTTCTGGCCGTCGCGACTGCCGCCGTCACCATTGCCGGCGGCGGCCGCCGGCGAGGTGTTGTCGCTGCGAGCCTGTGAGCCGTTATCGCTGCGAGCCTGTGAGCCGTTGTCGCTGCGGTTGTCGACCCGGTCACGCCGATTCCGCCGGTTGCGGCGGTTGCTGCGCGGCCCGTCCTCGTACCCTTCCGCGCCCGACCGATCGTGTTGCGCAGAACCGTTCTGCGTCGAATCGTTCTGCGTCGAACCGTTCTGCGTCGAAGCGTTCTGCGCAAAGCCATTCTGCGCCGACTCGCTCTGCGCCGACTCGCTCTGGGCCGACTCGCTCTGGGCCGACTGGCTCTGGGCCGACTGGCTCTGCGCCCGCGGCGGCGGTGTCGCGTCGATCGTGGCTGCGTCATTGGTCCCGCCGGCCGTGGCGCTCCCGTGGCCGGTCATCGACCGGTTCATCGGCGGTACCTGGGTCGCGGAGGGCTCGCGGCCTGCGGAACCACCTTCATCAGCCGGCCGGGTCGCAGCCTCCGGCACCTGTCGGGTCGTGGCGCTGGGCGCCCCTTCCGGACGGCCGGCACTGCGTCGGCGAACGGTACGTGCGGCAGCCGGCTGTTCGGTCGGATCCGAGATTGCGTGACCAGTGGCCGCCCGCTCGGGAACCGGTACGTCGAGGGTCGGCGGGGCGGCCTTCGGCCCCGTGGAGGCCGTGGCGTTACTGCGGTTGATACGGGCCGGTTCGGGCTGGGCCCTGTCCTGCGCCTTGTGCGCGGTGCTGTTCTGGTGGGCCGCAATTGCCGACACGAGGTCGCCCTTGCGCAGCCCGGAGGTGCCCTTGATGCCGAGCTGGGCCGCCATGGCCTTCAGATCGGGCAACACCATGCCGGCCAGTCCCTCGCCGCGGCGGCTACGCGCCGCTGGACCGGAGGTGACTGGCTGCTCCGTGGTTTCGCTCACGAAGATCCTTCCTTCCGACTCGGAAGACATCCGGTCGGCTTCGATGCGCCGACGCAACTGCGGCGGCTGCAGTTCCACGTCCGGCGGACGTGGATGTCGATCACCTGGGTGCGCTATGGCTGCCCGGTCAAGATGAAATGCCGAAGAATGTCTCGGGCAGGTTGTTCAGGGTTGAATCCGACGAGCCCCGCCCGGCCGCCCGGAACCCACGACAACGCGAATTCATCGGGGCCGACACCAGAGTTCGGTTCTACCGAAGCCGATAAGAGTGCGACCGGTATACCGCAACGGAACAACTCGAGGTAAATTCCCGCGGCAGGCGGTGCCAGCTGTTTGCCGTCCCACCCTGGACTCCGGCGGCACGTTCACGACCGGCGATCGCCTCCCAGCGTAGACGCTGCTGCCACCGGCGGCAACAACCACCTGTGCAGAGCTGCAGCGGGCGCAGCCGCTCCCATCACCCGTCCGAGCCATGGGGAACCTGGGACAGCTCGGCTCCACGGTCACTGATCGGCATGACCTGCACCTCGAAGCCGGTGCGCTGCCACGCTTCCCGGTCGATCTGCGCGACGGTCAGGACGAGCACGGAGGGTCCGGCGCCGGAGATGACGGCAGGAATTCCTGCCGACCGCAGATCCTGCATCAGCCGGGCCGATCCGGGCATGGAGGACGCCCGGTACTTCTGGTGGAGGTGGTCGCGGGTGGCTTCGAAGAGGTAGTCAGGGTCGACGGTCATCGCGTGGACGAGCAGTGCCGCGGCTGCCGAGTTGGCGGCTGCCTCGGCGTGCGGCACGACCGCCGGGAGCAGCGCCCGCGCGTGGCAGGTCGCCGACGCGGCCGCCGCGGTGAACATCACCGCGTTGATATCGGGGTGCACCGACCGCCGGACAGCTGCTGCGCCACCGCCCGCCGGTACCCAGGCCAGCGTGAAACCGCCGAGCAGCGCCGGCGCCACGTTGTCCGGGTGCCCTTCCATCTCGGTGCCGAGCCGGAGCAGTTCGGCGTCGGTGAGGCTCGCCGCCGCCGCCGGATGCCGATCGCCGAGCAGCGCCCGGCCCACCAGCAGACCCGCGACGATCGCCGCAGCGGACGAACCCTGGCCGCCCCCGTGCGGGATGGAGTTGCGGCAGTGCAACGAGATGTCCGGCAGTCGCAGGCCGACCGCAGCCCAGGACCGCGCGGCCGACCGCACCACCAGGTGGGTGCTGTCACGGGGCACATCCGCTGCGCCGACCCCCTCGACCGTGATTCGCAACCCGCGACCGGCCCGCTCACCGTGCCCATCCGGTTCGCTGGGAACGAATCCACCGTCGTTGAAAGCAGCCGTGACCTGGTCGAATCGGCCCAGCGCGAGCCCGAAGCAGTCATAGCCCGGGCCCAGGTTGGCCGCGGTCGCCGGGACCCGGACGGTGAAGGATCTGCCGGCCGTGTCTCCGAAAGACTCCCCTGGCGGCTCCTCCGGCGAGGAAACGGGCGCCACTTGGGGCATCACAACTCCAGTGCGGCCGCGACCGCCTCGGCGGACGCCGGCACCAGGAGCGGGCTGATCAGCGCCGAGAGCGCGGTCTGTGGATCCTTCAGACCGTTGCCGGTGACAGTGCAGACGACCAGAGACCCGGTCGGTAGTCGGCCGTCGGCCGAGGTCGCAAGCAGGCCCGCGATCGAGGCTGCGGACGAAGGTTCGACGAACACCCCCTCGGTGGTGGCCAGCAGCCGGTAGGCGTCCAGGATCTGTTCGTCGGTGACCGAGTCGATGAGCCCGCCCGAGTCGTCGCGGGCGGTGACCGCACCGTGCCAGGAGGCCGGCGCACCGATCCGGATCGCGGTCGCGATGGTCTCCGGGTTCGCGACAGGATGCCCGAGCACCAGCGGCGCCGCGCCGGCGGCCTGGAACCCGAACATCCGGGGGTGAACGTTGATCACCCCGTCGCGGGCGTACTCGCAGTACCCCCGCCAGTACGCGGTGATGTTTCCGGCGTTCCCCACCGGGAGGAGGTGGATGTCCGGCGCCCGGCCCAGGACGTCACAGATCTCGAAGGCCGCGGTCTTCTGGCCTTCGATGCGGGCCGGATTCACCGAGTTGACCAGGGCGATCTCCTCGTGGTCCGCGGCGGTCTTTCGGGCGAGTTCCAGGCAGTCGTCGAAGTTGCCGTCGACCTGCAGGATCTTCGCGCCGTAGACAACGGCCTGGGCGAGCTTGCCGGTGGCGATCTTCCCCTGCGGAATCAGGACGGCGCAGGTCATCCCGGCCCTGGCGGCGTAGGCCGCGGCGGAAGCCGAGGTGTTGCCGGTCGAAGCGCAGATGACGGCCTTGCCCCCTGCGGCCAGCGCGTGCGTCACCGCGACGGTCATCCCCCGGTCCTTGAACGAACCGGTCGGGTTCGCCCCCTCGATCTTCAGCAACACCTCGCAGCCGACCAGCTCCGACAACGCGGGGGCCGGCAGCAGCGGAGTTCCGCCCTCGAGCAGAGTGACGACAGCGGCCCCAGGCGGGATCGCGACCCGGTCGGCGTACGCGGCGATCAAGCCGGGCCAGCCGACCTCGCCCAGCGAGGTAGCCCCGACCCCCGCGACACGCCGTACCGACTCCTCGGCGGCCCGTTGGACTGATTGCTGCACCTTGCTCGGCATTCTCACGCCACCTCCCCCATCACCCGCATCACCGATGTCACCTGGCGAACCGCGTCCAATTCCGACAGCCTGGCCACCGTCGCGGACAACGCGGCGTCCGGCGCCGAGTGGGTGACGACGACCAGCGTGGCCTCCGATCCGTGCCCCTGCTGGCGAACCGTGGAGATCGAGATCCCGGCGTCGGCGAACGCGAAAGCCACCGCGGCCAGCACCCCCGCCCGGTCCTGCACATCCAAGCTGATGTGGTACCTGGCAAGGACGTCGCCCATCGGCTGCAGCGGCAGCTCGGCGTAGGCCGACTCCCGCGGGCCCCGCCCGCCGCTGATCTTGTTGCGGGCCACCGCAACCAGGTCCCCGAGCACGGCCGATGCGGTCGGCGCGCCGCCGGCACCCGGTCCGTAGAACATCAGCCGGCCCGCCGATTCCGCCTCGACGTAGACGGCGTTGTAGGCGCCGTCCACACCAGCCAGCGGATGGCCGACCGGGAGCATCACCGGATGGACCCTGGCCGACACGGCGTCCCCGCCCGGCGTGCTGACCCGCTCGCAGATGGCCAGCAACTTGATGACGCACCCGATCTCGGCTGCGGCGGCCACATCGGCGGCCGACACCCTGGCGATCCCCTCACGGTGCACATCCGCCGCGCCGACCCTGGTGTGAAAGCCGATGGAGGCAAGGATGGCCGCTTTGGCCGCCGCGTCGAACCCGTCCACATCCGCGGTGGGATCGGCCTCGGCGTAGCCCAGCCGGGTGGCTTCCTTGAGCGCCAGCTCATAGCTCGAGCCCTGCTCCGTCATGGCCGACAGGATGAAGTTGGTGGTGCCGTTGACGATCCCCATGATGCGTGAGATGCGATCCCCGGCAAGGGATTCACGGATCGGCCGGATGAGCGGGATGGCGCCGGCCACCGCAGCCTCGAAATAGAGGTCGGCGCCGGCCGCGTCGGCGGCCTCGTAGAGCGCCGGTCCTTCCTCGGCCAGCAGCGCCTTGTTCGCGGTGACGACCGCAGCCCCCCGGCGAAGTGCGGTGAGCAGGAGCTGCTTCGTCGGCTCGATGCCGCCGATCACCTCGACGATGACGTCGATGTCAGGCCTGGCCACCAACGCCGCGGCGTCGGTGGTCAGCAGTTCGGCGGGGATGTCCGGATGCTGACGTGGCCGGCGCACAGCTACCGCGACCAGCTCCAGCGGAGCACCGATCCTGGCGGACAGCTCGGCCGAGGTCTCCCCGAGCAACCGCACCACCTGCGACCCGACGACGCCGGCGCCGAGGACGGCGACCCGCACCGGCTTCATCTGCGGCCGCCGCGACCGGAGCCGCGACCGGAGGTGCTGCGGAACACGACGAAGGCGTATCCGAGCAGCACCATGACGACCACCACCGCCAGCAGCGCGATGGTGGTCCGCAACCAGGACGGCATGGCCGGCTTGAGCAGCACGACAACGATGAGCACGGCCGCCAGACCCAGCATCACCACACCGGGCACGAGCGAGGGCTGACGCGGCTCGGGCCGCTCCGGGTTGGTCACCAGTTCTCCAAGAGCATCAGGTCGTCGTCGGTCTCGCGGCGCAGCAGCACTCGGGCCGAGCCCGGCGACACCGCGACCAGCGGCGGCCGCGGTATGCGGTTGTAGTTGCTGGACATGGCGTAGCAGTAGGCACCGGTCGCGGCAACGGCGATCAGGTCGCCGACGGCGAGGTCCGCTGGAAGGTAGCAGTCGCGGACCACAATGTCGCCGCTCTCGCAGTGCTTCCCGACCACCCGGCAACGGGCTGGCGGGGCCGCCGAACTGCGGGAGGCAAGGGCAACGGTGTAATCGGCGTCGTACAGGGCGGTTCGGATGTTGTCGCTCATCCCGCCGTCGACGGAGACATAGCGCCGCACCACCCCCCCGTCGAGGTGGACATCCTTGATGGTCCCGACCTCGTACACGGTCACGGTTCCCGGCCCGACGATGGCCCGGCCGGGTTCGACGGCGATCCGCGGCCGCACCAGTCCGGCGCTCTGGCACTCCCGGTCGACGATCTCGATCAGCGACTTCGCCATGGCGTCCACCCGGGGCGGACTGTCGGCCGAGGTGTAGGCGATACCCAGACCCCCACCGAGATCCAACGTGGTGATCGATCGGGCCAGCGCCGGGTGCTCGGCGATCAGGCTCTTGAAGAGGAGCACCAACCGGTGCGCAGACACCTCGAACCCGGCGGAATCGAAGATCTGCGAACCGATGTGCGAGTGCAGCCCGACCAGCGTCAGCCCCGGACACGCGACGATCCGCCTGACCCCTTCGGCGGCCTCCCCGCCGGCCAGGGAGAAGCCGAATTTCTGGTCCTCGTGCGCGGTCGCGATGAATTCGTGGGTGTGCGCCTCCACGCCGACCGTCACCCTGATCATCACCGGAATCGCCGGACCGCCGGCGGCCGATCGGCGTTCCGCCAGACCGGCGAGCCGGCCGATCTCGTCGAAGGAATCGACCACGATTGCGCCGATTCCCGCATAGACCGCTGATTCGAGTTCGTCCATCGACTTGTTCGACCCGTGGAGCGCTATTCTTTCGGCCGGAAACCCGGCCCGCAGCGCCAGCCGCAACTCTCCCCCCGAGCAGACGTCGAGCGACATCCCCTCCTGCGCAAGCCATTGCGCGACGTGCGAGGAGAGAAACGCTTTAGCCGCATAATGCACGTCCCCCGAATGACCGAAGGCGTCGGCGAAGTCCTGGCACCGGCTCCGGAAATCCTGCTCGTCCATCACCAGCAAGGGCGTTCCGTGTGCGATCGCCAGGTCGACCACGTCATGGCCGGCGATGCTCAACACGCCGTCGGAGTTCCGGCCCGCGTTCCGCGGCCAGACCGCCGGATCGAGCTCGTTGAGATCACCAGCGGGCCCGAAACCCAAATGGTCGACCGGGATCTCGCCGTGACGGGGACCGGCCGGATGCGCCCTCATGTTGATTCCTGGCTCGGTGTCATTCCTGGCTCTTCGCTGGCGCTCATCGCTTCGGTTTTGCTCATCACATTCGCTCCGGGGCGGTGACGCCGAGCACGGCCAGGCCGTTCGCGATGACCTGGCGCACCGCCGCGCAGAGCCACAACCTTGCGACGTTCGCGTCGGACACCGGTTCGTCGCCCATCGGCAGCACCCGGACGACGTCGTAGAACTTGTGGTAGCTACTGGCCAGTTCTTCCAGGAAACGGACCACCCGGTGGGGCTCCCGTAATTCGGCGGACGCCGCCAGCACCTGCGGATATCCGGTGAGCAGGGCGATCAACTGTGATTCCTGCGGGGTATCAAGCAGCGCGGCGTCGTAGTCCGCGCCCAGGTCGATACCGAGGTCGGACGCCGATCGCGCCAGTGCGGACAACCTGGCATGCGCATATTGGACGTAGTACACCGGATTGTCGCTGCTCTGTTTCGTCCACAGATCCAGATCGAGCTCCAGGGTGGTGTCGACGCTGTACCGGATCAGCGAATAACGCGCCGCGTCCACCCCGAGAGCCTCGATCAGATCGTCGAGCGAAATGGTGGTGCCGGCCCTCTTGCTCATCTTCATCGGCTCGCCGTCCCTGACCAGGAAGACCATCTGGCCGATGAGCACCTCGACCACCGCCGGGTCGTCACCCAAGGCGGCGGCGGCGGCTTTCAGCCGGGAAATATAACCGTGGTGATCGGCCCCCAACATGTAGATGCACAGGTCGAACCCGCGTGACCGCTTATCCAGGAAATAGGCGATATCCCCTGCGATGTAGGCAGGTTCGCCGTCGGACTTGATGACGACCCGGTCCTTGTCGTCACCGAAATCAGTCGTCCGCAACCACCATGCGCCGTCGGACTCGAAGAGGTGGCCCGACTCCTTGACCCGGGTGACAGCCTTCTCCACCGCGCCGTTCCGGTGCAGCGAATCCTCGTGGAAATAGACATCGAAGTCGGTCCGGAAAGCGTGCAGGGTGGCCTTGATCTCGTCGAACATCTGCCCGACCCCCCGGGTCCGGAACACCTCCAGCGCCTGCACGTCCGGCAGATCCGCGGCGCCCGGACTCTCGGCGAGCAACGTTGCGGCGAGATCCCCGATGTAGGCCCCGCCGTAACCGTCCTCCGGCGTCGGCAGACCCCGGGCCGATGCCAGCAGCGACAGGGCGAACCGGTCGATCTGCGCACCCGCGTCGTTGAAGTAGTACTCCCGGACGACGGCGGCGCCCTGGGTGCTCAGCACCCGGCCCAGTGCATCGCCCACCGCGGCCCAACGGGCGCCGCCGATGTGCACCGGGCCGGTCGGGTTCGCGGACACGAATTCGAGGTTGATCCGCCTGCCCGACAGGGCATCCGACCGTCCATAGGCCTCCCCGGCGCCGATGATCTGACCGACCGTGACGGCGGCGGCGGCGGTGTCGAGCCGGATGTTGAGAAAGCCGGGACCGGCGATCTCGACGGAGGCGATGCCTTCGACTGCCGCCAGCCGATCGGCGAGCACGCCGGCAATCTTCCGGGGCGGCAGGCCGGCTGCCTTGGCCAGTTTCATCGCCACCGGCGTGGCGTAGTCTCCGTGTTCGCGCGAACGCGGGCGGTCGATCGTCACCTCGGCCGGCACCAGCAGGTCGAGTTCCCCCGCGGCCACGGCGTCGGACAGCGCGGCGCGAACGGCGTCGGCCAGTTGGGCGGGATTCACCCCCTTATTCTAGGAAACCCGTTGGCCCGGTTTTGCCACTCACCGGGACCCGCTTTTCGGCGCGGGCCGCTGCTCCCGCCCGGCCTTCGACCCGAGCCGCCGTCGCACGTCACAGGCTGATACACGCCGGTTCACACCCCGGTCACGGTTGCCGCCCGTAGACTCCAGCGGTTAACCCGGCGCCGATCGGCCCGGCCCGGCAGTGTGACGGACGAGGTCGACGAACCAATGATGGTCAGTGGTAAGAGCACGAAAAAGTTCCGGGGTGCGACCCCGGTCGTCACCCGCCGGCAGGGACTGCCGTGGATGACAATCGGCGCTGTTGCCGTGGTGCTGGCCCTGGTCGGCGGCATTTTTGCAGTTGTCTACTCGCAGAGCAGGAAGAACACCGACGCGGCGGCCGTTGTCGCGCCGTTCAAATACTCGGATACCAACAAGGATCCGTCCACCAAGATCGCGGACGTCTACGCGGCCCCCAGCACCGTCGTCGCCGCCAGCGGGACGCTGTCGTTCCCCGCTTACAAGGCGGCCCTGCACGTCAGCCCGACCCAGCGGGTGGCCTACGACCGGTTCCCCCCGGTGGGCGGCCCGCACGATGCAGAGTGGGCGGACTGCAACGGCACTGTCTACACGGTGGCTGTGCGCGACGAGAACATGGTGCACACCCTGGAGCACGGCGCGATCTGGATCGCCTACAACCCGGCCAAGATCGCGGCCGGTGACCTGGCCGTCCTGACCGCGCTGGTCAAGGGTAAGAGCTACATTTCGCTCACCCCCTACCCGACCCTGGACCGGCCGATCTCGGTGCAGGCCTGGGCCCATCAACTCAAGGTGGATTCGGCGTCCGACGTCCGGATCAGGCAGTTCATCACCGCACTGCAGGCCAATCCGTACATTGCACCGGAGCCGAACGGCGAATGCGCTCAGCCCGGTTTCGCCGCGAACCCGACACCGTTCGACCCCAGCAAGCGGGCTGCGGACGCAGTCAAGATGGACGGCGCCGGAATCGCTCCGGCCACCGACGAAGCGGTCGCGTCAGGCGGTGCGGGCACTGCGCTGCCCAGCGGCACCGCAGGGGCGGCCGGGAGCACCGCAGCCGTCATCACTCCTTCGGCTACCGGCTCCGCGGTGACCGGTCCGGCCGCCGGCGGGTCCGCTGCGGTCGGGACGACGTCGGCCGCCAGCGGTTCGACGACCGGGTAGGGGGCTCCGTGTCGCAACCCACCGATCCCGCGGGGAGCCTGGCCGCCGACCCGGACAACACTCGCCGGCCACCGTCGACGGATCACCTCGCGCCGGCCGGTCGGGGACGCAATGCGTTGGGCAGACGGGGCTTTGGCGTCCTGCTCGGGACAGGCGCGTTGATCGTGGCATTGATCGGCGCGATCGTCGGTCTGGCCATCGGTGGCGGCCCGAGGACGGTGGCTGCCGTCGCCCCGGGGTCGGTCGACGTCGGATTCGCCAGGGACATGGTGGTGCATCACAGCCAGGGGGTGGTGATGGCGCACATCGCCGAGGGGAGCTCCGCCGACCGCGAGATCCGGTTGATGGCTTACAACATCGTCTACACCCAGACCTCGCAGGTCGGTGAGATGTTGGGCTGGCTCGACCTCTGGCGCACGCCCAGGATCTCCTCCGACGCGCCGATGGCCTGGATGCCCGGCAGCGAAATGACCGGCATGTCGATGGCCGCCTCCGCCAGCGGTTCCACTGCGGATCCCGGGGCGGATGTTCCGGTGATGCCAGGAATGGCGACCGATGCAGAGATGGACAGGTTGCAGAAGCTGACCGGCAAGGCCGGCGACATCTACTTCCTCCAGCTGATGGTCCGGCACCACCAGGGCGGCGCGCCGATGATGTCCTACGCCGCCGACCACGCCGCCTCGCCGGTGGTGAAGAACTTCGCCGGCAAGATGCTGGAGTCCCAGACCTCCGAGGTGTCGGTGATGACCCAGATGCTGCAGGCGCGCGGCGCCGCACCGCTGGCCGCGACCGCACCCCCTACCGGCTGAGCCCCACCCGCTGAGCCCCACCGGCTGAGCCCCACCGCGATCCAGCCGACCTGACCCGGTCCGGGGGCACCGATGGATGAGATTCTCCCTTGGAGCGTGCGGTAGAGTTCCTCCTCGCGCCCCCGTAGCTCAGGGGATAGAGCACCGCCCTCCGGAGGCGGGTGCGCAGGTTCGAATCCTGCCGGGGGCACGGCGCATCAATGCAGGTCAGAGCATCACCATAGGTCAGATCATCGCTGCCGGTCAGAACGGCGTGACGGGGGCGCGGGTCAGCACAGCTGCCACGCCGAAAGCCACCGACAGGATCAGCACCTCGCACCCGCACCACAGGGCAATACCTGCAGCTTGCCCATCGGCGACCCTTTCCAGCAGCCGAAATCTGGTCACTGCCGCCAGTCCCGCGATGACAGCCATGCACCCGGCCTTCGCCAGCAGGATGACCCCGTAACGCGTGCCGAACAATGACCCGGGCAGCGTGGTGATCGGCGAAAGGGCCAGCTCCAGCAGACCGTTGAACACGCCGCTCAATCCGACGATGACGACGCACCAGGTGGCGAGCTTCGAAAACCGTGGCAGGGCCACCCTGAGCAGCGCCGGTTGCCGGGCCAGGAAGATCACCACAGCGGCCAGCCCGCCGGTCCACGCGCTTGCGGCCACGACGTGCAGCTCCATCGAGATCATCGACAGGTCGTGATATTTACAGTTGGAGGCGTGGCCGGTCAGCGGCAGCGGCAACAGACCGAACAGGGCGATGCCGATCCGGAGCTCGGCGGGCACTTTTTCGCCGTGCCGCAGTGAGACGCGGGACAGCCAGAACGACAGAGCGCCGCAGCAGGCGGACATCAGCAGGCCCTTGCCCGCAGCGACATTGGTGACGTATGCCCACACCGTCGACGGGGTCGGGAAAGCGCCCGGGTTCAATTCTGCCGCCAGCAGGACGACCGAAGCCAGGGCAGCGACAGTCCAGACGCCCGACGCCCAGACCGCGAACCGGCGGGTCCGGGAGACCACCGGCTCGGTCGCCTCCGGGTCATCGAAGCCGAGCAGCTTGGCCAGCAGCGGGAACCCCGCGGCGGTGACGGCGGCCACGTCGAGCAGCACCCGGGTCACCGGAATCCCGAGCTGGATCAGCGGCCCGGGCGACGCGATGCCTGCGACCGGCTGATTCTGGGTAGCTGCCGTTCCGGCGATCGCGGTGACCAACGCCGCTCCGCCCACCAGTGCGACCAATGCGGCCCCGTTACGGGTGAGTCCGGCGAACGGGAGGCCCGTCGGACCGTGCCGTTCGGCCGACCCGGCTACCGGTCCGTTGGCGGTCTCGACCTGCCTGTCGCTCACCCGTCCATGTTGGCACGGACTGTGACTTCTCCGGATATTCGACCTCACGGTTGTCACGCGGGGCAGAGTAATTCCCCGTGGACAACGGTGAACCAGCCGCCGGGATCTTCGGCCCACTGCCGCCAACCTCGCGCGATCGCTCTCAGATCCCCCGCGGTGGCGAAGCCACCGGTCACTGCCTGGACCGCGAGGGCAGAGTCGCGCATCCGATCGGCCCACAGACCGCCCCACCATTCCCGTTGACCCGGCGCCGAGAAGCACCACACGCTCGCGGTAGCCGTCACCTGGTTGAAACCGGCGTCGTGCGCCCACTGCAACAGGCGCCGCCCGGCGTCCGGCTCACCGCCGTTGAACCGCGCGATCCGTTGGTAGAGGTCCATCCAGCGGTCGAGTGCCGGCAACTTCGGATACCAGCTCATCGCTGCGTAGTCTGCGTCCCGAACGGCGATCAACCCGCCAGGCCGGGCGAGCCGGCGCATTTCCCTCAGGGCAGCCACCGGATCCGAGAGGTGTTGCAGGACCTGGTGGGCGTGGACGACATCAAATGACCCGGCGCCCGGAGGCAGCTGATCTGCCACTGCGAAGATGTCGCCGACGGCAAATGTCAGATTGGGATTCGACGCCGAATCTGCTGAAGCGGTCGCCGTCCGGATGACCTCTGCCGCCGGGTCGATGGCGAGGACCCGGCCAGGGGCCACCAGGCGGGCAAAATCCGCACTGATCGGCCCCGGGCCGCAGCCGACGTCGAGCAGCGACATTCCCGGCTGCAGATGCGGGGTGAGATAAGCCGCCGAATTCTCCGCTGTTCGCCAAATGTGCGAGCGCAGCACCGATTCGGCGTGGCCGTGGGTGTACACGTCCATCGGCTCCCGGGCTCCCTCCTCCGACTGGTGTGCTGATCCTATCCGCAATCCCATCCGCTGAGACTGATTTCCCAGCTGATGAGAAAACCCGGCGGTTACGGTCCCGTCGGCCTCCGCTCGCAGACGCTCCGGTCGCGACCGAACGGAACCAACCGCGGGCGAAAGCAACGGCGAGCCGGACCGCCCGGGAATCCGACCGACGACTCTCGGCGTTGGCCAGAGGTGTCGGCAACAGCGCTACGACGCGGCTGCCGCGGTCCGACGAAACCGTCAACGAAAGGCATCCATCGACATGAACGTTCTCTACACCGCCTCAGCGACTGCGACCGGAGACGGACGCAACGGGCACACCCGCAGCTCGGACGGGCAGATCGAGTTCGATCTCGCCGTCCCGGTGGAGATGGGCGGACCGGGTGGGGCGACGAACCCGGAACAACTCTTCGCTGCCGGGTACTCGGCGTGCTTCCTGTCCGCGCTCAAGGGCGTCGCACGCAAGGAGAAGGCCCCCATCGCGGACGCGGCGATCACCGCGGACGTCGGGATCGGCCCGAACGACAAGGGTGGTTTCGGACTGACGGTGGCTCTCCACGTGGAGATGTCCGGGGTTGACCAGGCGACCGCGGAAAAACTGGTCGCCGCGGCCCACCAGGTGTGTCCCTATTCCAACGCGACCCGGGGCAACATCGAGGTCAGCCTGGACACCGTCACCGCCTGACCTGCCGGCCGGCATTGGTGGGCGCGGACGGATTCGAACCGCCGACCGCCCGGGTGTAAACCGGGAGCTCTTCCGCTGAGCTACGCGCCCTTCGTGACTGCCTCCGCCGCAGCAGCGATGATCCCACGGTCGACCGGGTCGCGCAGGAACGAGCGATGCGGCAGCCCGGACGGCCTCGGTTTCAGCCGACCGGCAGGGCGTCCACCGCGCGGTGCCACGACGACTGGTCGCGGGCTTCGCCCGGTCCGTTGACCTCAGCAAAGGTCACGATCCCGTCGAGATCCACCAGGAACGTGCCGCGGACCGCCATGCCGCCCTGCTCGTGGAAGACGCCATACGACTGCGCCACCTTGCCGTGCGGCCAGAAGTCGGAGAGCAGCGGGAACTGGTAGCCCTGGGCAGCGGCCCATGCCATCAGCGCCGGCGCCGGATCGGTCGAGATCGCCAGCACCTGGACCCGGTCGTTCTGGAAGGACGCCAGATCGTCACGCAGTGCGGACAACTCGGCGGTGCAGGTCCCGGAAAAGGCAAACGGGTAGAAGACGAGCAGGGCCGCCTGCTTGCCACGGAAGTCGGACAGGGTGACCGGCGACCTGTTCGAGTCGGGCAGCGTGAAGTCGGGCGCTTCGGATCCGGTTTCGATGGGCATACGGCAGGCTCCCTGGTCAGGCGGACGGTCGGTGGGGTTGCTCCACGCCAGGCAGGTTCCTGCCAGCGGGATGGGTGCTGCAGGACAAACGCTGTCGGCGGAAGCTGCAGTTGTCAAAATGCTCAGCGCCGGATGCGACCCTGCTTCGCCCTGGCCAGCCGGGCGATCATCCAGCCCGGACTGCCGGGGACGGTGGTCGTCTGGGCGAGCCCGGCGGTCTTGGTGGCCTCGGCGATGTCGCTGGGCTCCACGTAGCCGTCCCGCCCCGTCTTGGGAGTGAGCAACCAGATCACCCCGTTCTCGGCCAACAGAGTGATGGCATCGACCAACGAGTCGGTCAGGTCACCGTCATAGTCCCGCCACCACAGGATCACTGCATCCAGCACATCATCGGCGTCCTCGTCCAGCAAATCAGACCCTATGACGTCTTCGACACCTTCGCGAATGTCCGTATCGACGTCACTGTCGTAGCCGATCTCCCCCACCACATCGCCCGCCGATAGGCCGAGCCGGGCAGCGACGCCGTGCTGGAGAGCGTCATGGGCCTGCCCCGAAACCTCAGTCACTGTGTTATCGCACCTTTCGAAATCGTCGATCCGACGGCAGTTCGGCGACAACGAGCGCAGCCCGCCACCTCACGGTGTGCGCAGCCCCACCTTGCGCTGCCTGGAAGTGCCCCATAGTGCCCACATTATGCAAGGGATGCACCCGTCACGAACGTGGGCCCGCTCTCAAATGCCGCTTTCCTGCCGATTTCCGCGCGCGGCGGACGGGCACCTCTGGCCTGCGCGGCCATCCGCCCGGGCCATGGGCAGGGGGGCAGCGGCGTGCCGCGGCCGGATACGGGAGTATGAAAGGGTCCGATCCCGGGGCGGGCCCGCCGGTAGGTCGCAGGTCAGCCAGGCGGGTCGATCCGCGGGCCAATTCTGCGGTCATCCCGACCGGGACGCCCGACGACCGCCTCACCGCACCGATGTCCGGCACAGATCGTCCAGTACCCAACTCGACCAACTGAAACCCACTGCACCGCAACTACAATCGCTGTCAATCCAGACTGGTTCACACCGATCGGGCCCAGCCGGGCCGCAGCCGCGCCGCGCCGCCCGATCATCCCGACGAGGAGATCCCCTTGGCATCCTCCAGCACCACCCCTGCCACCTCCACAGACCGGTCGAAAGGCTCGGCCAGCAGCTCCCCCGCCGCGTCGTCCAACGGGTCGTCCGACGCCGGGGCGGGCCCGGGGCCGGCCCGGCTGCACCTGATCCAGGACGGGTTCGCCGCCCAGTTCCCCGACGCCGACCCGGAAGAGACCCAGGAGTGGCTCGATTCATTCGACGCCATGGTGGACGTCGGCGGCCAGCAGCGGGCCCGCTACCTGATGATGCGGATGCTCGGCCGGGCCGGGGAGCGCCATGTGGGCCTACCCGCCTTGACGACTACGGACTACATCAACACCATCGCCACCGAATCCGAGCCGTTCTTCCCTGGTGACGAGGAGATCGAGCGCCGCTACCGGAACTGGATTCGCTGGAACGCCGCCGTCATGGTGCACCGCGCGCAGCGACCGGGCGTCGGGGTCGGCGGGCACATCTCCACCTACGCATCCTCGGCCAGCTTGTACGAGGTCGGCTACAACCACTTCTTCCGCGGCAAGAACCACCCCGGCGGCGGCGATCACGTCTTCTTCCAGGGCCACGCCTCCCCGGGCATGTACGCCCGCGCGTACCTGGAGGGGCGCCTGTCCGCGGATGACCTCGACGGCTTCCGACAGGAGGTCTCCCACCCCGGCGGCGGCATCCCGTCCTACCCCCATCCGCGGCTGATGCCCCATTTCTGGGAGCACCCGACGGTGTCGATGGGACTGGGTCCGATGAACGCCATCGCCCAGGCCAGGGTCAACCGTTATCTGCACCACCGGGGAATCAAAGATACTTCCCAGCAACACGTCTGGGCCTTCCTGGGGGACGGTGAACTCGACGAGGTGGAGTCCAGAGGACTCATCCACCTGCCGGCCATCGACGGCCTCGACAACCTGACCTTCGTCATCAACTGCAACCTGCAGCGTCTGGACGGTCCGGTCCGCGGCAACGGCAAGATCATCCAGGAGCTCGAATCCTTCTTCCGTGGCGCCGGCTGGAACGTCATCAAGGTGGTGTGGGGACGCGAGTGGGATGCGCTGCTGCGCGCCGACCGGGACGGCGCCCTGGTCAATCTGATGAACACCACGCCGGACGGTGACTACCAGACCTACAAGGCCAACGACGGCGCCTACGTCCGGGAGCATTTCTTCGGGCGTGACCCGCGGACCAAGGCGATGACCGCGGGGATGAGCGACGACGAGATCTGGGCACTCAAGCGCGGCGGCCACGACTACAAGAAGGTGCACGCGGCCTATTACGCCGCCACCCACCACGTCGGACAGCCGACGGTGATCCTGGCCAAGACGATCAAGGGCTTCCACCTGGGGTCGTCCTTCGAGGGGCGCAACGCCACCCACCAGATGAAGAAGATGACCCTGGTGAACCTCAAGGAATTCCGCGACGAGCTGCACATCCCGATCACCGACGCCGAACTCGATGCGGACCCGTACCAGCCGCCGTACTATCACCCCGGACCGGCGTCGCCGGAGATCGAATACCTGCAGGAACGGCGGGCCCGCCTCGGTGGCTATGTGCCGGAGCGCCGGGTCGTCGCGAAGCCGCTGACGCTGCCGGGCGAGGACACCTACAAGGTGATGAGCCGCGGCTCGGGTAAGCAGGAGATCGCCACCACGATGGCGTTCGTCAGGCTCGTCCGGGACCTGTTCAAGGACCCGGAGATCGGCAAGCGCATCGTGCCGATCATCCCGGACGAGGCCCGCACCTTCGGGATGGATTCGTTCTTCCCGTCGCAGAAGATCTACAACCCGGCCGGCCAGCTCTACACCGCGGTCGATGCCAATTTGATGTTGGCCTACAAGGAGTCGGAGCAGGGCGTCATCCTGCACGAGGGCATCAACGAGGCCGGCTCGGTGGCGACCCTCACGGCGGTGGGCAGTAGCTACGCCACGCACGGCGAGCCGATGATCCCGATGTACATCTTCTACTCGATGTTCGGTTTCCAGCGGACCGGCGACGGCCTGTGGGCGGCCGGCGACCAGATGGTCCGCGGCTTCGTGCTCGGCGCCACCGCCGGCCGGACCACGCTGACCGGCGAGGGACTGCAGCACGCCGACGGTCATTCGCCGCTGCTCGCGGCGACCATGCCGCACGTGGTGGCCTACGACCCGGCCTACGGCTACGAGATCGGCCACATCGTCAGGGACGGCCTGCGGCGGATGTACGGCGGCACGCCCGACGATGCGGACGGGGACTCGGCCGGCGCGGAATCTGATGTGGCCGACCGGTCATCAGGAACCTTCGGCGGCGAGGACATCCTCTACTACATCACCCTGTACAACGAGCCCTATGTCCAGCCCGCCGAGCCGGCGGAGCTGGACGTCGAGGGGCTCCTCAAGGGGATGTATCTGCTGGCTCCGGCGGCCGAGGCCGACGGCAACGCCAGAGCGCAGCTGCTGGCGTCGGGAGTCGGCGTCCGGTGGGCGCTGGAGGCGCAGGAACTCCTGGCCCAGGACTGGAACGTGGCCGCCGACGTCTGGTCGGTGACCAGTTGGAGCGAACTGCGGCGGGACGCGGAGATCATCGAGCGGGCCAGGATCCTGGACCCGGCCGGTCGGCACCCGCAGCCGTACGTCACGGCCCGGCTGTCCGACGCCGTCGGCCCGGTGATTGCCACCAGCGACTACCAGCGGGCGGTGCAGAACCAGATCGCCCCGTGGGTACCCGGTGACTTCGTCTCCCTGGGTGCCGATGGTTTCGGGTTCTCCGACACCAGGGCCGCCGCCCGACGGCACTTTCTGATCGACGGCCCGTCGATGGTGGTGGCCACCCTGGCGGCCTTGGAGCGGCAGGGCGGCTATCGCGCCGGCGCGGCCGCCGAAGCCGCGGAGCGCTATCAACTGCACGACGTCCGGGCCGGGACCTCGGGCAACGCCGGCGGCGAGTCCTGAGCGCGACGGAATCGGTGGCCCCGGTGACGTCGAGGACGTCGAGAACCCGGGACTAGCCACGCATCTGGGTCCGCTGTATCTTTACAGCGTTGTTGCTCTTCTCCCGATGCCCCAAGCATCTAACGGATGAAAGCGCATCCCCTCGGTCGGGGAAGGACCGTCCGGGGTGTTCAATCCCGCGGATAGATTCCGCGGACAAGGCTCGAGGAGAGCAAGCATGGCGCAGGGCACTGTGAAGTGGTTCAACGCGGAAAAGGGCTACGGATTCATCTCGCCCGACGACGGGTCCGGGGACGTCTTCGTGCATTACTCGGCCATCGGCGGGTCGGGCTACAAGTCGCTCGAAGAAAATCAGCGGGTGAGCTACGAGGTCGAGCCGTCGGCCAAGGGACCGCAGGCCACCGGAGTGACACCTGGGGAGTGACACCCGGGGAGTGCTACCCGGGGAGTGACACCTGGCTGGCGCGAGCCGGACGGTGGTTCTGATCCTCCTGTCCCATCGGGCCGGGGAAGAGCGCACCGGGGCCGGTACCGGTGCTCCGGTACCGGCCCCTCCCTTCGCGGGACTCTCATGACAGCCCCGACCGAGGCCGGCCGATGGGCCGGCTTGGCGAGGCTGCCGGTCTCTGACAACCTGCAGGGGTGGATTCGGCGGATTCGGCGGCGGCCGGGGCGGCGGGGATCAGCGCGGTCACCCTACGGCGGATCGAGCGTGCGGCCGGTGGACTGGCCACCCGGTCGGTGGCGCTGATGGACGAACGGCTGCCCTGGTTCCGCAGCCTGCCGGCCGCCCAGCGCTCGTGGGTGACGCTCGTGGCCCAGGCCGGGATTGCCGGTTACGTGGGCTGGGCCAGCGCCGGCCTGGACGGGGTGCGGCTCACCGAGGCCGTGTTCGGCTCGGCCCCCCGCGAGTTGATCCGGAGCGTCTCCCTCCGCCGGACGGTGGAGCTGGTCCGGATCGCCATCTCGGTGGCGGAGGAGCATCTCCCGGCGCTCGGGACGACGCCGGTCGAGCGGGCCGCGTTGGCCGACTCGCTGCTGCGCTACTCGCGCGAGGTCGCCTTCTCGGCGGCCGCGGTGTACGCCGCAGCGGCGGAATCCCGTGGCGCCCTTGATCTCCGCCTGGAAGCCCTGGTGGTCGATGCGCTGGTCCGCGGCGAGGACAGTGACGCACTGGCGTCCAGGGCGGCGGCCCTGAACTGGAACTTTGCGGTGCCGGTCAGTGTGCTGGTCGGGTCGGGGTTTTCGATGTCGGGACCGGTGGGATCCGGGTACCCCCGATCCGGTGACGTCGAGACAGACGGCGGTGCCGGCGGCACCAGCACAGGAACCACCCGGGCAGCGGAGCTCGGCGCGGCGGTGGGCGCCACCGTGCTGTCCGGCGTCCACGGCGACCGGCTGATCCTGGTGCTGTCTGCGCCTGACGGAGCCGTGCTCGATCGGGCCGCCGTTGCCATGCTCGGCGTCTTCGGTGACGGACCGGTGGTTCGCGGGCCCACCGCGGTGGGCCTGTCCGGTGCGATCAACTCCGCCCGCCAGGCCCTGGCGGGCATCCACGCCATCCCGGCATGGCCGGAGGCACCCCGCGGGATCGACGCCGAGGCCCTGCTGCCGGAACGGGTACTGGATGGCGACCAGACAGCCCGACACTCGTTGCAACGCAACGTATATCAGCCGCTACTGGCCGCTGGGGACCCGTTGCTGGACACACTCTCGGCCTATCTGGGGGCTGGGCGTTCGCTGGAGGCAGCTGCGCGTTCGCTGTTCGTACACGCCAACACGGTGCGGTACCGCCTGCGCCGGATCGCCGAAATCACCGGGCTGGACGCCACCGGCTGGAGAGATGCCCTGACGTTGCAAGTGGCGTTGACGGTCGGACGGCTGGCCGACGGACCCTGAACCGGCCGCCGCCGCGGTGGGCGATGACCCTCGGTTCGATGACGCCGATTGGGCTGATCGCGCAAGACTTTGTAGGTATGCCACAAGTTGCCTGGATGGACTTGGTGTGAACAGGAGAGGGCCAATCACCGGCCGGGCATGGTTGGCTTGAACACGTGCTGGCCATCGTCGCCCCCGGACAGGGCTCGCAGAAGCCCGGAATGCTCCTTCCCTGGCTCGAGATCGCCGCGCTGGCAGAGCTTGCCGACACATTTTCCGCGGCCGCCCGGATGGACCTCGTTCGACTGGGGACCACCGCCGACGCCGAGCAGATCAAGGACACGGCCGTCACCCAGCCGTTGGTCGTCGGCAACGCTCTGTTGGCTGCCGCCGTCCTGCCGACCCCTACCGGCGCGATCGTCGCCGGTCATTCCGTCGGAGAACTGGCCGCAGCCGCCCTGGCCGGGGTGTTGCCCGCCGACCGGGCCGTCTCGATCGCCGCGGTGCGCGGCGCCGCGATGGGCGCAGCCTGTGCAGCAGTACCCACCGGCATGTCGGCCGTTCTCGGCGGCGACGCGGAACTGGTTCTGCAGCTGCTCGCCGCGCTGAACCTGGTGGGCGCCAATGTCAACGGCGCCGGGCAGATCGTCGCAGCCGGGTCCCTCGATGCCCTGGAGGCGCTGGCGGCCGACCCGCCGGCCGGCACCAGGGTCATCCCGTTGCCGGTGGCCGGCGCGTTCCACACCAAATACATGGCGCCCGCCGAACACGCCCTAGCCGAGGCGGTCGCCGATGTCACACCCACCGACCCGGGCCGCCCGCTGCTGACCAACTCCGACGGGTCGGTGGTGGGTTCCGGCGCCGAGTACCTCCGCCTGCTCGTCAACCAGGTCACCCGGCCGGTCCGCTGGGACCAGTGCATGAGGACGCTGAGCGCCCTCGGGGTCACCGGGCTGCTGGAACTGCCCCCGTCGGGCACTCTGGTCGGACTCGCCAGGCGCGACCTCAAGGGCGTCGCGACGCTGGCCCTCAAGACCCCCGACGACCTCGACAAGGCGGCCTTATTCATCGACGAGCACAGCGAGGCGGCCGCATGACGGCGATCAGGGTCACCGCGACCCGACCCGGCTCGGCAATCGTCGGGATCGGCTCCCACCGGCCCGAGAAGATCGTCACCAATGACGACCTGTCAAAGCTGATGGACACCAACGACGAGTGGATCCGCAGCCGGGTCGGCATCGCAGAGCGCCGATTCGGCGGCCCGGACGACACGGTTGCCTCGATGGGGGCGGCGGCCGGCGCCAGGGCGCTGCAGGACGCCGGCCTGACCGGCGCCGACATCGACACCGTGGTGGTCGCCACCTGCACCCAGGACACGCAGGTGCCGCACGCCGCCACCCAGATCGCGGCTGCGCTCGGGATCACCGCACCAGGGTCGTTCGACGTCAATGCCGCCTGCGCCGGCTTCTGCTACGCGCTGGCTGTCGCCGACCACGCCATTCGGGGGGGCAGCGCCACCAACGTGCTGGTCGTCGGCTCCGAAAAGCTCACCGCCTGGACCGATCCGGTCGACCGGGCGACGGCCATCATCTTCGGCGACGGAGCCGGCGCCGCAGTCGTCGCCCCGTCGACGGAGCCAGGGATCGGTCCGGTGGCCTGGGGCAGTGACGAGCAGCAGACGCGCGCCATCCGGATCGAACACCGTGACGGCACCTTCATCCAGGAGGGCCAGGCGGTGTTCCGCTGGGCCACCACGGCGATCGCACCGGTGGCCGCCAGGGCCGCGGAGCAGGCCGGCGTCTCGCTGGCCGACGTCGACATCCTGGTCACCCACCAGGCGAATCTGCGGATCGTCGAGGCGATCGCGAAGAAGTTGGTCGCGGCCGGCGCCCGGCCGGAGATGCGGGTGGCCAGGGACATCATCACCTCGGGCAACACCTCGTCCGCCTCGATCCCACTGGCCCTGGACCGGATGCGCCAGGAAGGCACTGCCCACTCCGGCGATCTGGTGCTGGCCGTGGGCTTCGGTGCCGGACTGACCTACGCCGGGCAGGTCTTCCGCTGCCCATGACTGCGCAGCCGACCTTCACCATGCCGCTCGGGAACCTGGGCGCCATTCCCGACCGGGCGACCGGACCAGGCGGCCGGACAAGGCAGAATGCGCAACCGGTGCGGCTTCACGGCCTGGCCCGCCGGCCGGAATCCCCGGTCGGCACACTTCCCCGAAAGGAATCTCTGTGAGCAACGAAGACACGCTGGCCGGACTCGGCGAAATCGTCGAAGAGGTCGCCGGCGTCCCGGCGGCCGATGTCACGGCCGATAAGTCGTTCACCGACGACCTGGACATCGACTCGCTGTCGATGGTCGAGATCGCGGTGCAGGCCGAGGACAAGTTCGGTGTCAAGATCCCCGACGACGAACTGGCGAAGCTCAAGACCGTCGGCGACGCGGTGGCGTACATCGAGGCCAACAAGGCATGAGCGCCGACCACGACGTCGTCGTCACAGGACTGGGGATTACCTCACCGATCGGTGGGACGGCTCCGGAAACGTGGCAGGCCATGCTCGACGGCCGCATCGGCGTCACGGCCAACACAGCTCCGTGGGTGGAGAAGTACGGCCTCCCGGTCGGCATCCACGCTCCCCTGGCGGTCGACCCGTCGGAGGTCCTGCCGCGGGTGGAAGCCCGCCGGTTGGATCGCTGTCAGCAGGTTGCGGTGATCGCCGCCAGGGAGGCGTGGGCGGATGCGGGTGCCCCGGACGTCGATCCCGATCGTCTGGGCGTGGTGATCGGCACCGGGATCGGTGGCGCCGTCACCCTGCTGGACCAGGACGACATCCTGGAGACTGTCGGCCTGCGCAAGGTCGCCGTGCTGACGATCCCTATGTTGATGCCCAACGGACCGGCCGCCGCGGTGGGTCTGTGGGCCAAGGCCCGCGGCGGCGTCCACGCCCCGGTGTCGGCGTGCGCCGCCGGCGCCGAGGGCCTGGCGTGGGCCTTCACCCTGATCAAGGCCGGTGAGGTCGACATCGCGATTGCCGGCGGCGCGGAGGCGTGCATCCACAGCCTGCCGGTGGCCGGGTTCTCCCAGATGCGGGCGATGAGTACCCGCAACGACGACCCCTCGACCGCGTCGCGGCCGTTCGACATCGACCGGGACGGCTTCGTCCTCGGCGAGGGGGCCGGGATCATGGTGCTGGAACGCCGGGATCACGCGGTGGCCCGTGGGGCGAAGATCTACGGCACCCTCGCCGGCATCGGCATGTCCAACGACGCCTACCACATCACCGCCCCCGAGCCGACCGGTGAGGGCGGCACCCGGGCAATCACCAAGGCCCTTCGGTCGGCCGGTCTTTCGAAGGCGGATGTCGGCCACGTCAACGCACATGCCACCTCGACGCCGGTCGGCGACCTGGCGGAGGCGAAGACCATCCTGCGGGCGATCGGCGACCATCCGGTCATCACCGCGACGAAGTCGATGACCGGGCACATGCTCGGCGCCTCCGGTGCGGTCGAGGCGATCGCCACGGTGATGGCAGTGAAAACGGGCATCGTGCCGGGCACCCGCAATGTGTTCAACCTCGACCCGGCGATCGGGGTGGACGTCGCGACCGAAAATCGGGAGGTCGCCCTGACGGCCGCGGTCAACGATTCGTTCGGCTTCGGCGGGCACAACGTCGCGCTCGTCTTCACTGCCTGAACGTGCCCCCACCAGGGCAAGAAGATTGGCCAGAGCCGTTCGACCAGAGCCGTTCGACCGGGTGATCCGGCCGGTGCCCGTGCCCATGTCAGGAGCAGATGTGACCACCACCGCCCCCACAGAGCCGGGTACCGCAGCGTCCGATACCCCAGCGTCCGGTACCCCAGCGTCCGGTACCGCAGCGTCCGGTACCCCAGGGTCCGGTACCGCAGGGTCCGGTCCCGCAGGGTCCGGTACGG
>JBBRDH010000038.1:0-37701 GCA_038204125.1 Mycobacteriales bacterium
GATCACTGTGACCGGCCGGAGCCGATCCACGATCGCCCAGGCCGGGAGGGCCACCACCAGCCACGGCAGCGCAGTGGCAGCAGCGACAGTCGCCACCGCGGCCGGGGTGGGGCGGGTGGCGAGCGCCAGCAGCGGCAGTGCGACGAACCTGATGCCGTCCGCCGTGAGCGACGCAAACCATGCGTAGAGCAGCCTGGTGAAAGCCGCAGGGAGCCGAGAGGAAACGCGATCACCCTGCGATGTCCCGGTCACCTCCCCGGCCGCTCCACCCGACCGGACTCCGCGAGCAGGTAGTCGCCTGACCAAGTCGTTCCCCCCTACGTCTGCGGTTCGACGTCACTGCTTGTACTGCGGACTGCTCCAGCCCCCGTGAGACCCCGCTGACTTCCCGGCCCAACGCCCAGCGCCGGGTTCTGACCGGGCAGGGGGGTCACCCGGTCGGCGCCCAGCGCCAAAAGAGTAACCCGGCCGAACATACCTCCGAGCCGATTAGCGCCGTGCACTACACCGAAACACCGTGCGGGCTTGACACAAATCCGGCGAGAGCGCGGCGCAAAACCCCACGGGCCGGGCAATGGCCGGGCCACCGCCCAGAGTGTTGGTGCGAGCTATTCGCCTCTACCGGTCGGGCCACGACGCCCGCCGAGCGGGACGCTCTTCGGGCCGGCAATGCGTCCTGCGGTATCCGGCCGGATCGGCCCCATGCCGGCCGGACGGGTGGGGAGAAATTGGTTCGCGGCAGCTGCGATCTGGATATCTTTCGCGAATCTGGATATGGTCGCAGCGCCGGCGGATCACCCGCACGGCAGGTCGCCCCGCCAGGCAACGGGGTCACCGGAACTGGCGCAGCCGCCAGTCGGCGCGCCGGAGGGAGGGTTTCATCCAGGGGGGGTACAGCCGGCACGTTGAGCCTTTCGGGGCGTTCCCGCGCCACCGTGGCCATTCGATGTCGCAGTGCGCACGTCCGGGTGATGGCATATCGTTCGGATGAACTAATGCGCCCACCCATCCACCGTGCGTGGGTCACTGGACCCGGATGCCAGCAGCTGTGGGGAGGTAATTCACCACAGTGACACATCTAATATCCACAGAAAGTGATCGATCTGGGCATGGCTCCGCCCACGACCGAAAACCGTCCCGTATTGTCAACAATATCAACCGCACGGAGCAGCGCCTCCAACGAGTATCTCTGATCCAGGGTCTCTTTGCAAGGCGTTATCAGAAGTAATCCGCTGATTGAGTTCCATCGCAATTCGACCGAGCCGCCGGCTCACCTTTTCTTTCACCGCTCGTCATCAAGGAGAAACTATGAACCAGCAGCGCGGAACTCGTATCGGCCGTGGCACCCGTATCGGCCGTGGCACCCGTATCGGCTGATACCGGCTTTCGATAGTTGCGCCCCGGCAGACCGGCCGCTCGTCGGCTGCGCGAATTCCGCGCCTGTCGCGCCGGCGAATGACGGCCGGTCAGGTGGGAGACAACAACCTCCACCGGTCAGCCATCACTGAAGAATTGTCCAGAGCGTGGGACGCACCCTTTGAATTTCTCTCAAGTCGCGCGCCGCACCCTGCCTCAGCTCACCCGTAGCGCTGCCGCCCGCCTGCCCAACATGGAAGCTTCGCTGCCGAACATGGTTCGTCGTCGGACCGGATGGATTCGCCTTCAGGCCGCCTCGAACAGCCACGGATGCCAGGCCGGATCGGCATCGTCGCCCAGCCACAGCCGGCCCCCGCTCACCCTGCGAGGACTACGCGGATCCGTCGAAAGCATCCACCCCAATTCCGACAGTAATCGATCCGCCTTCTTTGCATTGCACCTCCCGCAGCAGGCGACGCAATTCTCCCAGGAATGCTTACCGCCGCGGCTCCGCGGAATCACGTGGTCGATAGTGTCACCCGGTCCCCGGCAGTAGACACACCGCCGGCGATCTCGTCGCAGGATGCCCGCCCGGCTGACCGCTGCGGCCGGCGCGTATGGGACGCGGACATATCTGCGCAACCGCAGCACGGCAGGCACCGCAAAGCTCACTGTTGGTGAGCGGATCAGATCGCCGGCGGCCCGGTCGACGAGGCATTCCGCCTTGCCGTTGAGCAACAGGATCAGCGCCCTGCGTCCGGTGACCACGGCCAACGGCTCGTGCGTGGCGTTCAACAGCAACACCCGCAGGACTGCCACAGATGCCTTCACCTCTGTCGTCGTCATCCGTCCCCACTCGAGACCTCGGAGATAGCGACCGGGTTGTCGCCCTCTGCACACAGTGAACCCCGCGCGGGGCTATTCGAGCCAGACATTTCGCCTGGATGTCGATCAATTTTTGATCTCCACCGGTCGAGGCCGGGCATCCTCCGATCGGCGTTGACCCCGGCTCGCGGTTCCTCCGACCACGGCAGCGGGGTGGCACGGCCGTGACCGGTCGGGGCGTCCCCTTACCCTGGTGGGCGGCAGGGCCCCAGGCTCGATGGAAGTCAACCTGCGGTCCGCCGGTCCTGCGGCCCGGCAGGGCCTGGCACCGAATCGCGGAATCGGGCACGAACGATCGCCGGCAGGAGGAGACGCACGTCATGACGGCACCCGACTCCTTCTACGACGAGGTCGGCGGGCACCCGACATTCGAGGGCATCGTTCATCGGTTCTACGACGCGGTCGCAATCGATCCGGTGCTCCGCCCGCTCTACCCGGAGGACGATCTCGCTCCGGCGAGCCGCCGTCTGCTGATGTTCCTGGAGCAGTACTGGGGCGGCCCCCGGACCTACTCCGACCAGCGCGGCCATCCCCGGCTCCGGATGCGGCACAGCCCGTTCAAGATCGGCCCGGCCGAGCGGGACGCGTGGCTGGCCGCGATGTCAGGAGCCGTGGACGGTGCAGAGCTCAATCCCGCCCAACACGAACGCCTGTGGTCGTACCTGGTCATGGCGGCGGACAGCATGGTCAACAGCCTGCAATGATTCCATCCGACGAGGGTTCCACCCGGACGACCGGAGTAGGAGCGGCCCGCCGGCCGTCTGGATCCCACCCTGGCCAGGCAGCACCAGCGACTCCATTGCACGGGTACTAGCCGAACAGGACTCATCCCGGGCAGAGCAGGCAGCCGTGGAGCATATGGCCACGAGCTGCCGCCAGGTCCTGCAGCCCGCGTCCGGCTTGCGACGAGACCCCGCCTGGGTAGGGCAAACACCGCCGTCAGGGTTGCCCGGCGGAAACGCCTGGCTGTCTAGACTCGTCTACGACGAGCCGACCACTGTCGAAGGGTGCCGTCGTCGGTCACTCTGCAGTTTTTCAACCGTGGGTGAAGGTGGGGAAGAGGCGACATGTCGCAGGTCGTGAATCGGCCGCAGGGTCGGGTCCGAAGTACCCGGCAGGCTGCGGCGGTGCAGGAGGTCCTGGGGGACGCTGACGGGTTCCGGACGGTACAGGAATTGCACGCCGAGACCCGCGACCGAGGTTTGAAGGTGGGTTTGGCGACGGTGTACCGATATCTCAACCTGTCCGCCGCCATGGGCCTGGCAGACGTGGTGCACCGCGCCGATGGCGAGGTGGCCTACCGGTTGTGTGGCACCGCCGATCAGGATGGCGAGCACGGTCATCATCATCACGTGGTGTGCCGCGAGTGCGGACGCAGTGTGGAAGTGTCCGGGCCGGAAGTGGAGGCGTGGGCGGACAGGGTCGCCGCCGCCGCCGGTTTCACCCAGGTCAGCCACACGGTGGAGGTTTTCGGACTGTGCCCTGAGCACTCCGAGCCCCCGCTGCCGGTGCGGGCCCGCCGCCGGTCCGGGGCCGCCGCGGGTCAGCTTCCGCCCGTCGAATAGGTAGGGCAGCAGCGCCTGTGGGGGACGACCAGCTACGGCTGGGCCGGTTTTCCCCGTGTGGTTGTCCCGGTTTTCCCCGTGTGGTTGTCCCGGTGCGGTTTTCTCGGTGCGGTTTCTCGGCGCGGTTTCCTGGCGCGGCTTTCTCGCGCCGGGTTCGCGGGGTGGTCGGTGACAGGATGGGTTGATGAACCTCCCGTTCTCCTCGGCGGAGACAGGCGCCTTGCTGCCGGACACGCCAAGCGTCGACCGGCTGCCGAGCGTCGTAGCGGCCCTGATCCAGGATCGGGAGCGGGCCGTTCAGGCCCATCGAGCCTTGCAAGATGTCGAGGAGCTGCGGAGCTGGGTGGTGCGGTTCGCCCTGTTGGGCGATGAGAATCGCTTCAAGATTCTGTTGGCACTGCACCGGGCGCCCGGCATCACCGTCGGCGATCTGGCCGCAGCGGTCGAGATGAGCGACAACGCGACTTCCCATGCCCTGTCGGCGTTGCGGATCGCCGGGGTGGTGGCCGCCACCAGGGATGGCCGGTTCCGGCGGTGGTCGATCGCCGACAGCGAGATCCACGTCATCCTGCACGGCGTCGGCGCCAGCCACTCCACGTTGCATCCGGAGCACTGAGTCGCCGGCATCGACAGGTCGGCCGGACAGGTCGGCCGGGCAAAATATCTGCGCATCTGACCCGACGACCAAACGGGCCTGGATTTGACCTGAGCGGCCCCCCCAATGGACAAACGCGCACACGTTCAGGCGCGGCATCGGCCGGCGGAGCCGCCGCGTTCAATCTCCCGTTCTACGCGATCCTGATCCTTCCGGTTCTTTTCGCCGCCGGGATGTGCCTCAAGGACACCACCGACGATGTGTTCATGAAGGTCGTCTACGGAAGGGCCTTCGCCAAACCCGTCTGGAAGGTCGTCTCCACAACATCACCATCGCCTCGCTCAGGGTCGCGGTCGCCCATCGGAACCATCGAACTCATCGGCGTACCCGTGAACCAGACCGGAATCCGCTGCGGCCCGGTGGCCTGGATAGCCAACATCCCCTGGACTACGCCGGCACCGGCATCGTCGGACTTTTCGACATCTCCTGGCTCATCGCGCTCACCGTTTGGCGCTTCGGCCCGATCGAAGCAAGGCGGACAGCCGAGATGAGCCCGGCCAGCGCCGAACCGACCGCCGCGGATCCGCAGCATCACCTTCCCCAACTGATGTTGACAACGACTATCAATACGGATTAGCTTCGATGGCGGTCCACTCCAGTGTTCATACCGCTCGGGGCGCTGACCGCGTATCGCGCGTCTCTCGCAGCTGACTCGAATTGGAGGGCTCTGATGTTCCGTGGGTCCACGTTCCTGCCCGCCGCTCTGGTGGTTCTGGCCGTGGGACTGACCGCCGCCTGCGGCTCGGCCGGAACCCCTCCGACCTCCGCCGGCAGCTCCACTGCACCTGGCACATCCGCGCCGGCGGCGTCGGCGGTACCGTCCTCCGGCACAGTGATCGAGGTGGCGGCCACCATCAATGCGTGGGGAAGCATCCTGACCCAGCTCGGCGGTGATCATGTCAAGGCCACGTCGATCATCACCAATCCCGAGACGGACCCGCACGACTACGAACCGACTCCGGCGGACGGCCGGGTGATCGCCCGGTCGAAGCTGTTCGTGCAGAACGGCATCGGTTACGACACTTGGAGTGCCAAGGTGGTCTCGGCCAGCCCCGACGCCAGCCGGGAGGTGATCACCGTCGGCGATCTCGTGGGTGTTCCCGATGGCGGCAACCCGCACCGCTGGTACTCCCCCGCCGATGTCGGCAAGGTCGCCGATGCGATCACTGATGACCTCAAGAAGCTCGACCCGGCCGACGCGGCCTATTTCGAATTGCAACGCAAGAACTTCGATACCGTCGCATTGGCCGGGTACCACGCGATCATCGCCGAAATCAGGGCCAGGTACGCCGGCACCCCGGTGGGCGCCAGCGAAAGCATTTTCCCGCCTCTCTCCGAAGCGCTGGGGCTCAAACTGCTGACCCCGGACAGCTTCATGAAGGCGATCAGTGAGGGCACCGACCCCTCCGCGCAGGACAAGGCCACCATCGACGACCAGATCAGCGGGAAGAAGATCGACGTGTACGTGTTCAACAGTCAGAACGCCACGCCCGACGTCGCCGCGCAGGTGGCGGCGGCCAAGGCCAAGGGCATCCCGGTCGTTGCCGTGACCGAAACTTTGTCGCCGGCCACCGCCGGCTTCCAGGACTGGCAGGTCGCCCAGCTGAAACAGTTGGAGGCGGCGCTCGAGCAGGGCACCGGCAGGTGACCCAGCCGGTAGGAAAAGTGGAACAGCGGGCGGCGACAGCGATCCCGGTGCCTGCGACGAACGGCGAGTCAACCGTCGAGCAGTCAGGGCGCCCCGGGGTGGTGTCGCTGCGCGCCGCAGGGGCGAGTATCGGCGGCCGGGTGATCTGGACCGGGGTCACCGTCACCGTCCGGGCCGGCGAGTTCGTCGCCGTGCTAGGCCCCAACGGGGTCGGCAAGTCCACTCTGCTCAAAGCGGTGCTGGGTCTGGTCCCGGTCACCTCGGGCGAGATCACAGTGCTGGAAGGCAATCCCGGCCGGCACAACGAGCGCATCGGGTATCTCCCGCAGCGTCGTGCCTTCGACGCGGGAGTGCGCATCCGCGGGGTCGATATCGTCCGGCTCGGGTTGGACGGTGACCGGTGGGGTGTCCCGCTACCTGCCCGGCTGCTCGGTGCCCGCGGCCGCCGCACCCGCGACCGGGTGCGGGAGGTCATCGACCTCGTTGGAGCGACCGCGTATGCGAATCGTCCCATCGGGCAGTGCTCCGGCGGCGAGCAGCAGCGCCTCCTGATCGCCCAGGCGCTGATCCGGCGACCGGAGCTACTGGTGCTGGACGAGCCGCTGGACAGCTTGGACGTCACCAACCAGGCCAGCGTCAGCGCGCTGATCCAGAACGTCTGTCGCAGCCAGGATGTCGCCGTCCTGATGGTCGCCCACGACATCAACCCCATCCTGGGATACCTGGACCAGGTGATCTACCTGGCGCACGGCCGCGCGGTGATGGGCACCCCGGAGCAGGTCATCACCGCCGACACGTTGACCATGCTCTACGGCACCCCGATCGATGTCCTGCGCGATCGGGCCGGCCGCCTCGTCGTCGTCGGGCAGCCGGACAGTCCCGCCGAGCACCGGGGATGAGCGACCACGGCTTGACCTGGAACGTGGTCGACGACATCCGGCAGATCTTCTCCTACCACTTCATGGTCAACGCCCTGCAGGCCGGCACCATCGTCGCGGTGGTGGCCGGCGCGATCGGCTATTTCGTGGTGCTCCGCAGGCAGAGTTTCGTCGGCCACACCTTGGCCGTGGTCGGTTTCCCCGGCGCCGCCGGGGCCACATATCTCGGGATCAGCGCGGTGGCGGGCTATTTCGCCGTCTGTATCGTCGGGGCCCTGATCATCGCGGCCCTGCCCTCGGCCGGCCGAGCCGGTAGCGGCGTCGGCGGTAGCGGCGAGGAGTCCGCGGTGATCGGAACGCTGCAGGCCTTCGCGTTGGCCTGCGGCTTTCTTTTCGTCAGTCTCTACAAGGGTTTCCTGTCGGGACTGAACACTCTGCTCTTCGGCACCATCACCGGCGTCGCCGACAGCCAGGTCGCGGTCTTGCTGATCGCCGGACTGGTGGCGCTGGCGCTGTTGGTCGGGTTGGGACGGCCGCTGTTGTTCACCAGCGTCGACACCGACGTGGCCAAGGCCCGCGGGGTGCCGGTGCGCTGGGTATCCACCGGATTCCTGCTGCTGCTGGGCATCGCCGCGGCCGGGACCAGCCAGGTGACCGGCAGTCTGCTGGTGTTCGCCCTACTGGTGGCACCGGCTGCCACTGCGGCCCGGCTGACCGCCAGACCCGCTCTGGGAGTGACGTTGTCGATCGTGATCGCCCTGGTGGTCACCTGGCTCGGTGAGGGCATCGCGTTCTTCTCGCCCTACCCGATCGGATTCTGGGTCACCACCCTGGCCTTCGGGGCGTTCCTGCTGGCCGCGACGTATCGGTGGTCGACCGACAGGTTCGGAGTCGTCGGGGGATTCGGCAACAGGGTCCTGGAACGCCGGCCCGCGGGCGGCGCGGTATGACCGGGCTGCAGGGGATGTTGTCCCATCCGTTCATGCAGAACGCATTCCTGGCCGGAACGTCCGTCGCGCTGCTGTCCGGCCTGGTCGGCTTCTTCGTGGTGCTCCGCGGCCAGGTGTTCGCCGGTGATGCGTTGTCCCACGTCGCCTACGCCGGGGCCCTGGCTGCCCTGGCCGCCGGGGTGGACCTGCGGTTCGGGCTGTTCGCCGCCACCGTCGCAGTCGGCCTGGCCCTCGGGTTCCTCGGGGGACGCGGCGCCGCAGATGACGCCGTCATCGGGACCACGTTCGCCTGGGTCCTGGGCCTTGGCGTGTTCTTCCTCGCCTACTACACCACCCACGGCAGCGGGAGCACGGTCAACGGAAACGCCAACGTCACCGTTCTGTTCGGGTCGATCTTCGGGATCAGCACCGCCGCCGCCATCACCTCCGCGTGGATCGCCGCCGGGTTGATCGTCGTGTTGGTCGTCATCGCCCGTCCGCTGCTGTTCGCCAGCATCGACCCGGCCGTCGCGGCCGGCCGCGGAGTCCCGGTCCGCATCCTGGGACCGCTGTTCCTGGCCATCGTCGGCGCCACCGCGGGCGAAGCCAGCCAGGCCGTCGGAGCACTCCTGCTGCTCGGCCTGCTCGCCGCACCCGCCGCAGCGGCCAGACGACTCACCGACCGGCCCTGGGCGGCGTTCTGCCTGGCCGGCGCGCTGGCCGTGGCTGCGATGTGGGCCGGACTGACCCTGTCGTTCATGGTGGACGCGCTGCCCCCGAGTTTCACGATCATGGCCGCCGCCGCCGCCGAGTACGTCGTGTCCGCCGGTGTGTCGGTCGTCCGACGCCGAGCCATCGCCCCCGGTCCACGATCACTGCAGTCAGCCGCTGGTACCTGGCACCCGTGACCTCACCCATTGGTCGGAACCCCAGCGCCAGGGCCGCCCCGCACAGGCTCCAACGAGTTGCCGGCCGTTGATCTCAGCGGTCACGGCCACCAACTACGCCAACCGCACCCGGGTTCGCCCGGCGATCAGAACAGCAGCGGGAGCAGCGAGTGCCGACGGCGGAGCACGGCTCCGAATCTGGCGTCGATCCGCACCCAGGAGTCCGTCGCGCTGATCCGGACGTCCTCACCCGCCGAAGCCGGGGCGAATCCCATGCCCGACAGGGCGAACAGCATCCGCAGTGGCACCGGTACGTTCATCCCGCCGCCCGTGACGGTGAGCACCTCGGAATCCAGGAGCGACGTGGACGCGCCGCCGGTCGGTCCGGGGCGGTCCTTGGCCCGGCTCACCCCCTCGTCCGCCAGCGAGGCGAGCACCCGGGCAGGGATGACATCCACCTCGATCCAGCCACCCAACGGCGGCAGCTGCGTTCGCCAGGCAGCGTCCACCACCGGACCCGGGTCGACCGCGGGGCGGGCCGACACCGCGAGTGCCGAGAGCAGGTTGCCGGCGTGGACGGTGATGTCACGCGGTTCGAGCACGCCGTTCACCGCGCGGGCCACCAGTGTGTCGAACGGGGTCGTGGCGTAGAGCCGGATTCGGCCCGGCTGTCCGGCGCGCTGCCGCACGACGGTGCCGCTCCCCTGACCCGCCTCGCCGGGATCGACCGGATCGGTCCGTAGCCGCACCGGGCCCGCCGGATCCCAGCGCGCCACCCGCCCGACGAAGGCGGTCGCATCATCTCGATCTGCCTGCTCGGCGGGGCTGAACGAAGCCACTCTCACACCGCCAGGTACTTCGTCAGAAATTCCCGCTCGGCGGGATCCCACCGGCGGGGCTTGAAGTGGGCGGGATCGACCGGCACCAACTGCGTGGTGGCGGTCACCGCGACACTGTCCTCGGCGGTGACGATGTAGTCCACGGTGGTCGAGACGCTGCCGAGTACCACCACTCCCATCGACACCGACACCGGCGACCCGAAGGTGATCGGCTGCCGGTATCGGATGGAGAGCCTGGACACCACCATCCCCCCGGTCAGTGCCGTCGCTCCCCAACGGGCAGCCTCGTGGAAGAGCCAGTCGACCCTTGCCTCCTCGAGAAGGGTGAGTGTCCGGGCATTGTTGACGTGCCCGAAGGCGTCGAGATCCGACCAGCGGACCCTGACCTCGGTCACATACCGTTCCCCGCCCGGGAGGCTCTTCTGCACGCGCGCGCCTTTCGCTGGTCCTTCGGCGGGCGGAACCGCGCCTGCCCCCTATTTTGCTGCCTGAAGAGCGCTCACGATGACCTGTGCGCCTTCCGACGATCTGTGCGGACCGCCCGGGGGGCGACTCCCCGGCGAACGGTCAGCGGATCATCGACCGCACTTCGCTCGCGGCCACCGACAAAGCAGCCAGGTCGGCGACGGAGGCGGCGGCGATCTGCTCCAGCGTCGTTCTGGCTCTGGCCAGCTTGGTCGCGTTCTCGTCCTCCCACTTCTCGATCTTGGCCGAAGGATCCGTGTCCGCGGCGGTGATGGTCAGCACGTCGGCGGTGAGCAACCGCATCGAGCGGTACAGGTCGTCGCGCAGCGCCTGACGCGCGAGCGCATGCCAGCGGTCCCCCCGCTCCAGAGCAGTGATGGCCGAGAGCAGCCGGTCGAAGTCCAGATGCGCGGAGAGCGCGAAGTACAGCTCGGCTGTCTCGGCCAGCGGGCGTCCGGCCTGAGTGGCCACGTCGACGATGTCGAGCAGACTGAAGCTGTACAGCGAATAGGCGACCCGGTTGGCCAGGTCCCTGGGCGTGCCGAGCTCGACGAGCCGGGCGACGTCGGCCCTGACGTTGTCGTGCTCGACTCCCCGGACGAAACGCGGCATCCGCGGCGTCAGCTCGGCCACCGGACCCTGGTAGCGGTCGGTCTCGGCCCGGACGTCCATTGGCGACGGACGGTGGGTCAGCAGCCAGCGGGCGGCCCGGTCGAGCAGTCGGCGGACCTCCAGGTAGACGGTGTCCTGCGAGCCCGCCGGCATCAGGTTGTCCTGGGCCGCGATGTCCTCCCACAGTTCCGGCAGCCCGAACACCCTGGTGGCCACCGCGTACGTCCGGATCGCATCGGTCGCGGACGCCGCCATCTCCTCCTGCAGGCGGAAGGCGAAGGTGATGCCGGCTCCGTTCACCACCTCGTTGACGGTCTGGGTGGTGACGATCTCCCTGGCGAGCGGGTGGGCATCGATGTCCACCAGGCCCTGATCGCCCGCAGCCCGCAGGGCAGGCGGGAACTACTCGCCCAGGCGCTCCGCGAAGGCCGGCTCGTCGGGCAGCCCTTCGGCCAGCATCGCCCGCGACAGGCCCGACTTCACGTATGCCAGCAGCACCGAGAGCTCCGGCGACGTCAGCGATTCACCGGCGGCGAGCCGGGCGCCGAGTTGGCCGTGGGTGGGCAGGAACTCGATCGCCCGATCCAGCCGGCCGGTCGCGACGAGTGACTCGATCAGTCGTTCGTGCACCGAGAGCATCAGCCGGGAATGATGCCGGGACACCCCGAGAACCCTGTTCTGGGCTGTATTGTCGGCCAGCACGAGACGCGCGACATCGTCGGTCATCGAGGCGAGCAGCGCGTCCCTGCGCTGCGCGTCCAGGCGCCCGGCCGCCAGCCCCGGCTGCAGGGCGATCTAGATGTTGACCTCGAGGTCGGAGGTGTCCACCCCGGCGGAGTTGTCGATCGCATCGGTGTTGATCCGGCCACCGGCCCTGGCGAACTCGATCCGGCCGAGCTGCGTGACGCCCAGGTTGCCGCCCTCGCCGACCACCTTGACCCGCAACTCGCCGCCGTTGACCCTGACCACGTCGTTCGCCTTATCGCCGGCAGCGAAATGTGGTTCGGTGGTCGCCTTCACATAGGTGCCGATCCCGCCGTTCCAGAGCAGGTCGACCGGGGCCAGTAGGACCGCCCGGATCAATTCCACCGGCGAAAGTGCGGTCACCCCGGCGGCTATGCCCAATGCCTCGCGCATCTGCTCGCCGATCGGCACCGATTTCGCGGTCCGTGGCCAGATTCCGCCACCGGTGGAAATGAGCGATGCGTCGTAGTCGGCCCACGATGAGCGAGGCGTGTCGAACAACCGCCGCCGCTCGGCGAAACCAGCGGCGGCGTCCGGGTCCGGGTCGACGAACACATGTCGGTGGTCGAACGCCGCGACCAGGCGAATGTGTTCGGACAGCAGCATGCCGTTGCCGAACACGTCACCGGACATGTCACCGACACCGACGCAGGTGAAGTCCTCGGTCTGCGTGTCGACGCCCATGTCGCGGAAATGGTGCCGGACCGATTCCCAGGCACCCCTGGCGGTGATGCCCATTGCCTTGTGGTCGTAGCCCACGCTGCCGCCTGAGGCGAAGGCATCGCCGAGCCAGAATCCGTAGTCGGCGGCCACTGAATTGGCGATGTCGGAAAAAGTCGCGGTGCCCTTGTCGGCGGCCACCACCAGGTAGGTGTCGTCACTGTCGTGCCGGATGACCTGGGGTGGCGGCACCACCGCGCCGTCGACGCGATTGTCGGTGAGGTCCAAAAGGCACGAGATGAAGAGTCGGTAGCAGCTGATGCATTCAGCGCCGAGCGCCTCCCGGTCTGCTCCGGCGTTACCGGAAAGCGTCGGCAGCTGTTTGAGGACGAATCCACCTTTCGCACCCACCGGCACGATCACCGCATTCTTGACCTCCTGGGCCTTGACCAGGCCGAGAATCTCGGTGCGGAAATCTTCGGGCCGGTCGGACCAGCGCAGACCGCCTCTGGCGACGGCGCCGAACCGCAGATGGACACCCTCGATCCGCGGCGAATAGACCCAGATCTCATGTGCCGGAACGGGTTTGGGTACACCGGGAATGAGTCGCGGGTCGACCTTGAACGCATAGGTCTCGCGAAGCCGACCGTCGGGACCGGTGCGGTAGACATTGGTCCGCATCGTGGCGGTGATCAAACTCAGGTATGTCCGGAGAATGCGATCCGCGTCCAGGCTGGTCACCTCGTCCAGTGCGGCGGTGACCGCTGCCGTCAACCGATCGGATTCGGTCCCCCTGGCCGATTGGTCGTCGGCGAAGAGCTCCGGATCGAACCTGGCGGTGAACAGAGCGGCCAGATCCGCCGTGATCGCCGGATGGGCCGCCAGAACCTGTTCGAGATATCCCTGGGTATACGCGGAGCCGATCTGGCGGAGATAATGGGCATAGGCGCGCAATACCGCAATGATGCGCCAGGGCAGCCCGGCGACGAGAACCAGTGCATTGAAGCCGTCGACCTCGGCCTGACGACGCCAGATGGCGATGAACGATTCGGCGAATCGATCGCGTACCTCTGCGAGGTTCGCCGCATCAGGAAGTATTCCCGGCGGGAATCTCAGGCCGAAGTCGTAGATGCGGGACGGGGTACCGTCGGTGCGCCGCACCTCGTACGGCCGCTCGTCGATGACCTCCGCGCCCATGCTCTGCAGTACCGGCAGGACCCGGGACAGGGTCACCGCTCCCCCGGTGACGTAGAGCTTGAGCCGGCGCTCCCCGGTCCGGTCCCGGTCCGCCGGGAGCCCGCCGACGGTGGTGAAACTGAGCGCGAGGTCGTCCGGTCCGGTCAGGCCGTCCAACTGTCGGAGGTCGTGGACGGCATCTTCGACCTTGTAGTCCTCCTTGTAGGCCTGGTCGAACGCCTCTGCGTAGCGGGCCAGGGCCGCCGCGGGGTCCAGGTCCTCGTCGCCGCCGACGACTGCGGCGACCAGCCGGTCCTCCCAGGTCCGGATGGTGCTGCGCATCTTCCTGTTGAGCCCCGCGACGCCCGTTGCGTCGAGGGTGACCAGCGCGCTCTGCCGTCCGACGCCTCCGGCTGTTCCAGGAACCGTCGGCCCCGGGGTCGCCGGGCCGGCGGTGACCGTGAAGTGGACCGCGGCCAGGAGCGAGTCGCCGATCCGGGCGGTGTACCGGATGCCGGTGCCGCCCAGGGTGTCCAGCAGCACCCGCTGCATCGCCAGCCGGGAGTCGGTGGTGTAACGGTCGCGCGGGAGGAAAACCAGGACTGAGGTGAAGCGGCCGAACGGGTCCGGCTGCACAAAGGCCCGCAGGCGCCGGCGACTGGAGAGCTGAAGCACCCCGTTGACGGTTTCGAGGACGAGATCCGGGTCCGCCCAGAACAACTCGGCACGAGGATAGGTGGCGAGCAGTTCGACGGCACGCTGCCCGGTGAAGGAGTCGGGGGCGGCGCCCAGGGCGGTGAGAACCTTGGCGGCGGTCTGCCGCAGCACCGGGGTCCCGGTGATCTCCGCGTTCAGGGCGCGCGGGGTGAGCACCCCGAGGAAGCGGTGCTGCCGGCTGATGCTGCCGTCCGGGTTCAATATCCGCACGGCCACCGAGAAGGGCGGCGCCTCGCGGCTCATCGCCGTCCCCGAGGACGCCTGGGTCAGGACGAGGTGGCCGGCACCGGGGTCGGCGCTCACCCACTCCTCGTCGAAGTTCGTGGCGGTGGCCAGCCCGTCGCGCAACATGCCCAGGCCGGTGCCTGGGACCGGCCGAATTCCGTTACCCGGTACGGCATCGTCCCGTCGGTAGCCGAGGAAGGTCAGGTTTCCTGCGGTCAGCCAGTAGAGCAGGTCGACCGCCTCTGCGACCTCCTGGGTGGACCGCGGGGACATCGCCGAGCGGAGTTCGGACGCCGCGACGGCGGCAGCCCCGATCAACGATGCCGAATCTGTGACCACCGCCCGGACAGCTTGCAGGGCTTCGGAAAGTGCGGCCTCGATGGCTTCGGCCCGTTCCGCGTCGGAGAGCCGGTCGATGAGGATGTGCACCCAGGATTCGCGAAGGCTCCCCGGCGGGTCGGTTACCCGGTTGGACTCGCCGACCACCTCGATCAACGACCCATCGGGTCCACGGTTCACCGCAAGAATCGGGTGCAACACCCGGTGGACCGTGACCCCGGCGGCGGTGATCGCGCTGATGACCGACTCGACGACGTAGGGCATGTCGTCGTTGACGATGTCGATCACGGTGGAGGTGGCGGTCCAACCGGCCGAACTGTCAGCGATAGCACTGGGGTTGAAGATCCGGATCGACGCCATTCCCGGCGCGCGCCGATTGGCCACCCGGAGGTGCGCGTCGATGATGCTCACCACGTCACGAGGACTGCGCGGGCGGTCCTCCGGCGGGACGTGACTGAAGTACGCCTCGATCAGCGCCGCCCGATCCGGGAAGTCCGCCCGGGCCTGGTCGACCGCGGAGTTCTCGGCGCCCTGCTCCGGGAGGAGCGTGGACCCGGTCGGTCCATCGTTGACGAGTCCGTCCACCGAGCTCGACGCCGCCTTCGGTATCGACACAGCCTTCGGTATCGACACCGCTTGCGGGCCCGTCGCGGCCTGCGGGCCCGTCGCCGGGCCGTGCTCCGTCTGAGTCATCAGAACCACTTTCCCGTTCGGCGCCGTTGCCGCCGATGAGCTTATCCCGCTGAGCCGTTCGAGCCCGGTTGCTCAGCCCCCGACCGAGGTGTCAGCGCTGCACCACGGGCGTCGCGTCAGCTTTCCCGGGTGAGCTTGCGGTGGGTGACCCGGTGCGGCCTGGCCGCGTCCGCGCCGAGCCGGGAGATCTTGTTGCGCTCGTAGTCGGAGAAGTTCCCTTCGAAGAAGAACCACTTCGCCGGGTCCTCGTCGTTGCCCTCCCAGGCCAGGATGTGGGTGCAGGTGCGGTCCAGGAACCAGCGATCGTGCGAAATGACCACGGCGCAGCCGGGGAAGTTCTCGAGCGCGTTCTCCAGCGAACCGAGCGTCTCCACGTCCAGGTCGTTGGTGGGCTCGTCGAGCAGGATGAGGTTCCCGCCCTCCTTCAGGGTCAGGGCCAGGTTCAGTCGGTTGCGCTCCCCGCCGGACAGCACCCCGGCCGCCTTCTGCTGATCGGGCCCCTTGAAACCGAACGCCGAAACGTAGGCGCGGGAGGGCATTTCGACGTTCCCGACCTTGATGTAGTCGAGGCCCTCGGAGACCGTCTGCCAGACGTTCTTCTTGGCATCCAGACCGCCGCGATTCTGGTCGACATAGGACAGCTTGACCGTCTCGCCCACCTTGACCAGCCCGTCGTCGGGCTTCTCCAGACCGACGATCGTCTTGAACAGGGTGGTCTTGCCCACCCCGTTCGGCCCGATGACCCCGACGATCCCGTTGCGCGGCAGGGTGAACGACAGGTCTTCGATCAGGATCCGGTTTCCGAAGCCCTTTTTCAGGTCGTTGACGTCCACCACGATCGAGCCCAGCCGCGGGCCAGGCGGGATCTGGATCTCTTCGAAGTCGAGCTTGCGGGTGCGGTCGGCCTCGGCCGCCATTTCCTCGTAGCGGTCCAGACGGGCCTTGTTCTTGGCCTGCCTTGCCTTGGCGCCCGAGCGCACCCAGGCCAGCTCATCCCGCAGCCGCTTGGCGAGCTTGGCGTCCTTCCGGCCCTCCACCGACATTCTGTCGGCCTTCTTCTCCAGATAGGTCGAGTAGTTTCCCTCGTAGGGGATCAGCCGGCCGCGGTCCACCTCGGCGATCCACTGCGCAACATTGTCCAGGAAATACCGGTCGTGGGTGACGGCCAGTACCGCGCCCGCGTAGCTGGACAGGAACTGCTCCAGCCACATCACCGATTCGGCGTCCAGATGGTTGGTGGGCTCATCCAGCAACAACAGATCCGGACCCGATAGCAGCAACTTGCACAGTGCGACCCGGCGCCGCTCGCCGCCGGACAGGATCGTCACGTCGGCGTCGCCGGGCGGGCAGCGCAGCGCGTCCATCGCCTGATCGATCTGGGCCTCGAGGTCCCAGGCCCCTGCGTGGTCGAGTTGCTCCTGGAGCGTGCCCATCTCGTCCAACAGCGCCTCGGTGTACTCGGTCTCCATCTCGGCGAGGACCGCGTTGTAGCGGGCGAGCTTGGCGTTCAGCGGACCGTAGGCCTCCTGGACGTTCTCCAGGACGTTCTTGGTCTCGTCGAGTTCTGGCTCCTGCATCAGGATGCCGACCGAGAAGCCCGGCGTGATGAAAGCCTCACCGTTGCTGGGTGTCTCGAGCCCGGCCATGATCTTGAGCAGCGTCGACTTGCCCGCCCCGTTCGGCCCGACCACGCCGATCTTGGCGCCGGGATAGAACGACATGGTGACGTCGTCGAGGATGACCTTGTCGCCGTGGGCCTTGCGGGCCTTCTTCATGGTGTAGATGAACTCGGGCACTGATTCCCTCTCACAGGCAGATTCGGCATCCGGGACAAGCTCTCCCGAATTCGGCCGCGGGGTGGCCGGAGCTTCCGCCCGACCACCGCTCCCGGCCCACCGGTAAGTCTGCCTCACGGCGGCACCCACCCCTGCCCGCGCTCTCCCCCCAGCGGCAGGGGCCGGTCCACCGCAGGATTGAGCCCGGCCGTCAGCCGACCTCGGCGAACAGCCGCGCTTCCGGACCCACCGGAGCATCATCGAGGGGATCGCCGAAAGCATCTGTGCTCTGCTGCCCGCCCAACGGGCCCGCATCCAGCGCAGCGCCGTCGGTGGCCTGGGCGGAACCGGGATATTTGGCCAGATCAACCCGCCCGCCTGCGGCGTCAGGCTGGGCCCGTCGCAGACGGCCGGCGCCCTTGGCGACATCGAATCCGATGAACTCCGCTTTCACCTCGGTGAAATAGTCGACCACTCCTTCCCGGTCGAACTTGCGCGTACTGATCCGCCCCCTGACCAGGACCGGATCGCCCTTGCGAACCAGTTGCAGCACGTTGGCGGCGAGTTGCCGCCAGCACACGACGCTCACCCCGAATTCGTCGCCGTCCACCCAGTCGCCGCTGGCCTCGTCGTGACGTCGCTCGGTCGACACCACGCGGAGCGTCACCCGGTCACCCCTCGGCCCGGTCGAGACCTTCGGGTCGCTCGCCGCCCGTCCGACCATCGTGATGCTTGCTCCGTCTGCTCCCATGTCTGCTCCCTGTCGCATCGGAACCGGCACCTGGGTACCGGCTCGCTTGGCTGATGGGCGTAACCGTGCCTGGCGGTCAGGGTCCACGGCAACCACTTCGGAGGAATGTGGATGGCTGGAGGCATGGGGACAACTTGCCGCTCAGCGACCAGCCTCCCGCGGACGTGCCAACCCGCCGCTGCGCTCGGCCAGGCCGGCCAGCATTGCGTTGTACGCGTCGAGGTCGGCGTCCCCGGCAGCGTCGATCCGCCGGTCTGTGCGGCGGTTCTCCCGGTCGTCGCTCCGGGCCCACTGGGCCAGTAGCGCTACCAGCACGATCAGCATCGGGACTTCGGTGGCGCCCCAGGCGATCGCCCCGCCCACCCGCTGGTCTGCGAGCAGGTCGGTCACCCACGGCAAAGACAGGCCGCGGTAGTAGTCGGGGGCCAGCAGCTGGTGGGAGTTCATCAGAGCGAGGCCGAAGAAGGCGTGAAAGGGCAAGGCCGCCAACAGCAGTCCGAGCTTGACCATCGGGGCGAGCCGCCGCGGCGCCGGGTCGATCCCGATGATGACCCAGTAGTAGAGGTAACCCGCGAACAGAAAATGCGCGCTCATCAGCACGTGACCGAAGTGCGAAGTGATCATCGCACCGAACAGCGAGGTGAAATAGATGACGTAGAACGATCCGACGAACAGCGGCAGCACGACCAGGGGATGGGTGACGGCCTTCGCGAACCGTCCGTGGACCAGGCCGATGATCGCCTCCCGTAACCCGGGCGGACGGCCATCGCCGGCTGCCGGCAGCGCGCGGAGCGCCAGCGTCGTCGGCGCGCCCAGGACCAGCAGGATCGGCGCCATCATGCCGAGCATCATGTGGGCGACCATGTGCAGCGAGAATTGGGTCTGCGCATACCGTCCCAGGCCCGCCGAGGTGGCGAGCAGAACGATCAGGCAGCCCAGCAGGAAGGCCGAGGTGCGGCCGGGGGGCCACCCATCTCCGCGCCGCCGCAGCCTTCGGACGCCGAGCAGGTAGCCCACCGCGAGGATGACGACAGCTGTCCCCAGGAGATAGTCGAAACGCCAGGCGAAGAGCAGCCGGAAAATGGTCGGCGGACCGTCGAGCGGAAATCCGAGTATCGGTTCGATGTCGGCGTTGAGGCCGGTCGGCAGGATTCCGGTGGGGGCGGGGGGCGCGGTCCGGCCCAACGCAGCTGCCACCCCGACGGTGAACCCCATCAGCAGCAACTCGACGGTCGCCAGCCGGATGAGCGGCCGCTGCTCGCCGCGGGTGATCGCCGGGAGCGCGGATCGCCGCTGCGCGAAACCGAAGGCGCCCAGGGCAATCAGGGCGGTGGCCTTGACCGCGACGAGCCGGCCGTAGTCGGTGGTCCACAAGTCGGACAGGTAGGTCAGCCGGATCCAGGCATTGGCGACTCCGGAGATGGCAACCGCGATGTACGAGACCAGGGCGAGCATCGAATACCGACGGGCGATGATGTCCAGGTGGTCGGCCCGCTGCCTGGCCAGACCGAGAAAGGCGAGGAGACCACCGATCCACAACGAGATCCCGAGCAGGTGGTAGATCATCGTGTCGATCGCGACGTCGTGATCGGTCGACCCGGCAGCGTGCCCCGACAATGCCTGCGGCAGTAGGCCGCCCAGCGCTGCGATCAGCAGCAGGGCCGCCCAGGCCGGCCGCAACACGATCCGGCTCAGCACTGCGATGAGAGCAGCGATCGCGGCGCAGATCAGATAGCCACGAACCGATGGGAAGAGTCGGATCCCGCGCGAGATCACCGTCGCACTGACGGCGTCGGACAGCGAGCGGCCGTTGATGTCGGCCATTGTCAGCGGGATCATCGCGAGGGAGGCGGCGGTCCATACCCAGGCGGCCAGCGACGCGGCGCGGATCGCGCGGTAGCCGCCGACGTCGAAGAGCCCGGAGCGCTGGGGCGGAGCCAGCGCGACTGCCGCCAGCAGCCAGCCCACGGTCAGCGCCGCGGACAGATCGAACAGGGCCTTGATCCCTGCAAGACTCAACTGGGTGAACCGGTCGGAGTCGGGGACGCCCGGAACGGAGTAACGGGAGGGGATGAAGCCCGATATGACAACCGCGACGCAGGCCGCGATGGCCACGGTTGCCACTGCAATCGCTGCCACCGACCACTTGTCGCGTCGGCCGCTATCCGCCCCGGGCTCGATCGGCGAAGCCACCGCGCCGGATGGGGCTGCGGGGAAGTCACCGGCGTCAGTCGACGTCATCTCAGGCACGAGTCGAGAGTACGCACGGGACGCCGACCTCCCTTGGAGGATCGTCGACAGCCGATACCGCCGGTGCTCGTCGGCCGGCGTTGGGGTGCGGTCGGTCGGTTACGCTTCGACCGAGTCAAGCGCTCGTAGCTCAGCTGGATAGAGCAGCGGACTTCTAATCCGCCGGTCGCAGGTTCGAATCCTGCCGGGCGCACATCAGATCCAAAGAGTGCCAGCAGCCTCGTCGCGGTCCTACTGCCCCGCTTCCTTTGGGCAGCGAGCGTCGAACTGACGTCCATGCGCCAACACTGCGGCGCGGCTGTCGGTCAGATGACAGGTGATCCAGACTTGGTCGCCTTCACGGCCGAACAATGCTGGATCAGTTTCCACAATGGGTCGAATGATGCATTCAGGGTCGCCCTCGGGCTGCCTCACCCGAGGTGTGACCAAACCCTGGCCGGGTGGCCGATTGCCGGGCCCGATGAAGTCCTGGAACCCCTGCCAGTTGTTTGATTCCGAACCCCTACAATCCGGTGATCTGTAGTGGTCAACGCCGATCAACAGGAGGAATCCGAAATGGGAACCGAGAAGCAGCAATCCGCGCCGTCCGGGCGGGAATCAGTCACCCGGCGCCAGGCAATCGGGTATGGCGGAGCGATTGCGACCGGCGTCGCCGCAGCCTCGATGCTCGACGGCTCGCCGGCCTTCGCCGCAGAGGACGGGCCGCGCCCGACATCGGTCCCGGCCCGCACCGTGAGCCTGGCCCAGGCCAACCGGATCGTGAAGGCCGGCGTCGAGTACGTCCGAGCCCATCCGACCATCCCGCCCATGTTCATCCTGGTCGTCGACGAGTGCGGCGACGAGAAGGCTTTGCAGCGGATGGACGGCAACAGCGCGGCCGCGGTCGCCCTGGTGCCGCCGAAGGCCAGGACGTCGGCCGCCTTCCGGGCCCCGACCGCCGATCTCGGAGCCCGCACCACCGACCCCGGCCGGATCGCCTCCTTTGTCGGCGCCGGATTCAGCCTGCTCGGCGGCGGCCGCCCCATCGTCGAGAACGGTTCGGTGATCGGCGCCATCGGCGTCGGTGGCGGTAGTCCCGAACAGGACGACGAGGTGGCAACGGCTGCCCTCAAGGCGCTCTGAGGTCCGCGACAGCGCCGTTCCTTCACGGAACGAGGCTTCCGCCCGGGTTGGCCGACCGTCGGGCTGATTGGTCAGGCGCGCTCTGCGGTCTCCGGTTTGGGCTGCGCCGAGCGGTCCGGCTGATCCTTGAGGAAGAGGTACCAATAGGAGGTGGAGACGAAGACGACTGCGCCCACCAGGTTGCCCGCTCCAGCCAGCAGCCAATTCTGCAGCGCATCGCCCCAGCCGATGTTCGGTACGTGAGCGAAGATCGCGGCCGGCAGGAAGAACATGTTGGCCACCACATGGTCGAAGCCCATTGCCACGAACGCCATGATCGGGAAGAAGATGGCGAGAATCTTCCCCGACACGGACGTCGCCGCCAGGGACATCCACACCGCCAGACAGACCAGCCAGTTACAGCCGACCCCGCGCAGGAAGGTTTGCCACGGGGTGTGGTTCAGCGCCTTGTCACCGGCGATCGCCGTCAGCCGCTCGAAGGTCAGCGCCGAACTCCCGCCGGCCGGCCCACCGGCGTGACCGATCACCCCGGTCTGGACGGCCAGGAAATAGGCCACTAACACCGCGCCGATCAGATTGCCGACGAGCACCAGGCTCAGGTTCCCGACCACGTCCCGCACCGCAACCTTCCCCCGCATGGCACTGAGCGGAACCAGCATCATGTTGCCGGTCGCCAGGTCGGACCCGGCGATCAGCACGAGAACCAGGCCCAGGGTGAACGCCGCGCCGGTGAAGAACGTCGGCAGAGTCCCCCAGGTCGCCGGCTTCAGCCCGGAGGAAATGGTGATCGCGACCAGACCGCCGAAAGTGATGTACGCGCCGGCGAGAAAGGCGCTGACCAGGACCCGATCCCAGGTCCGATGGGCCTTCTTGGCCCCGATCTCAGCGGCCACCTGGGCCATTTCCTGGGGTTCTCGAGCGACCATCTGGTGCCTCCAAGGCTTGCGCTGGGCAGGTTGTGTCAACCGCCCCGGCTTCTGGAGGAGATACCGACAATAGCCAGCGCCCTGCCTCGTCTGGACGGGGCATGCCGATCGCATCCGATGACCGGTCCACGAGCCACTCTGCTGATGGCGCGGGTCAGCCCGCCTGCCATCGCCTTTCGGCGGCTCACTGTCACGTACCCCGGCATTTCGGGTATTGGGCACGGCCCCAGAACTTGACGTTGCGCCCCGGACCACCGCCCCATTTGCCGTGTTGAGTGCTGGCAGTCAGGCGGTCGAGCAATGGTTTTCAGTCGATGCGAGATTGGTGGAAGCGCGGCCCAGGTCTGCAGCAACCAGCCCGAAGCCCCGCCCCAATTGAACTGGAGACTCGTGTCCCGCTCGACTTGACAGATCGGAGCGAAGGTCACCGCCCGACCGCAGGCCGCGCCGCGCACATTTGGGAACGTCGGAGTCGCCCCCGGCTCCGCCTGCTTGTGGCTGCCGCGCGCCGGCGGGATCTAGCCAAGTCGGGCATGCTCGAATAACCGTCGGCTGGCAAGGCGGCGAGTTGACGGGTCTCGTACCACCCATGTTCTGTTGAAGGAGCTAATGATGAGTGTCGGTTCTCCCCCCCGGTCATACGTTGGTGACGGCGTCGCCGCAACACTGGCGTTCCGCCCGGTGGCCGACGAACTTGCAAAGGCGCGAGAGCGCACCGATGTGCGGGTCCGGCTAGGGCTATGCCTCTCCGGTGGTGGTTACCGGGCGGCATTGTTCCACCTCGGCGCCCTACGCCGGCTGGACGAGCTAGGCATACTTTGCCACATTGACATCGTATCGGCGGTCTCCGGCGGCAGCATCCTCGCTGGCTTCCTCGCCACTCGGTGGGACGGGCTTCCCCGGGACGGGGACCGATTCGCCACCTGGCTCGAGGAAATCGAAGAACCATTCCGGAAGCTCACCCGTAACGATCTGCGAACGGGTGCGGCCCTCTTGGCGATCATCGGACGGCCAGCTGTGCGCACTGTTGCCCGCCGGCTCGCCCATCCGGACCGGATCGGTCCTTCACCCTTGCGGGCGCTCCCGGAACACCCATTGTTTATATTCGGCGCGACCGACCTGTTGCACCGGAGATTTTGGACGTTCTCGCGCCACGGGGCGGGTTCACGTAAACCTGGCTTGTACGGGATAGACGAGTCGTGGACGGTCGCTCGGGCGGCCGCGACATCTGCATGTTTCCCGCCATGGTTTGCTCCCATGACATGCGACGGCCTCATACCGCAGGGCGTAGCCAAGGACTATCAGAGAAGCGTGCTCGCCGACCTGCGGATCACCGACGGCGGTGTGATGGACAATAATGGCTACCTGGCTGTTTGGAACAAGTGCGAGGATATCCTGGTATCCGACGGCGGCGGTTCCCTCGGTGTCAGCCAGAAGCGGTTGGGCTGGTGGCGGACGCTACGGCGATACCAGCCAGTAATGGACTTCTCCAGCAAGTCGTCGCAAAAAGCGCTCGTGCTCACGAACTTGACGCAACTGCACGGAGGAGCATTCTGGGGTATCCGCACTAAAACTTCCAGGTATCCCAGCGAACCGGCCGGATACAGCCGAGAGGTCGTCAACAGGGTAATATCAGTCATTCGCACCGACCTGGATCGCTTTTCCGAGCCCGAGGCAGAGATCCTGATCAACCACGGCTACCTGTTGGCCGACGCTGCAATCAAGGATCACGCTGTGCATCTAATTCGGATCCATACTCCGTCGCACGTGCCCTACCCCTATTGGTTCCCTCGGGCAGACAAGGACCTTCTGGCGGAATTGTCCACCAGTTCCAGGCGTCGGCTATACCGCAGGAAGTAGCTTCCCACTTGACTGGAAGAGTGAAGGTTAGCACGTGCTGGTTCGGGGTTTTGTTGCCCTGCGGTGTCGGAGCGAGACTTGGCGTACTTGATGGGTCAGGTTGCCGAACGCGGTCGTCTGACCGTGGCCGGAGATACCGGCTCGATTCATTGACCCGGTACCTGAACTGCAACTGAGCGTGTCGAGCGCGGCGCCGAGCGCCTTTGCCTGCCACTGCCATCCGAGCCGTGAGCCGCGGTCTGGAAGTTGAGGCGAACGTCACGCTATAGCGGATTGATGCTGGTACGACCAGGGAGTTGACCGTCAGATTGTCGGACGGGCAGGCGACGCTGGCGGATCACAACCGGGCGGACAAGCCCCTCAGGCTCAGAGGGCCACCCTGCCGGACCCGACCACCGAACTGGCAGGCACCACACACGAGAACTCAGGTGCGCCTGCGACGGAACATCCTGGCGAACGGGTCGTACTTGCGGTCCACTACGCGCTCTTTCATCGGGATGATGCCGTTGTCGGTGATCTTGATGTGTTCCGGGCAGACCTCGCTGCAGCACTTGGTGATGTTGCAGAGCCCGAGTCCATGCTCCTCCTGAGCGGCGACCTGACGGTCCGCGCTGTCCAGTGGGTGCATGTCCAATTCGGCCAGCCTGATGAAGAATCGGGGCCCGGCGTACGACTCCTTGTTGTCCTCGTGGTCCCGGATCACGTGGCAGACATCCTGGCAGAGAAAGCATTCGATGCACTTTCGGAATTCCTGGCTGCGCTCAACGTCGACCTGGGCCATCCGGTAGTCGCCCGGAGCCAAATCGGGAGGCGGTGAGAAGGCAGGTATCGAACGGGCTTTGGTGTAATTGTACGAAACGTCGGTGACGAGGTCGCGGATCACCGGGAACGTCCGCATCGGGGTCACACTGATCGTCTCTGTTTCGGCGAAAATCGACATCCGGGTCATACAGAGGAGCCGCGGCCGGCCGTTGACCTCGGCCGAGCAGGAGCCGCATTTGCCGGCTTTGCAATTCCAGCGCACCGCCAGATCACCGGCCTGGGTGGCCTGGATACGGTGGATGATGTCCAGCACCACTTCACCCTCGTTGACCTCGACCGAGAAGTCCGCCAGTTCACCACCCTCGCTGTCACCCCGCCATACCCGGAATTTCCCCTGATACGCCACGGCTCACGATCCTTTCGGGCCGGCAGCCGACAACTCGGCGGCGGTGAAATACTTCGCAAGTTCCGCTGGGTCGAACAACTCGAGAAGGTCGGCCCTGACCGGCGACTGCACCACGTTCTCGACATGCAGGGTCCCATCCGCCAGCGAGCAGACCAGCAGACTGCGCCGCCAGTCGGGATCCATTTTCGGGTAGTCCTCCCGGGTATGGCCGCCGCGGCTCTCGGTCCGCAGCAGCGCAGCGGCGGCGACACACCGGCTCACCAACAGCATGTTGGCCAGATCCAGGGCGAGGTGCCAACCCGGATTGAACTGCCGGTGGCCTTCCACCGACAACCGCGCGGCTCGGGCGTCCAGGGCGTCCAACTCGGCGATGGCCTGCTCGATCTCGCCCTGCTGCCGGATGATCCCGACCAGATCATTCATCACCTGCTGCAGATTCGCGTGGACCGAATACGGATTCTCACCGGAGGTCGGCCCAGCCTCGCGGAATGGGGCCGAGGCCGCTGCCGCCGCGGTGTCGACGTCGGTGTCGGAGACTGTCGGCAGCGAATTTCCCAGTGACTTGACGTACTCCGCCGCGCCGATTCCCGCCCGGCGGCCGAACACCAGCAGATCCGACAGCGAATTGCCGCCGAGCCGGTTGGAGCCGTGCATTCCACCGGAACATTCCCCCGCCGCGAAAAGGCCGGGCACCGCGGACGCGCCGGTATCCGGGTCGACCTCGATGCCGCCCATCACGTAGTGGTAGGTCGGGCCGACTTCCATTGCCTCGCTGGTGATGTCGACGTCGGCGAGTTCAGAGAACTGATGGTACATACTCGGCAGCTTCTTGCGGATCTCCTCTGCCGAGCGGCGGGTCGCGATGTCCAGGAACACGCCACCGTGCGGAGAGCCGCGGCCGGCCTTCACCTCTGAGTTGATGGCCCGCGCGACCTCGTCACGCGGAAGAAGTTCCGGCGGACGATGGTTGTGCTCCGGGTCGGTGTACCAGCCGTCCGCCTCCTGCTCCGTGGTGGCGTACTGCGCCTTGAATACATCGGGGATGTAGTCGAACATGAAGCGCTTGCCGTTGGAGTCGCGCAGCACCCCACCGTCGCCCCGCACCGATTCGGTCACCAGGATGCCCTTGACACTGGGCGGCCAGACCATTCCGGTGGGATGGAACTGGACGAACTCCATGTTGATCAGGCGCGCTCCGGCCCGCAACGCCAGCGCATGGCCGTCGCCGGTGTATTCCCAGGAATTGCTGGTGACCTTGAACGACTTGCCGATCCCACCTGTGGCCACGACCACCGCGGGGGACTCGAATACCGCGAAACGACCGGTTTCCCGAAAATAGACAAAGGCTCCGGCAACTGCGCTGCCGGCGTCCCGGCCGGTCTTGAGCAGTTCGGTGACCGTGCACTCGGCAAAGACCCTTATCCGGGCCTCCGGATCGCCAGTCTCGCGCTCGTCCTCCTGCTGCAGCGAGACGATCTTCTGCTGAAGTGTCCGGATGAGTTCGAGCCCGGTGCGGTCGCCGACGTGGGCGAGACGTGGATATTCGTGGCCGCCGAAGTTGCGCTGGCTGATCCGACCATCGGGGGTGCGGTCGAACAGGGCGCCGTAGGTTTCCAGCTCCCACACCCGCTGCGGCGCCTCCTGGGCGTGCAACTCGGCCATCCGCGGATTGTTGAGAAACTTCCCGCCGCGCATGGTGTCCCGGAAATGCACCTGCCAACTGTCGTTGGAGTTGACGTTCCCCATCGAGGCGGCGATCCCGCCCTCGGCCATCACGGTGTGGGCCTTGCCGAACAGCGACTTGCAGATGATGGCGACCCGCTGGCCGGCCTCCCGGGCAGCGATGGCAGCCCGCAGGCCGGCGCCCCCGGCACCGATGATCGCCACGTCGTACCGGTAGCGCTGCAGGCCCGTCAACGCCGCCCGCCCGCACGATGTGTTCTCAACCGGAATACCCCCGTCAAAATAGCCTCAGATCGGTAATGGTCCCGCTCGCGACGAGCCGGACGTAGAGATCGGTGAAAGCCACCCAGCCCAGCGACAGCCAGGCCAGCAACATGTGCCGTTCGTTGAGCGCCGAAACCTTCGTCCACATCCAGTATCGGACCGGGTGTTTGGAGAAGTGTTTCAGCCGACCGCCGATGAGATGCCGACACGAATGACAGGACATCGAATACAGCCACAGCAGTGCGGCGTTGACGAGCAGGACCACGGTGCCCAGGCCGGCGTGAAACCAATGGCCCTCGTGATTGCGGAAGGCGATGACGGCGTCAAAGGTGAGAATTGCGTTGAAGATCAGGCCGGCGAAGAAGAAGTACCGGTGAATGTTCTGCAGAATCAGCGGGAACCGGGTTTCCCCGCTGTAACTGCTGTGCGGTTCGGGGACTCCGCAGGCAGCCGGCGAACGCCAGAAGGCCCGGTAGTAGGCCTTGCGGTAGTAGTAGCAGGTCATCCGAAATCCCAGCGGGAAGATCAGAATGATGATGGCCGGCGAGAACGGCCACCAGGTACCGAAGATGCCCAGGCTCGGCGCGCCGGATGCGGTGCAGGAGACGGCCAGGCAGGGCGAGTAGAACGGGGAAATGTACGGTTCCCAGAAATAGTTCCTGCCGACGAACGCCGCCCAGGTTGCGTAGGCGATGAAGGCCAGCAGACCGATCATCGTGATCAACGGCGACCGCCACCATCGATCGGTGCGCAGCGTCGGAAGATCGACCATGGCCCGACCCGGAGCGCCCACCCCCGCCGGCGATCCCCCTCTTACCGTCATCTTGTGGCCGGACGATCCGTCAGTTCGCCGACGGTGCACCGCCGCGCAGAGTTGGTCACCGGCGGTGGTACGGATGCTTGGTCTGCAGTCGCGGCGAGTGGAAGCCGCCGAGACCCTCGTCGTCCACTCCCTGCCACATGGACTGGTCGTACGGCGTGTCGGGGATGAACTCGAGCTGGCGTGCCTGCGGGACCTCGTGAAGCTCCTTGCAGTCGGCCGCGTCGAGCCGGAGCCGGTCTACGTCGTTCTGCAATCGAAGCACCGCGGTCACCTGGCCGGCCCGAGCAGCGAGGTCCGCCACCGCATGCGCCAACTGATCGACCGCGTGTTGTAAAGAACCGGTGTCTACCACGTCTGGCATGAGCATCCCTTCGACGCGCATCGGCACATCCGTCCGGCACGCGAGGCGTCTATCAGTGACGCCAGTCTCACCCCCCGCGGGCCGCGGCGCCAGTCCAACGCGCCAGATGGGGCGTCCGAGCTCGGTCACCGGGGCCGACCGTTCGATGGAAGCCGGGCTCCCGCGCGCGATACGGTCACCCTTCGAGAGGCCGAGCAGCGGCCGTGGGACGGTGGGTCATGTATCTGGAATTGACCGAATGGCGGCGGGCGGTAGCCGGGCTGTACGCGCTCGTCCGGGCCGCTGCAGAGCCGGTGGCTGGTCACCGGGTGTGGATCCAGGGCCGGGATGAACTCTTCCGGAACCACCCGCAGAGCCCCCTGGCACCCACAGATCCGTTGCGGGACAGTGGGTTGCCGTACTGGCCGTACGACCCGGCCCTCCGGTTCACCGCTGCGCTCGCGCCGCCGGATCACCCCCGCGAGCTTGTCGTACCGACCGGGGACGGGGATCTCCGGCTGCGTCTCGCCGGCCGGGTGACGCTGCCCGCTCCGATCGATCGATCCGTCAGCGTGTGGTGGCTGGACCAGTACGGCGGCGGACTGTTTCTCCCCCTGCGGGACGGCACGGCAGGAAAGGGCAGCTACGGGGGCGGGCGCTACCTGCTGGACACCGTCAAGGGCGCCGACCTGGGCGGAACCGGGGCAAAGCTGGTGCTGGACCTGAACTTTCTCTATCACCCGTCCTGCCGGTACAGCCCGGAGTGGTCCTGCCCGCTGGCCCCCGACGGCAACAGAATCGACGTCCCGGTCACAGCTGGCGAACGGATGCCCACCTGAGGCGTTCGGTCAGGCGGATGGACCGTCAACGTGGCTGCCGACCACATCGCCGCCGGCCTGCCGACGAGCGAAAGAGCGTTGTCGGCACCTGCCGACCAGCCCAGAAACCCAAAGCTCCGCCAACCGGCTTTTTGGAGGGTCCCCAGCGTCCCGCGCGCTGAACCTCTACCGTTGACCGGAACCATGTTCCGGGCCCGCTGACGACAAAGATTTCGATCGCTCCGTGCGGGGTGGGTGGGGTGGGTCTCAGTTCACACGCACAGCGCGCCATGAGGCGATTACCTCTGGGTCGCCGGTTGCCTCCACAGCGACCGGGCGGTTCCAGGCCCACCGATAGAGCTGATCACTGGTGCCGCGGACCACGGCATCGGCGTCGGTTCCCGCCAGGTTTCCTGACGCAACGATCGTGCGCTCACCGCCGAACGTGACCAGCCACGACGGACCATCGGCGGCTTCGAAAAGTAACCGTCCCGGGTGAGCGGTGGCAAAGGCCGGCTCGGCAGCGAAGGCACCGACAATCTCACCCAAACCGTCCTGCGCGAATGCGGCGTCGACCGAGGTCACCGGCCCGCCGGCCGCAGCCTCCAGGTCGGCCCGATGGATCGCCGTCTCGTGAGCCTGTCGACGGATCCAAAACGTCCGCGCCGGCACCTCGGGTACGAGCGTGAAACACGTCAGGCTCCTCGGGGCGTTGCGCAGCGCCGCGAGGAGGATGGCCACGCCTTCGTCCCACCAAATACCCACCGGCGGCGCATTCACGCCCGACGGCCAGAATGCCGTGCTGCCGCCAGTCTCATTGGTCTGCAGACCTCGTGCGACGATGTCGGCCGCCCATCGATGCACCGCACCGGTATGCATGAGGACGGTCTGCGCGTCCCAATCCAGACCGGGCACCGGCCTGGTCGGGTTGCAGCGCGTAAAAGCGTCCGCAAGGAGCCTGGCCTCGTCAACCAGGTGTGCCAGCAGCTGTTCGTCGTCAAGCATCCGAACCCTGACCAATCTGTTGATGGCGATGCACTACCTTGGTCCAGAAGCCGGTACCTACCTTCATCACGTTTCACCGGGCCGATGCACTCCAAGTGGAGCGTGCGGCGACTTCCTGACCACCGGCTGCATCACGCGTCGCCGGCTGACTCCTGACGTCGAAACGAGAGCCTCTAACCCATCCGCCACAGCTAAAGCTCCCCTTCACTGGAATTAGCGCGCCGACTGTGTACTGCAGACAATCGACATTTCACCCGGGGACGAACGACCCGGAAGGTGACCACCAGGTCGCGCTGGCCGCCATGCTCGGCTTCGGCACCCCCCGCAAGCCCTCCTAAGATCCGAACAACCGACCCCCGGCCTGTGGGGCCGGCGGATCGGCCTGTGGCCCGCAGGACCGGGCCGGACCGCCGTGAGACAGTCGTAAGGTTCGCGGGCCGATGAACCCGAGGCGGTGCGGGGGCGTTTCCGTATCGTGGACCCCATGCGACCAGGGCACGGCGCCGGCCGTCGATGGGCTCTGGTCGGTGCGCTGGTGGCCACGCTGATCGCCCTTCCAAGCGTCATTTCGAGGTGGCCGGTGACGGAATCGGCGCGCTCGGCCGCCGAGCTTCGAGTCGCCGCTCTGGCCAGCGCATCCATCCCGTTCTCCGGCGACGCCGTCTCCACCGGCGGGCTTTCGCTCCCGGTCGGCGACCAGCTCAGCTCGATCGCGGATCTGCTCAGCGATCGAACGTCGATGCGGGTGTGGTGGCGCGGGCTGCGGGACGCCCGGGTAGATGTCGTCACGGTCAGCGGCGAGTCCGACGTCCATCGGGACGCCACCGGCACCTGGACGTGGGATTACGAGGCCAACACGGCGACCCGCGCCCCGTTCGCCCCATTGCTGCTCCCGGAACCGTCCGACCTGCTGCCCAACACCTTGGCCGACCGGCTGCTGTCACAGGCCCGACCGTCCGAATTGTCCACGATCGGCGCGATCCGGGTGGCCGGTCGCACCGCGCTGGGCCTGCGGATCACCCCCGCCGAGCCAGTCGCCTCGGTGGCCCGGGTGGACATCTGGGTCGATCCTGATTCTGGGCTACCGCTGCAGGTCCAGGTGTTCGGAGCGGGTGAGCAGAACCCCGCGGTGGACACCCGATTCCTGGATCTCGATCTCGACGTGCCGAGCGCCGGCATCATCTCGTTCACCCCGCCGGCCCATGCCCAGGTAGGAGAGGACCCTGAGGGCGACGTCCTGGCCAACGCTGGACGCCGACTGTCCCGGGTGACATTTCCGGACACGCTGGCCGGGCTCCCTCGGCAAACCGTGACGGGCGTGCCGCCCACGGTCGGCCTTTATGGTCGAGGCGTCACCCTGCTCGCGGTGGTACCGGTGCCCTACTATCTCGCACGCGATCTCGCACGCGCCGCCGCGCAGGACCCGACCGCGGTCAGCGATCAGCTCGGGATTCGGTTGCGGGCCGGGATCCTGGGCATTCTGTTGGCCACACCGGCCGATTCAGCCCCCTATCTGCTGACCGGGACGGTCACTCTGGATGCGCTTGCCGCCGCAGCCCGGGCCCTGCCCGGTGTGTCCGGGGCCCGATGACCACGGTCATCCGGACGCGCGCTCTGGTCAAGCGATTCGGGCCGGTGCGGGCCGTCGACGGCATCGACCTCGACGTGTCGGCCGGCGACATCTACGGATTCCTGGGCGCCAACGGTTCCGGGAAGACCACGACGGTGCGAATGCTGCTCGGTCTCGTGCTGCCGACCAGTGGCGAAGTGCACCTGTTGGGTCGGCCGATGCCCGGCCCCGCTCGGGAGGTACTGACCTCGGTCGGCTCGCTGATCGAGGGCCCGGCTTTCTACGGGCACTTCTCCGGTAGGGAGAACCTGACTCTGGCCGATGCGTCCGGACCCGGCGGGAACCGGCGGACCCGGTCGGCTCGGATCGACGAGGTTCTCGAGCAGGTCGGCCTGGCCGGCGTCGGCCGCCGCCCGGTCCGGGCCTACTCGCTGGGCATGCGGCAGCGGTTGGGTCTGGCCGGCGCCTTGTTGCGTCAGCCGACCCTGCTCGTTCTCGACGAGCCGACCAACGGGCTCGACCCGCAGGGCATCGCCGAGTTCCGGACCCTGCTCACGGAGTTGCATCGCGGCGGCACGACTGTCTTTCTGTCCAGTCATCTGCTGGCCGAGGTCGAGCAGATTGCCACCCGGGTCGGCGTGCTCGATCGGGGCCGACTGGTGCTGCAGGACGAGCTCGCCCGGCTCACCGCCCCCACCGGCGCGACGGTGGTGTTGACCCCGGACCCGGAACGGGTCAGGGCCACCCTCGACGGGCGGGTCATCTCCGTGGACGGCGACCGGGTCGTAGTCCACGGCGGGAACCCCGCCGAGGTCAACGCGCTGCTGGTAGCGGCCGGGATCTCGGTCACCGGGCTCTCGGTCGACCGGCCCACCCTGGAACAGGTGGTGCTGGCGGCGGCCGGCACCAGCGCGGATCGGGTGGATCGATGATGATTGCCGTCGAACTGCGCAAGCTCTTCCGGCGCCGCCGGACCTGGGCGACGATCGGCGTGCTCAACGCTCTGCCGATGATCGTGGCCGGACTGCTCGCCTTCACCCATCTCGCACCGCGGCCCGGGCAGGGCCCAGCCTTCCTGTCCGCCGTCCTGGCCAACGGTGAGCTGTTTCCGCTGGCCGCTCTGGCGGTGGTGCTGCCGCTGTTCCTGCCCATCGCCGTTGCCGTCGTAGCCGGCGATTCGATCGCCGGAGAGGCTCAGGCCGGCACCCTGCGCTATCTGCTCGTCCGGCCGGTCGGCCGCACCCGTCTGCTCGTCGCCAAGCTGGTAGCCGTCCTGGCTTTCGTGCTGGTCACGGTGCTGATCGTCGCGATCGTCGGTTTCGTCCTCGGCCTGCTTCTGTTCCCCGCCGGATCGGCCGTCAGCACAGTCTCGGTGTCCGGCACCACCCTGACCACCTGGCAGCTCGTCTTGCGGACCGTGCTGGCCATCGGCTACGTGACCGCGTCGATGTGCGGGGTTGCCGCTTTCGCGCTCTTCTTCTCGACCTTCACCGATTCCCCGCTGGGCGCCACCCTCGGCGCATTGGCAGTCCTCGTGGGCTCGTCGCTGCTGTTCACCCTGAGCGCAGCGTCACCCATCGCCGCGTACCTGCCGACCCGCTACTGGCTGGCCTTCGTCGATTTCTTCCGCGACCCCATCCAATGGCGGGACACCCTGCGTGGATTGGGTCTGCAGGCGATCTACGTCGGCGCGCTGCTCACCGGGGCCTGGGCCAACTTCTCCACCAAGGACATCACCAGCTGATGCCGGCGCGGATGAACCGGCTCAGGCGCGAAGTCGACCGCAGTCGGCGGGGGTGAACTCCACGGGCGCGGCGGCGTCGAGTTCGGACACCACGATCGCCTGGACAAATACGTCGCGCGGCAGGTCGGAGTGGGCGACCTGAGCATCCGTGCACACCGTCTGCACCGCGAAATTGACCGCGCCGTCCAGCCGGGCGGAATCCGGCGGGGTCACCGTCTGGTCCTGAGTCGTCCAGATGGAGACGAACGTGGGACCGACCGGAAGAACGTCGGAGTTCAACCGGGCCAGCAGGTCACTGCTGGTGGTGAGCTGCCGACAGGCGGTGGGGCAACTGGCCAACCCGACGGTGTCGGCGAGGTCGGCTAGCTTGGCGCCGTGGTTCGGGGTCCCCAGCAGGATCACCCTGCGGGTCAGTGCGGCACCGCCGTTGGCCAGCCACAGCCGCGCGACGATCCCGCCGGCCGAATACCCGATCAGGTCGACACTGCCCGCTCCCGTGCGCCGCATGACCGCCGACGCTGCATCGCCGAGAACACCCGCCGAGGCCGTCAGGTCGCCGGTGCCATCGCCGGGCAGGGTGACGACCGTAGCGTCCTGACCTGCGGCGGTGAGCCGACCCGCGAGGACCTGCAGCGACGTCGTCGAACCGCCGTAGCCGGGCACGAGCAGGACCGGACCGCGGCGGCTCTGGTCGACCGGTGACAATCCGGACACGCGGATCCGCTGAACGACCAGCACTGTCGCCAGTACTGCGACGACCGCGAGAACGCTCACGATCACGCCGATCACCAATCGACGTCTGGCCGGAGCCAAGCTGTCCAGCATCGCTCCACTATCCACCGCGCAGCCCTCGACACCGCGCAACCTTCGACCCCGCGCAACGACCGCAACGACCGCAACGGGCCGCGGGTCGATGGTTTAGCCGGCGCTTGCCCTTTCGCGGCCGGCGCAGCCGAGGTCACGCTCAAGGGCCCACCCATTGCCCATCCCGCTGGAGGATTCGCCCGCCGGCAGGGCCACCATGGCGAGTTTCCGACCCGGCGAGGTTTTTCGCCTTGGTTCATCAACTCGCGGTCACCACTTCCGGCGGCGTGTGGCCCTCCGAAGAAGCCGTCGGCGTTCCAGTCGGTTTTGCGACGGCTCCGGTCCCGGCTGCGCTCCCGCACCCGACGACGAGCATCAGACCGCAGACGAAAAACAGCGGAATCCGCAATTCCGAGGTCAGGATGGCAGGCCTCCTCGTCGCTCTTGGCAGGTCGATGTGACACCACTTCAGAGCCACGAAGCGGGAAATACTACGGACGACCGAATCGGGGAACAGGCCCGTGCGTACGCCGGCAATCGACCGCAACGGGCAGAGATGGGAAAGCTATGACGACGCACCATTCGGCAGTCCGGACGTGGGCCGCGCTGACGTTGCTCTACGGGGTCGGCCTGCTCGCCGCCCCCGGCGAATTGGGCGCAGCCATCAGCCACGACCAAACCCCTCCGCCGACATGGGTGACCCGACTGCTGGGCGCCCGACAGGTCGGGCAGGGAGCCGCGCTGCTCATATTCGCTCGGCGCGAGGCGATCTGGGGCGCGGTGGCGGTGGACACGCTCCATGCCGGGACGATGGCGCTGGCCGCCGGCCTCCTGCCGTCGTATCGGCGGCCCGCTCTGTTCAGCGGCACCGTGGCCATCCTCTCGGCCGCCGCCGGTACCGCTCTGGCTCGCGCCGAAGGCTCGGACGGACTCCGTGCGCTACAGCGGAATCTGGGCGCCCATGCTGATTGAGCGGTCGATCGGCAGGCCGAAGTACTCGATGGGGTTTGCCGAGTTGTGGGCGATGGTCAGGAACAGCTTTTTCTGCCACTTCGGCATGCTGCCGGTCTTGGCCGATTCGATGGTGATCCGGGATAGAAAATAGGTGACCTCACGCAGGTCGTCTGCGGGCAACAGACCCTGCTCGACAGCCAACTGCAACGTCCGGGGGACGTTGGGCTCATCCTGAAAACCGAAGATGGCCTGGAGGTGCGAAATACCCATCCTTTCGAATCGTGAGTCGTCGATCGAAAGGCGCGAACTGTCCGGGACATACGGGACGTTGTCGACTTTGATATTCATGATGACCACGCGTTGCTGCAGCACGTGGTTGTGCTCGACATTCGTCCGCAGCGCCAACGGCGTGGTGTCGACGGTTGCGTTCAGGAACACGGCGGTGCCCTTGACCCGGTGAATCGGCGGATCCGCCGTCTGCAACTCCTGCAGGAACGAATCCAGAACGCCTTCCTCTTCGGAGCGGTTGCGGGTGACTATGGTCCGGCCCCGCTGCCAGGTCATCAGTACCGTGAACACCACCGCGGCGACGAGCAGCGGCAGCCAGCCTCCGTGAAATATCTTCGTGAGGTTGGCGGCAAAGAAGGTCAGCTCTGTCGTCAGGAAGATGAAGCCGGCCAGGGCGACCATCCATTTGGGTTTACCCCACAATGTCCGGGCGACGACCAGGAACAGGATCGTATTCAGGATGAATGTGCCGGTCACCGCGACACCGTAGGCAGAAGCGAGCGCCGCCGACGAGCCGAAGCCGAGCACAAGCGCCAGCACGGCCGCGTAGAGGCCCCAGTTGATGGCCGGCGAATAGACCTGGCCGATTTCGTTCTCGGAGGTGTGCCGGATCTTCATCCGCGGCAGGAAGCCCAGTTGGACGGCTTGTCGGGTGACGCTGAAGGCGCCAGAGATGACCGATTGTGAGGCGATCACCGTCGCCACGGTTGCCAGGAACACCATGGGAAGCCGGGCCCAGCTGGGCAGGATCAGGAAGAACGGGTTCTCGATCGCCGTCCGGTCGCGCAGGATCAACGCTCCCTGGCCGAGGTAGTTCAACGTCAGTGCCGGGAAGACCACGAAGAACCAGGCCCGGCTGATCGACGGCCGACCGAAGTGGCCCATGTCGGCATACAGCGCCTCGGCGCCGGTGATGGCCAGCACCACCGAGCCAAGGGCGATGAAGGCGAGACCGCCGTGGGTGGCGATGAACCCCGCCCCATATGTCGGTGACAGTGCCCGCAGGATTGCCGGGTCGCCGCTGATGCCATTGAGTCCGGCCAGCGCCAGAGCGCCGAACCACAACGCCATGACCGGACCGAATAGCTTACCGACAAAACCGGTGCCCAGACGCTGGATCATGAACAGCCCCGTGATCACGGTGACGGTGATCGGCAGCACCAGATGGCTCAGCCCGGGGGCGGCAACCTTGACCCCCTCGACAGCTGACATCACCGAAATCGCCGGCGTGATGATCCCGTCACCGTAGAACAGCGCAGCGCCGAAAACCCCCAGCGCAATCAGTGCGACCTTGCCGCGCGCCGACTTGAGCGGGTTCTTCTGCAGCAGGGCAGTGAGGGCCATGATTCCGCCCTCACCGTCGTTGTCGGCGCGGAGGATGAAGGTCACGTATTTGACGGAGACGATGGTGGTGATTGCCCAGAACACCAACGAAATGACCCCGTAGACCTCGACCGGATTGGTCTGGACAGCCTTGTCGTCGGCATTGAAGACCGTTTGGATCGCGTAGAGCGGGCTGGTACCGATATCCCCGAAGACGACCCCGAGAGCGCCGAGAGCGAGGGTCGCCATGCCGGAACGGTGACGATCCGGTCGGCTGCCGTCGTAGCGCTCCCGGGCCGCAGCCTGCGCCCCCGAGACAGCCGGGGTGGAGTCAACTTTCGCCGGTCCGGGATGAACTGCCGAACCGTCGGGCTGCTGTGGATTCCCCCTGGCCAGACCGCCGGATTCCAGAGTCAATGCCTGCTCCTGTCGGTGGGTGACAGGCGAACCCTACCCACCGGTGTGCGGCGAAAGTCAGCTGACCGTGATATGCGGGCGAGGCGCCTTCCCGCATCCCGGAACCCGTTGCACCTGCTTTCCGCCGAGATTGTCCACCGCTGCCGGGTCAGTCGTCGTCGGCATCCCGCCTCGGTCGCTGCAGGGTGAAGGTCTCGAAGGGCGAAAGTTGGCCCTGCTGGCCGGTGACGTCGTAGTACGTCACGTGGAGCTTCGTGATTCGTCCGGCCCGGGTTCCCGGGTCCAGGGCGAATGCGGCGAAACCGTAGGAATTGGCCACATCGCGGACTGCTGACCACGGCGCGGATTCTTTGACGTACACCGGGGGGCGCTTTCCGGTGACCGGGTCCGCCGGTCCGACAGCAGTGATCACCCGGCAGGCCGGTGGATTGAAGAACAACTGGTTCGACGGCGCCGAGGTGCCGCCGCCGCCCAACACCATGTGGACGGTCCCCCGGCTGGTATCTATTACCTTCGTCGATGTCGAAACCGGCACGGGCGTCA
>JBBRDH010000039.1:0-37040 GCA_038204125.1 Mycobacteriales bacterium
TCGGCGACCGGGATCGCGCCGGTACCGGGCGCCGACGGGCTGCCCGGGAGTCTCCCGTCGGCGGACCGGCCCTCGGGTGACCAACAGTCGGTGATGCGGCAGTCGGTGATGCGGGCCCTGGTGCTTGACGCCGGAACGCCGGGAACGGTGGCGCAGTCGCTGGCCGGCCTCCACGAGACGGCCCGCGCCGTGCGTGACCAGCTCTCCTCCGATACCTGGATGGTGCTGGCCGGGGTGGATCGGGCCATCGCCGAGTTGGCTGCGGCGACCGCCGACGCCGGCTCGGTGCTGCAGGCCACCCACGCGGCGATCCTTTCGGGGATGCTCGCGCTGTCGGGTCTGGCCAGTGAGAACATGGTCCGCGATCCGGGCTGGCGGTTGATGGACATCGGCCGGCGGGTGGAACGGGGTCAGCAACTCGTTGCCCTGCTCCGGGCCACGTTGACCGCCCGGCATGCCCCGCAGGTGGATTCGATCCTGATCGACTCCGTCCTCGCGGTCGCCGAGTCTGGCGTCACCTACCGCCGACGTTACCGGGGCCACGTACAGGTCGGCACCGTCGTGGAGCTGCTGCTACTCGATGACGGAAACCCGAGATCCCTTGCTTACCAGATCAATTCGATCAGCGATAATCTCCGCCGGCTGCCGGGGGCCTCCGGGACCAGTCGCCCGGAGCGACTGACCGAGGAGCTGGCGGCCACCCTTCGCCGGGCCCGGCCGGACCAACTCGACAACGTCGACAGCACCGGCGCCCGTCGTCAACTGGCCGAGTTCCTCTCCGCCGTCAACGATTCACTGCGCACCCTCGCCGAAGCCGTTGCGGCCCAGCATTTCTGGCGCTCGCGCCCAATGCTGCCCCTGGGTCCGGCCATTCGGGGGGGTGGGGCGGGATGACCGCACCGCAAAATCCTTCGCCGTCGTCCCCGGCGCCCGTTGTGGGCCGCTACCGAATCGAGCACCGGACGAGCTACCACTACTCCGACAGTGTTTCCGCCTCCTACGGGCGTGGGTACCTGCGGCCCAGGGAGTTGCCCTGGCAGCGCTGCGTCGAGCACGCCCTGCGGGTGGAGCCGGCGCCCACCGACAGCGCCGAATCCGTCGACGTCTACGGCAATGTCGACACCTTCTTCCATGTCACCACCTCGCATACCGACCTCGAGGTGGTCGGGGTCTCCCTGGTCGAAGTACAACGCCCGGTGCTGGAACCTGATGTCGCGATGCTGCCGTGGGAACTGGCCAGACTGCCCGACGGTGACGCCGACGCCGTCGACTTCCTGTTGCCCTCGCCCTATGTCGACATCCCGGGCGAGGCTGCGACCTACGCGGCCGAGTCGTTCCGTCCGGGCCGCCCGATTTCCGAGGCCGCGCTCGACCTGGTCCGCCGCATCCACACCGACTTCACGTACCGGTCCGGCGCGACGACGGTCGGGACCTCGGTGGCCACCCTGTTCACCGACCGCGCCGGGGTCTGCCAGGATTTCGCCCACCTGCTCCTGGCCTGTGCCCGCTCGCTCGGCCTGCCGGCCCGGTACGTGTCCGGCTACCTCGCCACCAGTCCGCCGCCGGGGCGGCCCAGAATGATCGGCGCCGACGCCAGCCATGCCTGGGCGGCGATCCGGCTGCCGGACGGCCAGTGGTTCGCTGTCGACCCGACCAACGACCAGGCCGCCGACGAGCGGTACACGACGTTGGCCTGGGGCCGCGATTACGGCGATGTACCGCCGCTCCGCGGGGTCATCTTCACCGAGGCGACGTCGAGAACGATGAAAGTCTCGGTCGACGTCGCCCCACTCGTCGAGTGGGATCGGGTCGACCTCGCCCCGCTCACGCAGTGATGTTCGCCTCGTTCGCACCCTTGCCTGCCTGGTCGCCGCCCATCGGAGACATTCCGGAAGCGCTACGCCGCTAGGGTTTCCAGCGGGCGCCGGCCAGGCGTCGGTGAGAGGCAGACGCCGATCGGGCTTCTGTCGAGAATGAGGATGCCGGCGCACGGCGCCCTGGAAGGGTTGGCCCTATCCATGTCGACTGCCACGTCCACAGCCAAGCGTGAATTTCGTGCGTGATTTCCTGTGCCCCAATTGCGGGCAGCGGCTCGCGTTCGAGAACTCGCGCTGCCTCAGTTGTGGCAACCGGATCGGGTTCGACCTTGATCTGATCGAGTTCGCCGTGCTGGGTGCCGAGCCGCCGGCCGGGCTGAAGGGCGCGACCGGGTCGACCGAGGCGAAGGCGGAGACAAGGCCGCCGAAGGTGATGTGCGCCAACGTATATCTGGCGGGCTGCAAATGGCTGGTCGACGACGACGCGCGGGGCAATCTGTGCCGGTCGTGCGCGTTGACCCGGACCAGACCGGCCGACAGCGATCTGGCCGCACTGCCCGACTTCGCGGCCGCGGAAGCGGCCAAGCGACGGCTGGTCGTGGAACTGACCGAACTGCGCCTGCCGATCAAGGGCCGGGCCGTCGATCCGGTGGGTGGTCTGTGCTTCGATCTGCTCTCCAGCCAGCATTCGCCGGTCATCACCGGCCACGACAACGGCGTCATCACGCTGGATCTGGCGGAGAGCAACGACGCCCACCGGGAGCAGCTGCGGATCTCGATGGCCGAGCCGTATCGGACCCTGCTCGGCCATTTCCGGCACGAGTCGGGCCACTACTACTTCACCGTGTTGGCCGAGAGCGGCCCGGGCCGCGCTGAATTCGAGCGGCTGTTCGGCGATCCGGACCTGGACTACCAGGCCGAACTCGACCGTCACTATTCGCAGGGCGCACCGGCCGGCTGGGAGCGGACCTTCGTCTCCGCCTACGCCACCATGCACCCGGCCGAGGATTGGGCCGAGACCTTTGCGCACTACCTGCACATCCGCGACACCATCGACACCGCAGCGGCTTTCGGCTTCGCGCCGGCGGGAGCGACGCTGGACAGGCAACTTGCCGGCGATACCGGCTTCGACCGGATGGTCGAGCCGTGGCTGCCGCTGTCCTGGGCGCTCAACATGATCAACAGGTCGATGGGGCACGCTGACCTCTACCCCTTCGTACTGGAGCCGGCGGCTCTGGAGAAGATGCGCCTGGTCCACCAGTTGGTCGGCGCCGCGCACGCATGAACGCCGGCCGGGTGAACACCCAACAGGTGAGCGTGCAGCCGATCGGTCGCCCGGTAACCTCGCTGGCGTGACCGACCCGGAGCCGAGCCTGTTCGAGCAGGCCCCAGCGGATTGGGCCGATGACGCTCAGGCGCCCGGTCATCCATCCCGCGGCGATCCTGCTCGCGGCGATGCTGATGATGGCCGTTCGGTGGGTGGCCGGGACGGGCGGCCGGACTCCGGATCAGTGGACCCGGCAGCTCCGCTGGCCGTCCGACTCCGCCCCCGGAATCTGGACGAGGTGGTCGGCCAGACCCACCTGCTCGGTCCGGGAGCGCCGTTGCGGAGGCTGGTCGAGGGCGGCTCGCCGTCGTCGATGCTGCTGTATGGGCCGCCGGGAACGGGTAAGACGACGCTGGCGATGCTGGTGGCAGGGACGACCGGCCGCCGATTCGCTCAGCTGTCCGCGCTCTCGGCGGGGGTCAAGGAGGTCCGCGCTGTCATCACCGACGCCGCGGCGGCGCTGCGCCGGTCCGGCGAGCAGACCGTGCTGTTCATCGACGAAGTGCACCGGTTCTCCCGCACCCAGCAGGATTCGCTGCTCGGCGCCGTGGAGAACCGGACCGTCATCCTGATCGCGGCGACCACCGAGAACCCGTTCTTCTCCGTCGTCTCGCCGCTGCTCTCCCGGTCGCTGGTGCTGCAACTCCAGCCACTCACCGAGGACGAGGTCGGCGAACTGTTGGACCGGGCGGTGACCGACCCGCGTGGCCTTGCGGGCCGGTACCGACTCGACCCGGCCGCCCGGTCGCATCTGCTCGCCCTGGCCGGCGGGGACGCCCGGCGCGCGCTGACCGCACTCGAGGCGGCTGCCGATTCGGTCGACAGCGAACTCGCGGCGATACCTCCCGGCGGGCCGGACCCGGCTGCGTCCGATTCCGCGGGGGTGGACCCTGCCCTGCCCGAAGCCGCTGCCAAAAACCCCCGCAGGGCGTCGCCGGTGATCAACCTCGTGGCCGTGGAGCGGGCCGTGAACCGGGCCGCGGTCCGCTATGACCGCTCCGGCGATCAGCACTACGACGTCACCAGCGCCTTCATCAAATCCATCCGCGGATCGGACGTCGACGCGGCCCTGCACTATCTGGCCCGGATGATCGAGGCGGGCGAGGACCCCAGGTTCATCGCCCGCCGTTTGATGATCCACGCCAGCGAGGACATCGGCATGGCCGACCCGACGGCGTTGCCGCTGGCCGTCGCGGCGGCCCAGGTGGTCCAGCTCGTCGGTCTGCCGGAAGCGCGGATAGCGTTGGCCCAGGCCACCATTCACCTGGCGACCGCGGCCAAGTCGAACTCCGTGGTGATGGCGATCGACGCCGCGATGGCCGACATCCGGTCAGGTCGGGTCGGCTCGGTACCCCCGCCACTGCGAGACGGCCACTATCCTGGCGCCGCGAAGCTCGGCAATGCCCAGCGATACACCTACCCGCCGGATGTGCCCGACGGCGTTGCACGCCAACAGTATCCGCCGGACGAATTGGTCGGCCGGGACTATTACGACCCTGTCGGCAGGGGCGCGGAACGAGCGGTGGCCGACCGTCTTCCGCGACTCCGCCAGACAATTCGCGGCGATCAATGATGGCCGCGAAGCAGTTGCGCCGTCGACGGCTTGATCATTCGGGCCGTCAAGAAAACCTTTACCGACGTCGAAAGGATGCACCCGATGAAAGCCATACAGGTCGAGAAAGCCGGCGGCCCTGACGTTCTGAACCTCGTAGAGATCGACGATCCGCAGCCGCAGGCGGGGCAGGTGTTGATCGCGGTCACCGCGGCGGGGATCAATTTCATCGACATCTACCGCCGGGCCGGGGTGTATCCGATGCGATTTCCCTACATACCTGGCAACGAGGGCGCCGGCACTGTCGAAGCGGTCGGGGACGGGGTGGGCGCGTTCGCGGTCGGCGACCGGGTCGCCTGGTCGGAGGCGCCCGGCTCGTACGCACAGCGGGTGGCGGCCGATTGCGACAAATTGCTGCCGGTGCCGGACGGCGTCGACGACAGGCAGGCCGCGGCGCTGCCCCTGCAGGGACTGACCGCGCACTACCTGGCCACCGATTCCTACCCGATCGTCGCCGGTGACTCGGTGCTGATCCACGCCGGGGCGGGCGGAGTGGGCCTGCTGCTGACCCAGATCGCAAAGATCAAGGGCGCCACGGTGATCACCACGGTTTCGACGGATACCAAGGCAGCCGCATCGAAGGCCGCCGGCGCCGACCAGGTGCTGGTGGGATACGACGGCTTCGCCGCGAAGGTCCGCGAGCTCACTGGCGGAACGGGCGTGCAGGCGGTCTACGACGGGGTGGGCCTGGACACCTTCGACGGCTCCCTCGACTCGCTGGCCCGCCGGGGCACGATGGTGCTCTTCGGCGGGTCGAGTGGCCAGGTGCCGCCGGTCGACCCGCAACGCCTGAGCCGCGGAGGGTCGCTGAGCCTGACCCGGCCGACCCTCTATGACTTCGTCGTCACCCGCGAGGAATTGCTGCAGCGGGCCGGAGATCTGTTTGCCTGGATCGCCGACGGTCGGCTCACCGTCACCGTGGGCGCCACCTACCCACTCGCCGACGCCGGCCGGGCCCAGGAGGACCTCGCCGCCCGCCGCACCTCCGGGAAGCTGCTCCTGCTGCCCTGACCATGGCTGCCCTGACCGTGGCTGCCCTGACCGTCGCTGGTCAGCCACGCATGCCGCAACCCCGTTGTCCCGGGCCGGGGTTGAGCGATTTCGGGGCGCCGGGTCCGGGGGCGCTTGCGCGGATCAAATAGGACTCACCTGTCCCACCGGCCCCAAGCGGGGGTATTTGGTCCGCGCAGCCGATGATGATCCGCGCAGGGCCGCTCGGCCTGGCCTGGACGGCGCGATGATCCGCGGCGGGCCCCGCTTCCGCGGGCGATGATGATCCGCGCGGGGGCCTGGCCTGGTCGAGCCCGAGCTACCTCAGGCCAGCCACACAGCGGTGTTCGGGGGGAGCTCACCGGCGGCGGTCAGCTCGCCCGACCTGACGAGCACCTGGACACCTCCGGGCAGGGCCACGGAAGCGGTGCCGAGGTTGGCCAGTACGTGCACCGGACCGTTGCGATAGCTGAGGACGCCAGGGGCGGCTCCGTCCTGCCAGGCCAGGGCCCCGGCACCCAGTTGATGCTCGCGGCGAAGCGTTAGCGCGGTGCGGTACATCTGCAACGTCGAGCCCTCGGCGCCGACCTGCCGGTCTCTGGCCAGGGCGTGGAACGCCCCAGGCTGGGGGAGCCAGCTGCGCTCGGAGGGTCCGAAGCCCAGGGCGGGCGCGGCGGCCTCCCAGGGCAGCGGCACCCGGCAACCGTCACGACCTGCGTGGGTGTAGGCGGAGCGCCACCAGGTCGGGTCCTGGCGCAGGTCGTCGTCGAGATCGGTGTGCTCCGGCAGGCCGAGCTCCTCCCCCTGGTAGAGGTACGCCGACCCGGGCAGCCCGAGCATGGCCAGGGTCGCCGCGCGGGCTCTGGCCAGGCCGAGCGGGGCATCGGGTTGCACATCGCCCGCGCGAATCCCGTTGGGCCGGGACACGTCCTGACGCAAGCCCAGCCGGGATGCATGACGAACGACGTCGTGGTTGGACAGCACCCAGGTGGTCGGCGCACCCACTGAATCATTGGCCGCGATCGACCGGTCGATCACCGAACGGAGAATTGAGGCGTCCCAGGGCGCCGCCAGGAAATCGAAGTTGAACGTCTGGTCCATCTCGTCCCGCCGGACGTAGCGGACCAGCCTGGACATCGGCCGGACCCAAGCCTCCGCCACCAACATCCTGGGCGGTGAGTATTCGTCGAGCACCTTCCGCCAGTCGCGGTACACCTCGTGGACCTCCTCGAGGTCCCACATCGGCAGGTGCACCAGCTCCGGTTCCTCGCCGTCCGGAACGTCGGCGAACGTCGAACTCGGACCCTTCTCGTCGATGTCCGGCAGCCCGTCGGACTTCATCAGCGAGTTGGCGACGTCCACCCGGAACCCGTCCACCCCGCGGTCCAGCCAGAACCGCAGGATCGACCGGAACTCCGCCCAGATCTCCTCGTTCTGCCAGTTCCAGTCCGGCTGTTTGGTGTCGAAAAGGTGCAGGTACCACTGGCCCGGAGTGCCGTCGGGGTCGGTGGTCCTCGTCCAGGCCGGGCCGCCGAACGCGGACGGCCAGTTGTTGGGCGGGGCCACGCCGTCGGCCCCCTTTCCATCGCGGAACATGTAGCGGTCCCGTTCGGGGGACCCGGCCGGCGCGGCCAGCGCCTGCTGGAACCAGACGTGCTCGTCCGAGGAGTGATTCGGGACCAGATCGACGACGACCTTGAGGCCACCTTCGTGCGCTTTGGCCAGGAGTTCGTCGAAGTCGGCCAGGGTGCCGAAGAGTGGGTCCACGTCGCGGTAGTCGGCCACGTCGTAGCCGGCGTCGGCCTGCGGAGATTTGTAGAATGGCGACAGCCAGATGGCGTCGACGCCCAGATCGACCAGCGCATCGAGCCGCGCGGTGATGCCGGGCAGGTCCCCGATGCCGTCACCGTCACCGTCGGCGAACGACCGCGGGTAAATCTGATAGACGACGGAGCTGCGGCGCCAATCGGCAGCTGCCGATCCGGTGCGGGCGGGGTGCACGTCCGGCGATTCGGGCCCGGTTGCTACGGGGGACAGGTCAGGGGCGGTTGTTGAAGACATGAGTGTCCTTCTGGGGCGGTCCGGTCGATACGCCCGCGAATCATGCCAGGGTTACCTCAGCCGGCCGGACACTGGTCGTTCACATAGGGCTGTGCGCAGAACTGGCCCTGCAACCACGATGCCTTCGCCCCGGCATCGCCGATCCGGTACACCTGCAGCACCGAAATGCCGGCGAGCACGACCGCCAGCACCATCACCACCACCCTGACGCCGGTGGACTCGAGCGCCGCACCGGCCTTGCCGCGGGCTACCAGGAACGGAATGCCCCACGCCGCCACCGAGACGACGAACACCGCCGCGGCCCAGGGCAGCAACTGTTTGCCCAGCTGGGCGTGGCGGACGATGAGCGCATTGGTGAACCCCTGAAACACTCTGGCCTGTAACCATTCACCCGCGTTCTTGGCGATCGGCACCGAGGCCAGCACGCCGAACGCGATAATCGGCGTGAAGATCCCGAGCCGTGCCCTGGCCTTGGGCCAGGCGGCCGACAGGACGGTGAGCAGAGCAGCCAGCGGGACGCCGACGACGACGAAGTGGACGATCAGCACGTGCAAAGGGAGCCCGTTGATCTCGTTCATCAGCCCAGCATGGTGCATGTGCGCTCAATAATCTGCTCAGCGGGCACCTGGGTCGCAAATTCTTCGCTGTCTTTTTCCGGCTGCACTCCGCCCGGTACGCTCAGCGGCGTGAAGCGCATCTACTACTTCTCGGCAGGGGTGGCCCTGGGCGCTGCGGCGACCCGGCGGACCCGGCGCGCCAAGGAGGCGGCCCGGCAGGCGCTGGCAGCCAAGCTGACCCTCTCCGCCATCGCCGCCGACGTCGCAGATGCCATCGCGGAATTCGGGAACGCAGTCGGCTCCTTTGCCGCGGACGTTCGGCAGGGTGCAGCCAACCGGAGGGCCGCCTACCGCCCGATGATCGACGGCGCCACCGGCTCCGTCGCGATGCTGGCGCCCGATCAGGCCGGTCCGATCGTCCCGGTGGGGCCGACAGCTTCAGCCGGAGCATTTGCGACCGGAGCATTTGCGGGCGGATCGATTGCGGGCGGATCGATTGCCGGCGAATCGGTTTCGGTGGAAAACCAGGCGCACGCCCAGGCCGCGGACCGCCGCTCCGCCTAGCGTCAGCGGCTCGGACAGGTTCCGGGTCGGCCGGGCCAGGAGCCCTCGAACCGTCGGCCGGATGGCGGGTTCGCAGTTCTTCGGCACCAACGGCGGATCGGTCGGCCCTATCAGTCGGACACGTGCCGACCAGGAAAGAGATCAGTGCAGACTCACGAGATCAGACGGCGTTTCCTCGACCACTTCGAGCGGTCGGGGCATTCCGTGGTGCCGTCCGCGTCCCTGGTGTCCGAGGACCCGACGCTCCTGTTCACGGTGGCCGGCATGCAGCAGTTCAAGCCGTATTTCCTCGGCCGGTCGGCACCGCCCTTCGCCAGGGCGGCCAGCGTGCAGAAATGCGTCCGCACCCTGGATATCGACAACGTCGGCATCACCACCAGGCACAACACTTTTTTCCAGATGGCCGGCAACTTCTCCTTCGGCGATTACTTCAAGGCCGACGCGATCAAGCTGGCGTGGGAACTGGTGACGGGTTCGCTCGACGACGGCGGTTACGGCTTCGACCCCGACCGGATCTGGGCCACCGTCTACGAGACGGATGACGAGGCGTACGGGCTCTGGCAGGAGATCGCCGAGCTGCCGGTCGAGCGCATCGTGCGGCTGGGGATGGAGGACAACTACTGGTCCATGGGCACCCCCGGGCCGTGTGGCCCGGATTCCGAGATCTTCTACGACCGGGGTCCCGAGTTCGGCCCGGACGGCGGGCCGGCCGCTTCCGATGTGCGCTACCTGGAAATTTGGAACCTGGTCTTCATGCAGGAGATGCGGGGTGAGTCGGACGAGAACGGGCACTTCGAGATTCTCGGCCCGCTGCCCCAGAAGAACATCGACACCGGGATGGGCATGGAGCGGGTCGCCTTCCTGCTCCAGGGGGTCGACAACGTCTACGAGACCGACCTGATGCGCCCGATCATCGCGGCAATGGAGACGGCGTCCGGGCTGACCTACGGCGACCCCGACCCCGACGCCGAGTCCGTCCAGGACGTCCGAATGCGGGTGATCGCCGACCACAGCCGTTCGGCGGTGATGCTGATCTCGGACGGAGTCACCCCCGGTAACGAGGCCGGCGGCTACGTCCTGCGCCGGTTGATCCGCCGGGCGGTGCGCTCCGCGCGACTGCTGGGCGTCGCCGAACCCGTGATGGCCCGGCTGGTGCGGGTGGTCGCCGACCTGATGAGTCCGTCGTACCCGGAGATCGAGACCGACTACGCCCGGATCGAGCGGGTCGCGGTCACCGAGGAGATGGCCTTCGTCAAGACGATCGCGTCGGGTTCCAAGCTCTTCGAGACCGCCGCCGCGCAGACGAAAGCGGCCGGCTCCAGCCAGATCTCGGGTTCGACAGCGTTCCTGCTCCACGACACGCAGGGCTTCCCGTTGGACCTGACGCTGGAGATGGCAGCGGAAGCGGGGCTGGACGTCGACACGGCGGAATTCGGCCGGCTGATGCAGGAGCAGCGCAGCCGCGCGCAGGCTGATTCGCGGGCCCGCAAGGGGGGCGCCGCCGACCTGACCGTCTACCGGGAGCTGCTGGCCGCCGGGCCGACCGATTTCACCGGTTACACCGAGCTCGAATCCGAGGCGACGGTGATCGGCCTGCTCTCGGGAGGCGAGCGGGTCAGGTCGGCTCCGGCGGGTAGCACGGTCGAACTGGTGCTGGACCGGACGCCGCTCTACGCCGAGTCGGGTGGTCAGGATTCCGACGCCGGAACCATTGTGGGCGAGGGGTTTTCGGCCGAGGTACTGGACGTGCAGAAGGTCGACCGGAAGCTTCACGTGCACACCGTGCGGATCGTCGCCGGGGAACTTGCCGAAGGCACCGCAGTGGTCGCAAAGGTCGATCCGGAGTGGCGGCTGGGAGCGCGACAGGCACACAGCGGCACCCACGTGGTGCACGCCGCGCTGCGGCAGGTTCTCGGACCGGAGGCCCTGCAGGCCGGCTCCTACAACAAGCCCGGCTACCTGCGGCTCGACTTCGCCTGGTCGAGTTCACTCTCACCGGAGACCCGGAGTGAGATCGAGGAGGTCTCCAACCGAGCGGTGCGCAGCGACCTTGCGGTCAGGGTGCTGTACGGAACCCGGCAGGAGGCGTCCGCAATGGGCGCCATTGCGTTGTTCGGCGAGACCTACGACGACGTCGTGCGGATCGTGGAGATCGGCGGGCCATGGTCGGTCGAGCTGTGCGGCGGTACCCACGTCGAGCACTCCAGCCAGATCGGGCTGATCGCGCTGACCTCCGAATCGTCGATCGGGACCGGTCGCCGACGGGTCGAGGCCGCGGTCGGCATCGAGGCGTTCCATCTGCTCGCCGCCGAGCGCAGCCTGCTGGCGGTCGCCGCCGGATCGCTGAAGGCCCAGCCCGCCGACCTGCCGGCCCGGATCGAGTCGCTGGTCGAGCGGCTTCGGACCGCCGAGCGGGAACTGGCCAGGCACAATGCGTCAGCAGCGTTGGCGTCGGCCGGCGCGCTGGCCGAAGCAGCAGCGCCGGTAGGTGAGGTTGCGTTGGTGGCGGCGCAGTTGCCGGACGGCACCGCCGCCGCGGATCTGCGCTCGCTGGCCACCGACATCCGCGGCCGGCTCGGCGCCCGGCCGGCCCTGGCCGCGCTGTTCAGTACCACCGATGGCGCGGTCTCCTTCGTCCTGGCGGTGACGCCCGCCGCTGTGCAGGCCGGCTATCGGGCCGGCGAGGTGGTCAAGTCATTCCTGCCGGCGATCGAGGGCAGGGGCGGCGGTCGTCCGGACCTGGCCCAGGGCGGCGGCAGCCGGCCCGGCGGGATCGACGACGCCATCGGAAGGCTCCGGGAGGCTCTGGCGTCGTCCGGGTCGGGTAATTTCACTTCGTGACATTCCCGGGTTCGTCGGTCCCGCCCAGGGGCCTCGGAGTGGGTGGCGTTCGGCTGGGAGTCGACGTGGGCTCGGTTCGGGTGGGGATCGCCATCAGCGACCCATCCGGCGTACTTGCGACGCCGGTGGCCACCCTGGACCGGGACGCGCGGGACGGAAACGACCTGGACGCCATTCGCGGCCTGGTCATCGATCGGGAGGTCGTAGAGGTGGTGGTGGGTCTGCCCAGAACGCTGCGCGGCACCATCGGACCCGCCGCGGATGCCGCTCGCAACTACGGAACGCTGCTGGCGCAACGGATTTCACCGATCCCGGTGGTCTACAGCGATGAGCGGTTCACCAGTGTGACTGCCAACCAGGTGCTCGCCGGGAACGGCGTGCGGTCGCGGGCCCGGCGCTCGGTGGTCGATCAGGTGGCGGCGGTGGCGATCCTGCAGGGACACCTTGACCGGCAGCGGCTCGATCGGGAGCGCATTGATCGGCAGCGGCTTGATCGGCAGGTGCCTGATCCGAAGGGGCTTGGCGCGCAGGCGCTGGACGGGCAAGTCCGTGGGGCCCGGCCGTGAGCGAGGGCCTCGGCCTGTTCGAACCCGACAACGACGGTCAGACCGGCGACGTCAACGTCCACGAGCTGCGCGCAGCGCTCCGGCACACCGCGTCCTCACCGGTGGCGAAGCCGGTTTCCCGGCCGACCCAGCGCCAGGACCAGCAGGCGGTCCGCCGGGCCGCTCTGCTCCGGCGGCGCCGGCGACGCTTCCGGCACACCACCGTCGCAGTGGTGGTGCTCCTGGTCATTGCGGCGGCCCTGGTAGTGGGGCTGACCATTTGGCGCAAGGACGCCAGGAAGGTCCCGGATTTCTCCGGCGGCGGTGACACCGAACGAATCGTGCGGGTCGGTGGTAGCGATTCGCTGAACGACATCGCGGCCACCCTGGTCGTCGATCAGGTGGTGGCGTCGGCACAGGCGTTCACGGACGCCGCCGACGGCAACGCCGACGTGCCGAAGATCAAGACAGGGTTCTACAAGATCAGGCAGCATGCCTCCGGCGCCGCGGCGGTGGCCGCCATCACCGACCCGAAGAGCCGGGTCGGGCAGCTCCGGCTCATCCCCGGTCAGCGACTGGCCGATGTGTCGGCAAAACCGGGCGCGCCGGCGAAACCGGGCTACATCTCGGCGATCACGACGGCGGCCTGTGTGCCGCTGAACGGCAAGCGCGACTGTTTCACCGCAGATCAGCTGTGGCAGGTCGCCGAGTCGGCTGACCCGAAGGCGCTCGGGGTAGCGACCTGGGCCTTTGGCGGGGTGAACAGCGCGCCCGACCCGCGCAGGCGGCTGGAAGGCCTGCTGGTGCCGGGCGACTACGACGTGGAGCCAGGGCCGTCCCCGGCCGACGTGCTGCAGAGCGTGCTCAGTGCCGCCCAGGCCAAGTGGAATGCGACCGACGTCGTGGCTGGTGCAAAGGCGTTGGGCCGGGATCCGTACCAGGTGGCGGTGGTTGCCTCGCTGGTCCAGCAGGAAGGTTCGATCGCGGACATGCCGAAGGTCGCGACGGTCGCCTACAACCGGCTGGCGCGGGGGATGCCGTTGCAGTTCGACTCGACGGTGAACTACCTCCTCGATCGCCCGCAGATCTCGACCACGGCCGCGGACCGCAGCAACCCCAGTCCGTACAACACCTATGCCCACGCCGGACTGCCGCCCACCCCGATCGCCTCGGCCGGGCCCGACGCGCTGGCCGCGGCACTGTCCCCGGCCACCGGTAAGTGGCTGTTCTTCGTCAAGATCGACCTCAAGGGCGGCTCGTGCTTCTCGATCACGCTCGCCCAACACGACAAGTGCGTGGCGCAGGCCAGGGCCAACGGCGTCTTCGGGTGACCCGATCGTTCTCCCTGTGGATGTTCCGGTGAGCGTCGCCCGGTGCCGGGCCGCGGTGCTGGGATCCCCGGTGGCGCATTCTCTCTCGCCCGTCCTGCACCGAGCCGGCTACGCCGCCGCCGGATTGGATCGGTGGACCTACGAGCGCATCGAGTGCGGCGCCGGCGAACTGCCCGCTCTGGTCCGGGGCAGCGGTCCGCAGTGGGCCGGCTACTCCGTCACCATGCCCGGCAAGGCAGCCGCAGCCGCCGTTGCCGATCACCGGAGCCCGGTGGTGGATCTGCTGGGAGTGGCCAACACCCTCTGGCGGGGCGCGCCGTCTGGCGTTCCGTCCCGGACTGCGAAAGCCGCCGGCCCTGGTTGGAGTGAACCCGGCTGGAACGCCGAGAACACCGACGTGGACGGCGTTGTCGGTGCATTGCAGGCGGCCGGCGTTGCTCCCGTCCGGGTGCTGCTACTGGGCGGCGGCGGAACCGCGCTGTCCGTGGTGGCGGCGCTGGCCCGGATGGGCGCCCTCGAGGTCGTGCTCGCCGGACGGCGACCGCAGAGCACGTCGTCGGGTCTGCGGATCGCTCACCGGCTCGGGCTCGCGGCCGCGGCCGTCGAGTTCTCCGCCAGCGGGATCAACCCGCACCTCAACCGGGTGGACCTGGTGGTGTCGACGGTCCCGGCCGGGATCGCCGACCCGTTTGCAGCAGCCCTGGCAAGCGTGCCGGCGCTCTTCGACGTCGTCTATGCGCCCTGGCCGACCGCCCTGGCGGCCGCGTCCGAGCCCGGCCGGGTAACCGTCACCGGGCTGGACCTGTTGCTGCACCAGGCGTTTCGGCAGTTCGAGCTGTTCACCGGGGTGCCGGCGCCGCGGGCGGCGATGCGCGATGGGCTGCTGGCCGCGACCGGTGCCGAACTGCCGCTCCCGCTCGGCTGAGGCCCCCGTTACTCGGGTCGAGGAAACCCCTGTGACGCAACGGGAACCGGGTGCGCGGCGATGACTCCCGCGCAGCCCTCGGCGTCCAGATCGAAAATCTGCGCGGCACCGTCCACCGGGATCACCGAGACGGTGAAGGTGTCCGGATAGATCGCCACCAGGTTGAAACCGCCGCCGGTGAAGGTCCGTTCGTGACCGGCAGGCGCCAGCGGGTCGGTGCGGATCGCGGTGGACGGTGCAACCGCAACGGGGATGGCGCCGAGCATCCCGGAGCCGGCCAGGTGGTGGTGCCCGGCCAGGATCAGTCGGGTGTCCGAACCGGCCAGCGCGTGCGACAAGGCCCCGCGGGACGCTCTTTCCAGCGCGAAATACGTCAGCAGCGGCGACGGCGGCGGGAGTGGTGCGTGGTGCAGGACCACCACCGTGCCGCCCGGTGACGGCGTGGCCAGTTCGGCGCGCAGAAGGTCGAGTTGCTGCTGCTCCAGCACGCCGTGCCCTGCGCCCACCACCGTCGAATCCAGGACCACCAGGCGGAGACCGGGCAGCCGATGAACCTGGAGCAGTTGGCCGGTGGCATCCGGGCGGCCCAGCAACTCCTGGTGGAAGGTGGCCCGGACATCGTGATTGCCGGTGGCGTAGATGACCTGCGGGGCAAGGGGTGTCAACGCCGCATCCAGGCTGCGGTAGGCGGCCGGGTCGCCCGAGTCGGTCAAGTCCCCGGACACGACGATGGCATCGATTCGCCGGCCGCCCGACACCGCCGACCGGAGCGCAGAGGTCACCTCGTCGAGCCGCGCCCCGGCATCGATGACGCCGTTGTAGAGGACGCCGGTGCTGGTCAGGTGGGTGTCGGACAGATGGGCGATCACCAGCTCGGGCACTTCCCCCGGCAGCCCATCCGGGGTCGTTCCCGCGATGTCGCTGATCAGTTCGCGTTGCCGGTTGCGCACGGTTTCATCCTCCAGGTTCTCACCGGCGGGCCCACCGGCGGATGTGCGGAATCAGTCCGGCGAAGTCCGGGGCCCGAAACGTCGGGGATCCGTCACCACGGCCGAACCGGTCGATCAGGGCGGTGACCGCGCCGGCGGCGTGGGCCGCGGCCAGGTCCATCGCCCACCGGTCGCCGACCGCGAGCAACCGGGCCGGTTCACCCCCGGCGCCGACTGCCGCGAGAGTGTCCTGCACCAGTCCCGGCATCGAGGCGGGCTTGCCGGCGTCGGTCACCACTTCGTCGACGTATCGCGCCACCCCGATCGCCGTCAGTACGGCCTGCACTCCGTCCGCGTCCGCGTTCGTCACCACCCGGACGTGGACATCGCCGAGCTCGGCGAGCAGTTCCGGTAACCCCTCCGGCGTTTCCAGCGCGAAGGCCGAGGCGGCCAGGTCACGACGGGCTGCGCGATAGGCGGCAGATATTGCTTCCTCGCCCAACCCTGCTGCAGCGCTGAGGATCTCGACAGCCTGAAATCCGTCCTCCGCGGCCTGCAGGTCAACTCCGGTGAGGTTCGAGCCCCTGAGATCTCCCGGCCCGGCCAATTCGGTGACTTTGCCCTCGAGAAAGAACCGCAGTGCGGCGATCAACCCGATCGCGTCGGGCTCGGGGAGTTGGTCGGCGACGTGCCGGGCGTAGGCCTGCACCGGCAGGTCACCGAGGTAGAGGGTGCCGTCGAAGTCCAGGATCAGCGCCCGCATCATCCGGGCAGCGTAAACGCGCCGGTACGGTGCAGGCGTGGCAGGAACGGTCGGAAGGGGTGCCTACCGGTGGGCAGCCTGGTGCACGGCAATCGCCGCGGGCGGGTGCGTGTCGGCCCCGGGTCTGGCCTGGCTGCGGATTCCGGACGGGGCAGGGGGAGCCACCAGCATCTCCGGGTGGGGGACCGTTTCGGGTGGACAGATCAACGGCCAGAACATCAACGACCTCCTTGACGGCCATGCGACGTTCCGTCCGGGCACGTTGTCACTGATCATCGGCTGCCTCGGCGCGGCCGTCGCGGTCGCGTTCGCGCTCGGTGGGCGAACGCGCGCCCACCCGGGATCTGCTGGGCCGCAACGCATTCCGGCGGCCGCACTGGCCTTTCTCGGGCTGGCCGGCCTGATCTTCGGGATCTACCGCGGGATCGCCCCCGATCCGATCGGTCTGGCCGAAGCCGGATCGTCGAGCGGCGTGGGTCCATGGTTGAGCGCCGGCGCCGGCGGAGCGATGCTGGTGGTGGCAGCGCTCGTCCTGCTCGGCCTGCTCGACCGGCGCCGACCTCAGAGCCGCAGCTGACCGTGTTCGAGCCGGTCGGCGATCCGGTCCAGCAGCGCTTCGTCTCCCGCGTAGATGCCCTCCGCCCGGGGCCAGTGGACCACCACATCGGTGAAACCCAGATCCCGGGCCCTGGCGGCTGCCCGGAGGAAGACGTCGACATCGGCGAATGAGGACCCCGGCGCGAGGTCGATGCTCAGGTACCGCTCGGCGGCGGCGGGATCGCGGCCCAGGTCGGCGGCGGCCTGCTCGAACGTCCGGACCTGCTCGCCCAGGCCCGTCCACCACTGCTCCGCGGACAGGTCGGGCGTGGTCGGACCGGTCGTCGCCCAGCCGTCGTATGCGGCGGCCAGCCGGATCGACCGGGCACCACTGCCGGCCAGCACCATCGCGATGCGCGACCGACTGCCGGCCGGGTACATGCGGGCCCGCTCGGCGACGAAATACTGTCCCCGCCAGGTGGTTTCGCCCTGCCGGAGCAGCAGATCGGTCAACTCTGCAAATTCGGTCAGCCGGTCGACGCGGTGCCTGGGACTGAGCTCGGGCCGGCCGAGAACGGCCGCATCCCAGCCGAGACCGCCGGCGCCGATGGCGGCGATCAGCCTGCCCCGGTCGCCGCCCGCGACGTCGTCCAGCGACATCAGGTCCTTGGCGTACGGCACCGGGTGGCGGAAGTTGGGGGAGGACACCCAGGTGCCGAGCCGCAACGTGGTGGTGGCAGCGGCCGCGACGGTAAGGGTGCTCATCGTGGAGTACCAGGGCTGTTCGGCCAGCTCGCGCCAGGCGAGGTGGTCGTAGGTCCAGCCATGGGCGAATCCCCGGTCCTCCAGGGAGCGCCACCGCAGGGCGAGAACGGCGGCGGTGAACTGCGGGAGGATGATCACGCCGACTCGCATGGGTCGAACCGTACCTGCGGCCTCCCGGGATGGGCACCGACGTGAGCGGCCGACCGGGCTTGCCCGGCGCCGGAATCGGGTACCTGACACTGGGCACGCAGGTGCACCCAACCAGGGTCAGAGTTGTTGCCCGGTCATGCAAGAAACGAAAAGGGAGCTTCAAAGATGGCCAATGTGCCAAATGTCCTGCTCAATAACGGGGTGGAAATCCCGCAGTTCGGCCTGGGCGTCTTCCAGATCGAGCCGAAAGACACGGTAGAGGCGGTCACTAAGGCCTTCGAGATCGGCTACCGCCACATCGACACCGCCCAGATGTACGGCAACGAGAAGGAGGTCGGAGCGGCCATTGCCAAGTCGGGCATCGACCGCTCGGAGATCTTCGTCACCAGCAAGCTCAACAACAACAAGCATGGATACGACGACGCGCTGGCCGCTTTCGACCAGACCCTGGCCGATCTGTCGCTGGACCGGATCGACCTGTTCCTGGTGCACTGGCCGCTTCCGACCGTCGGCAGCTACGTCGAGACCTGGACGGCGATGGAAGCGATCTATGCGTCCGGCCGCGCTCGGTCGATCGGCGTCTCGAATTTCCAGCCCCAACATCTGCGCAGACTGCACGAGGAGACCACCGTTCCGCCGGCGGTCAATCAGATCGAATTGCACCCGTATCTGACGCAGGACGAGTTGCGCTCCTTCGACGCCGAGCACGGCATCGCCACCGAGGCCTGGTCTCCGATCGCCCAGGGCAAGGTGCTGGACGACCCGGCGATCACCGCCCTGGCCACCACCCACGGCAAGAGCCCCGCCCAGGTCGTCCTGCGTTGGCACATCCAGCTGGGCAATATCGTCTTCCCCAAGTCGACCAATGCCGACCGGCTCCGCGAGAACTTCGAGATCTTCGACTTCGAGCTGACCGAGACGGACATGGGAATGATCTCCGCGCTGAACAAGGACGAGCGGACGGGCCCGGATCCGGACACCTTCGACTACGTCCCGGCCTGACCCGCACCGCTCGCGCCACAAGATCAGAGGAATTTGTCAGTCTGGGTTTGAGGCACCCGGCGGGTGGAAACTCCCTTGATGCCAACATCCGGCTTGCCGGCGATCCGATCATCGACGTCGCCGGCGGATGTAGCCCCAGACACCGCCCCCCGGTCCGTAACCATCAGCCCGGGGGGCGGTTCCCATCTCTCATGCTGCGCGAGCCCGGCAACGGTCGGCGCTCGAGTCGGCCGGCGGCTCCGGTGAGCACCCGGCCGGCCGATTTCCTTGATCGCGAATGGGCCAGTCTCCGTCCGCGAAATCAGTCGTCGAAGAGCTGTGAACGATCGAAACCCCCGCGCGGACGCCGAGCGGGCCGCCGGGTTTCCGGAGATCCGGATCGGTCGGGGGGGGCCTGACCGGGCTCGGGATCCCGCGGATCGGTTGCCTCCCGGTAGCCGAAATACCCCATCGCCAGGATCGACATCAGCCCGAATGCGCACCACTGCAACGCATATGACAGGTAGGGGCCGCTGTCGATCTGGGGCACGCCGAGCTCGGTCAGAACGCCCGGACTGCCCTTGACGAGCTGGATGTAGCCCTTCCGGACGGCGCCGCCGTCGGCGTCGGGCAACGCCTTCGCGTTGATCGCCCGGACTTCCTTGCGGCCGTCGACGACGGCCGGTGCCCGGTCGAGCGGATCGGTTTCCTCCGGCTGGATGCGCCCGGTGACGGAGACCGGTCCGGCCGGGAGGTCGGGAACGCCGCGGCCGCTTGCGATGTCGTCGGCCGGCACATAACCGCGGTCGACCAGGAGCACCGAGCCGTCGTCCAGGATCAGCGGCGTCACCACCTCGGTGACGGGGTTGCCGAGTGGGTCCTGCCGGAGGCGCACATAGAACTGCCCGGCCGCGCGGAACGTCCCGGTCGCGGTCACCCGCCGCCAGCGCAGGTCCGGGGATGGTTGCGTGGTCAGGGTCAGATCGTCCTGAACGGGGACAGCCGGCTGCGAGAGCGCCGCGGTGATCGCCGCGTTCTGGGCACTGCGTTCGGAGTGCCTGGTGAACTGCCACGGGGCCAGTATCAACCAGCAGGCGGCGGTGAACGCGAGGGCGCCGGCGATGGCCGCCAGCCAGCCCGGCTTGACCAGGAAGCCGAACCGACGGCCCTGCCCGGCGTTCGGCCGGGCCCCGGGCGTCTGCGCCGCCGTGGACGGCGGGATGGAGACGCTCATCGCAGCTGCTGCCGGATCTCCTGCAGCACGCCGGGTATCGCAGCCGCCGTCATCGAGATGACGTCGTCGAAATGCCGATCAGAACGCTGGTAGGGATCTGGTACCTCGTCAAAATCAGCGCCAGGGTCGAACGAGCGGAGCAGGCGGACCTTGGCCGGATCGTCGGCGAGTCGACGCAGGACCCGCAGGTGTCCGCGATCCGCGGCCAGTACCAGGTCGACCGTCCGCAGCTCGGCCGCGGTGATCTGGTGGGCCCGGTGGTCGCTGCCGAACCCGGCCCGCTGCAACGCCGCTCGAGCCTGGGAGTTCGCCGGCTGCCCGACATGCCAGTCACCGGTACCGGCGCTGCTGACCCGAACCGACTCCGTGAGGCCGGCCTCCGCGAGTGCGGCACGCAGCATCTGCTCGCCGATCGGGGAGCGGCAGATGTTGCCGGAGCAGATGAAAATGACGTGCAGGCGGCCCGGCTCCGGCCCGGACGCCAATGCGGGGTCGGCAGACCGACGGTTGCCGGGGGCGCGATCGGCGGTCTCGACTCTCACCCCGTCATTGTTCCTCAACCCCGGTTCCTCAACCCCGCGAGCCGGCCATGGAGCTCCGCGCCACGACGAGGTCGACGGCTCCTGGGAGCAGCCATCATGATCAACCGGTGTGGCAAGGTCCGGCCGCCGTGCCGGACGCATCGGCCCCACCACCGGGCTGCGGCGGCACATCGAGGCAGGGATTGCGGTCGAAGAAGCCGAAGGGTTTCAGCCAGAACGACACCGTGTCCACCGGCATGACCGGCCACTCCTCGGGCCGGGTGAGGTGGTGGATGCCGAAGACGTACCAGAGGACGACATCGGTGTTGATCAGCGGTTCGTCGTCGGAGATCCACCTGGTGAGCCCGTCGTCGGCGAGACTCTGCGTGGGATACGTGCCGCAGGGCCACTTCTCGTCGTCATGGTGTCGGGATACCCAGAGCGTGCGGCCGATCACGGGGGCCCGCAGGAATGGCGGCGCGGCAGGGTCCATCATCGCCGGAATCGCCGCCCCCGGCACCAGCTTGTAGCCGACCGGGGTGCCGAGCCCGTTCAGCTTTCCGGGGTTGACCACCTTCCAACTCCGTTGGGTAGCCCAGTTGAAGTCCCGACCGGATTCCGATTCGGAGGCCACTGGTGTGGCCCGGTTGATCACGGCCAGCCCATCCGGGTTGTCCGGACCGATCGGGGCGGCCATGGAGTCCATCTCCAGCACGGTGTTGTCCTGACCGTCCACGTCGAGGTCCAACCTGGCCACCAGAAAATGCTGGTGAAATGGAGCGTAGGTGCGGAGGTCGACGACCGAGCCGGTGGCCGGCGCCGGTGCCCCCTGCGGAATCGGAGTGGTGACCATGATTCCGGTCGCCCGTACCTCGCACTCGATATTGCCGTCCTGATAGAAGCGCCAGTAGACGAGGTACTCGTAGTTGGCCACCGTGGCGTGGATCGACACCACCATCCTCCTGGCGCGCCGCACCTCGGCCCTGCCACTCACCGCGTCGACGTGCTTCCACAGCACGCCGTTGTCCTCCTCGTGGAGGCAGATGGCATTCGGAATCGTCGACGGCTCGCCGAGACTGTCGGTGAGAACAGCGTCGAGGTAGCGGATCTCGCCTAGGCAGTCGCAGCCCAGGGCAAGGGATTGGGTCATATATCCCAGGCCCCACTCGCCGATATCGAAAGCCGTTCGCCGATAGTGGTCGAACCCGGCATCCCGGTAGGGCACGACCATCTCGGCAAAGGACATGCGGTAGGCAATGTCCCGGTCCACGCCCTGGTCGGCGTATTTCACCTGGTGGATGACCGGGCCTTCGCGGTAGTTGAACGACAGTCGGAATGACCAGTTCTGCCAGCGGATCACGTTTCCGTCGATCTCGAACGACGGCCCATCCGGCTGGCTGATCTCCAGGGGCCTGACGTCGGTTCGCATTCTCTGCCCGGGCACCAGACCGGGCTCGTACTCGCCCATCACCGGCGCCGGGGCCGCGATGATGTCCGCCCGGTCGATCTCCAGCAGTTCCATCGTGTTCATGTCCACGATCAGCTTGATCCCGGAAACCGGGTGGGCGTATGGGTTCCCGGTCGGGCTGGAGCGTACCCAGATGTCGGCCCAGCCGAGCCGGCGATCGCGGTGTTTCTGGGGCACCAGCGAGCGGCCGTAGGCCCAGACGTCGATCAGCACCAGGTCGAGATCGGTGATCCCGCGCTCCCCGAGAGCAGCGACCACCCGTGGGTCTGCCTTCATCGTCTCCGAGCAGTCGTGCCATTCGTCCAGGGTGAAATTAGGCGTGACGCCGGGAATGTGCTGGAAGAAGTGAACAGAGTCCGCATCGGCCCCGGATTCAGCCAGATCGACGATCGCCTCGTAGGTCCGGTTGTCGGCCCGGTCCCAGAGCACCGACAGTGAAAACCGGGTGATCGGGTCGCCCTCCCGCCAGGCCAGCACGTCCGTCTTGGCCGGCTCGGAAAGGGTGATCGAGGCGAAGCGCCGACTCGGCACAAGATGACCGGCGGCGCTCAGCGCGGCGGTGGTGCGGTGGAACTCCTCGGTACTGAGCGAGTCGAGCGGATGACGGGACACGATTGAACTCCTCGGGACGAAGGCGCTACCGCGGCGCGCGGCCTGTTCGCGCAGGATCGCCGGCTCGCTTGACCGTGCCGACCGTAACGCTTCGAACAATCAGCGGGTCCGCCCCGGTAACCCGGTCCCGCTGTCGGCCCGGGGGTGCTGTCGCTGCGAGACTGACCGGGTCCGGGGACTCAGGGGCGAGCAATGAAGGGGTGGTGCCACGTGCCAACCCGGATTCTTGACGTCATCGGGGTTCTCGAAGCGGCCTACCCACCCGATCTGGCCGAGGAGTGGGACACCGGGATCGGGCTGACCTGCGGCGATCCCGATGAAAGCGTCGGCTCCGTGTTGCTCGCCGTCGACGTGGACTCCGAGGTGGTGGGTGAGGCGGAACAACTCGGGGTGCAGCTGTTGGTCACCCATCACCCCCTGCTGTTCCGGCCGGTGCAGTCGGTCGCCGCGAACACGGCGAAGGGCATCCTCATTCATCGGCTGACCAAAGCCGGGATCGCCCATTTCGCGGCCCACACCAACGCGGACAAGGCGACCGGCGGGGTGAACGACGCCCTTGCGGCCGTTCTGGGAGTGCGGGACACCCGGCCGCTGGAACCCGAAACCCCTGCGGGCCGGCATCTTCCGGTAGCGGCTGTCGGGATGGGCCGGATCGGCGAGCTCGCCGAGTCCGTGACCCTGGCGGCGTTTCTGCGAGGGGTCGCCGCTGCCCTGCCGGCGACTGCCGGCGGGGTAAGAGCGGCCGGCGAGGCGGACCGGCCCGTTCGGCGGGTGGCAGTCTGCTCCGGAGCGGGGGAATCGGCGATGGCGGCGGCCGCGGCCATGGGCGCCGACGTGTTCGTCAGTTCCGACCTCCGGCACCATGTGGTCGCCGAGTTCACTGCCGCGCCGGACAGCCCGGCCGTCGTCGAGGTTGCCCACTGGGCCGGGGAATGGCCGTGGCTTGCCGCGGTGGCGCAGTTGCTCCGTCGGCCGACCGGCCCAGGCACCGAGGCGCATCAGGGGACCGGCGACGAGCCCGGCGGCGGCCTTCGGGTCACTGTTTCGAGCCGCCGGACCGATCCGTGGCGGCTGCACGAATCGGCTGCTGCGAACATGGGATGCTGACTGTCCGGCTCACTCTCCGGGCCGACCGTAGAAGGGCCGACACCTGTGCCGAAGGCTGACCCGTTCGTCCAGCGCCGCCTGATCGACCTGGCCGGTCTCGACCAGTCGATCAGCGCCGCCGAGCATCGCCGCAGCCACCTGCCGGAACTGGCCGTCATCGCCGCGAGCGCCGGCCGGCTGGCCGAGCTGAACACTGCAAAGGTCAACGCCGCCACCGAGATCGGTGATCTGACCAAGGCGGCCCGCAAACTGGACAACGAGATCGACCAGGTCCGGTCCCGGGCCGCAAAGGACACCCAGCGGCTGACCTCGGGCGCCGGCGCCGCCAAGGACCTGGAGAACCTGCAGCACGAGATCACCTCCCTCGCCCGCCGTCAGGGCGTGTTGGAGGACGAGGCGCTGGATCTGATGGAACGACGTGAGGTCGCTGATTCCGCGCTGGCCGGCGTGGATCGGGAGCTGTCAGCCCTGCTGGCAGAGGTGACCGCCGCCGAATCGCGCCGTGACGACTCCTTCGCCGACCTCGACGACGAACTGGGTCGACATCGGGCGGCCAGGGAAGAACTCGTCGGCGGCCTGCCGGGGGATCTCGCCGCCCTGTACGAGAAGATCCGGGCGACGGGCCGGGTGGCGGCGGCCAAGCTCAACGGGTCGCGGTGCGAGGCCTGCCGGATCGACATCGACCGGGTCGAATTGGGCGCGATCCGCAATGCGGGCGTCGAAGAGGTCGTGCGCTGCCCGGAGTGCGGCGCCATCCTGATCCGCTGGTGAGAAGCGCTGCGGTGAAGGGCAATTCCGGCGCCGATCCAGGTGGTGGCGGGTCGGCAACCCACCGCGCCGTCATCGTGTATTCGGACGGCGGATCGCGCGGCAACCCCGGACCGGCCGGCTACGGGGCGGTGGTGTTCGCATCCGACGGGTCGACGGTGCTCGCCGAACGGGCCGCGTCGCTCGGCCGGGTCACCAACAACGTTGCCGAATACGCCGGGGTGATCGCCGGGCTGGAAGCAGCGAAGGAGTTGGGAGCCACCGGGGTCACCGTCCGAATGGATTCCAAACTCGTCATCGAGCAACTGTCGGGTCGGTGGCAGGTCAAGCACCCCGATATGAAGCCGCTGGCGCGCAAGGCATCCGGCCTGCTGGCCGGTTTCGCAAAGGTCAGCCTGAACTGGGTACCGCGGGCGGAGAACTCACATGCCGACCGCCTCGCGAACGAGGCGATGGATGCGGCCGTCCGCGGTGAAGTGTGGACCGCCGCGGGCAGTGCATCCGACCCCTGGCAGCGGTCACCCGACGAACCGGCGGACCTGTTCTCGTTCGGCACCGTCGAGGAACCGGTGGACGACCCGGCAGCGGCGCTGCCGTCTCCTGTCGATGACGCGGCGGACGCGGCGACGGCCCTGGAGCAGTCGGCGGACCGCCGGATCTCCCCCCTTTCGGGCGCCACCAAGATCATCGTCGTCCGGCACGGCGAGACGACGTGGGGGGCCGACGGCCGGTTTGCCGGGCGGGAGGACGTGCCGCTGACCAGCCGGGGCCGCCGGCAGGCCTCCTCGGTGGCGGGGCGCGTCCGCCCACTGGGTCCGGGCGTGGTGCTGACCTCGCCGCTGCAACGCTGTCGATTGACCGCCGAGGCCATCGGTGCCCGCTCGGGTGCCCCGGTGGTGGTCCACCCGGGCCTGGTCGACGGACTGCTCGGCGAATGGACCGGTTGCCGCCCCGACGAGATCGAACGTCGCTGGCCGACCGAATTCGCCGGCTGGCGCAACGATCCCGACGCGGCGCCACCGGGCGGCGAATCGTTCACCGAGATCCGGGAACGGGTTTCGCCGATGATCGACGACGTGGTGCGCGAGTACCGCGGCAGCACCGTCGTTCTGGTCACCCACGCCGCCACCACCAAGATGATCCTGATGGCCGCGCTGGGGGTTCAGTCGGCGGCGGCCTACCGGCTGCGGATCGACACGGCCTCGCTCTCCGGTTTCACCGTCGCCGACGACGGCGCCACGATGGTCTGGGCCGTCAACGAAACCGGTCACCTCACCGGCTGAGTGACGCCGCACTTCACCGAACCGGCTGCGCTCAGCGTGATTTCGGCGGTTCGTCAGCGGGACACCAGCCAGAGAGACAGTGTCGACCCCGCCAGGCATCCCGGAACGGTCAGCAGGCCGAGCCGGGTGAACCGGCCGAGCGAGGGAGAGGACCGGTGGTGCCTGAGCACCCGCCGCCAGAGCAGCGTGGCCAGCGACCCGGTGTAGGTGAGGTTGGGGCCGATGTTCACGCCGATGAGGACGGCCAGCACCGGCGCGGCCGCCGGGTGGGCACCGAGCGCCGCCAGCAACACCAGGGTCGCCGGCAGGTTGTTGACGAGGTTGGCCAGGATGGCTGCGATCGCAGACAGCCCCAGCAGGGCCGGGAGACCGGAACCGTTCGGCAGTGCCACGGCCAGCGCCCGTTGCAGGCCGTGACCGGTCGCGCCGTCGACGACCACACCGAGGGCGGCAACGAAGGCAAGAAACAGGGGATTGGTCTCCCGGAGCACGGACAGCAGCCCGATCTGGCTCCGGCTGATCGCTCGCAGCGCCATCACCGCTGCTCCGACTCCGGCCACCAGAGCTGGTTCGGCGTGCACCAGCGGGCCCGCCGCAAAACCGGCGAGGATCACCCCGAGCAGGATCAGCGTGCCGACCGGGGGCGGGGCAGATTGCGGGCTCGCCGGCTGGGGGGCGCGATCGGAGGTGCCGGAAGAGATCAGCTCGGTACTGCTGTCCGCGGCCAGATCGGCGGCGAAGAACCGCCGGAAGACCGCATATTCGAGCGCGATTCCGACAATCCACGGGCCGGCCATCAATTCGGTGAATCCGACGAAGCTCAGGCCCGATGCCTTGAACGCCAACAGGTTTGTCAGATTCGACACGGGAAAGAGCAGTGATGCGGTGTTCGACAGATGTGCAGTGGCGTACAGGTGCGGAGCCGGTCGCATCTTCAGCCGTTTGATGGTCGCCAGCAGCGCGGGTGTCAGCAGCACCACGGTCGCGTCCAGGCTGAGCGCCGCCGTGGTCAGCGATGCGACGACGAATACCAGCCCGAGTAACCGCTGCGAGTTCGAGCGGCTGCGCGCCGCCATCACCGCCCCCAGCCAGCGGAACACGCCGTCGACGTCGGCCAGACGGGCGATCACCAGCACCGCCGCCAGGAAGCCGATCGTCGGCGCCAGCCGTCCGATCGTCTCCTGGGCCGCGGACAGCGGCAGGATTCCGAGGGCGAGGGCGAGCCCGGCCGCCGGTACCGCGGCCACAGCCTCCGGGAGGCCCCTAGGGCGGACGATCGCCCAGGCCAGCGTCCCGAGCAGCAGCACCACCCCGACCACTGTGGCGGCACCCTCGTTCATCGCCGGCCGTTCACCAGGTCCTGCCCTGTACTCGTCACAGCCGGTCAAAGTACATGATCGACTCGGCGCTTGGAGCGTGTCCATCCCGATACCATCTGGGGGCCGGTCGTCGTTGTCGAGCCGTCCAGAGAGCGATCCGGCTCGACCGAAGTGGTAGTTGACTCGCGGCGGTAGAGTCGCGCTCTGGACGAGTTGGTCGGGCGACCGCGTCGAGCCGCCCTTCGCGGGGCGGCCGCCGAGGAAAGTCCGGGCTCCACAGGGCAGGGTGGTTGTCAACGGCAACCCGGCGCGAGCCGCGGGACAGTGCCACAGAGAACAGACCGCCGCGATCCGGCCCCCGGGCCGGGCTGCGGTAAGGGTGAAACGGTGGTGTAAGAGACCACCAGCGTCCCGGGTGACCGGGACGGCTAGGTAAACCCCACCCGGAGCAAGATTGAGAGCGCCGGCCGGCGTTTCGACGCCGGTCGACGTGCGCAGGTGCTCGAGGGCGGCCCGCCCGAGCCTGCGGGTGAATCGCTGGAGCGCACCGGCAACGGTGCGCCGAGATGGATGGTCGCCGAACGGGATCGCCGAGAGGCACCCGGGAACAGGACCCGGCTTACAGACCAACTCGTCCCTTTTCATCGGCTGTCTGCCCGCGGCGTGAAGGGGCGCTCCCAGTGCGCGTGGGACAGGTCGAACGGCTGACTACTCTCCCCTGATGGAAGGTGACAGCAGAGGGTCATACCTCCCACTCGCGCAACGCCTGGAAACAGGCAGGCTGATGCTGAATCTGCTGGAACCGGCCGACGCCCCTTCTTATGCCGCCATGATTGCCGAACGTGGGCCCGGCGCCCGTGGATATGGCACGACGATCGAAGAGGCCGTCGGGAACATTCTGCTGCTCGCGGATAGTTTCCGCCGCAACGGTTTCGGGTTGCTGGCCATCCGCGACCGCAGTAGCGGACTCTTCGTCGGCTACTGCGGGCTGATCGTCGGACGGGCGACCGAAGACAAGCCGGAAATCGCATTCGAGCTGCTTCGGCAATTTCATGGCCACGGTTACGCCACCGAGTCGGCTCAGGCCGTTGTCGAGGCGGCCGCAGCTACCGGGCGCGCCCGCCTGTGGTCGACGGTGGGGGCCTTGAATTCGGCCTCCCTGCGAGTTCTCGAGAAGAACGGCTTTCGCCGGGATCACGTCGAGTCCGCCGAGAATCGTGGGGATGTGATTTATCTGGTCCGCGACCTGAGCCCGGCTCGATCCGTGCCGACTTTGCCTGGATCCACCTGCGCCGACTACTTCGGGACGGGAAATCAGCAGCCAGAACGTGGCCGGCTCAGGCTTCGTCGAGGCGGGGGAAGAGTATTTCTCGGGCGATCAGCAAAAGGGCGGCGGCCGCGGGGATGGCGACCAGGGCACCGACGACGCCGAGCAGGGCTCCGCCGATCAGGACCGCGACGACGGTGACCAGGGCGGGGACTTTGACGGCTCTGCCGATGATGCGGGGGACCAGGAAGTAGTCCTCGGCGGTGCGGTAGATGATGAAGAACGCGATGGTGGCAAGGCACAGGGGAAGCGAGATGGTCAGGGCGGCGGCGGCGACGATGATCCCGGCGATGGTGGACCCGACGACGGGGACGAGGTCGAACAGGGCCACCATGATCGACAGCAGCGCGGCGTAGGGGATGGAGAAGATCATCAGCCAGCCGAAGGTCAGGCCGCCGGCGATCAGGGAGATCAGCAGGTTGCCCAGAACGTAGGCGCCGACTTTGGCCAGGATGTCATCGCCCATCAAAATGGCGCGGGGCCGGCGGGTGTGCGGGACCATCCGGTAGATCAGCGCGCGGATGCGGGGCATGTCGGCCAGGAAGTAGGCGGTGAGGATCAGCACGATGAAGGTGTCGGTGACGGCGGAGAACACCGCTGCTCCGGCGGACAGCACTCCGTTGAAGTCGATCGAGCCGGGGGAGCTGATCAGCGATTGCAGCTGCTGGGTCAGGTGCAGGTGATCGTTGAGTCGCCCGATGAAAGTGCTGTGGTCCTGGGCCTGCTGCAGGTAGTGGGGGGCGTTGGCGATCAGCTGTTGACCCTGGGTGATCAGCGCCGGTATCGCGGCTGCGATGAAACCGCCGATGACGCCCACGATGAGCAGCAGGATCGCCGCGACGCCCAGCGGCCTCGGCCAGCGGTGTTTCACCAGGAACGACACGGCCGGTTCCATCCCGAAGGCCAGGAACAACGCCAATCCGATGAGGATCAGCACGTTTCCGGCCACTGCGAGCAGTTGAAGGGCGCCGTAGGTGACTGCGACGCCGGCGGCGGCGGTCATTCCGATGAAAAATGGCGACCTGCGGTTGAACCGACGCCCCAAAGAGCCCATGGGTTGTTCTTCGGTGCTGATCGCAGCGGCCACCGCCTCGGCCTCGGCGACCGGTCCCTCTTCGACCTGCTCATGGGGTTGGCCCACCAGATCGTTGTGTCCCCGCTCGGCCAGGTCGATGGCCACACTGCTGCCAACGGCGGGTGCTGGGAGAGTCTGCGAAGTCACCGGAGTCACCTTCTATGAGGTCGAGCGCGAGGGAGCCGGGTCAATGCATTGCAGTGCGGCTCCGTCCTGCTATCACCGCTGGACGAGCTTTGATTCCTCGACGAACCCGTAATGTGCGGTCGGATGGGCCTTGGAGCAGGAGTCGTAGCGCCGCAGACCCGTTTCGATCGATGCGCGGGCCCGACCCAGTTGGACCAGGAGTCGCTTCGACAGAACATCACCCCTTGGGCTGCCCCGCCACACCCCTAGGGGGGTTAAAGGGGGCCTTTTGGGTGGTTAGCATTCGTTGGTGAGCGGCTCTGGGAAATCTGCCCCTATCACCGTGGCGTCGGCGGATGACGACGACCTCGTGCTCGTCGGGTTGGCGGACCTGTTCGATCGGTTCACGGACCGGGGCGAATTCGTCGTCAGCGACCCACCGCCGCGAGCCCCGAGCGTCTCGAGGTTCAACTGGCCCGGCCGGGGTGAGGGCCTGAGCGACCGGGAATCAGCAATCCTCGCGCTGATCACCCAGGACAAGAGCAACGCCGACGTCGCGATGCTGACACACCTGAGCCCGAACACCGTGGAGTCCGACATCCGCACGATCTACCGCAAGATTAAAGTCAGCAGTCGAACCGAGGCGGCGCTGTGGGGTGTGGGAAACGGTTTCAGACCCCGACCGAAGCCGCATCGATCACCGGCCCGGCCGCCCCTGATCGGCTGTCTTGCCTGAAGACGGGATTGCGGCACCGCATCGCCAAGGCGCGGTCGTTGGCCCGGCACATCTTCCCAAGTCGATTCGGGAACATCCTGCGATGGCCGGGTGCCGCCACCGGACGGGCCGCCCAGGCCTGAGCACACCACACCGGACCAGATCGCTGGTCCCTCACTTGCGGAGGCATCGATGACTTTGCCCGGTGATGTGCTCGCCGGCCGCTACCGACTGGTGTACCGGGTGGCCACCGGCGGAATGGGATCGGTGTGGGAGGCCTGGGACGAGTTGTTGCAACGCAAGGTGGCGATCAAGGAGTTACTCACCCAGCCGGGCTTGAGCAAGGACGACGCCGCGATGGCCCGGAGCAGAGTGATCAGGGAGGCGCGGATCACCGCCCGTCTGCACCACCCGCACGCCGTCACCTTGTACGACGTCATCGACAATGGTGGTCAGCCGTGTCTGATCCTGCAGTTCGTGCCTTCCCGGACCCTGAGCTCGATGCTGGCCGAGGAGGGTCTGCTGCAGGTGCGGTTTGTGACCGGTGTCGGCGCCGAGGTTGCCTCTGCCCTGGCCGCGGCTCATCAGGTGGGGATCATCCACCGCGATGTCAAACCCAGCAACGTGCTGATCACCCCCGCCGGGGGTGCGATGATCACCGACTTCGGGATCTCCCACGCCGCCGGTGATGTCAGCCTCACCTCTACCGGAATGGTCAGCGGGACACCGGCTTTCCTGGCTCCGGAAGTGGCTCGCGGCGCTGCGTCCGGTTTCCCGGCCGACGTGTTCTCCCTCGGCGCCACCCTCTACGCCGCACTCGAGGGGACGCCACCATTCGGGTCCGAGCAGAATGCCATGGCCATCTTGCACAAGGTCGCCTCCGGCCAGATCATCCCGCCGCGGCGAAGTGGGGCACTGACCTCCCTGCTCGGCCAGATGCTGGCCATCGACCCCGCGGCCAGGCCGGGGATGTCCTCTGTCGTCCGGCTCCTCACCGACCTGCAGGCACAGAAGGCGGCCGCAATGCCCGCCCTGGAGCCACGCACCATCGCGGTCCCGCCGCGGACCGTGCGTGAATGGCCCATCGATCACGACCAGGGCAGCAGGCCCGCATCTGCCGGGGTCACCGACGTCGCATCGGCGGTATCAGGCGCTGCCCGCGGCAACCGTCGACGACCTCTGGGGGTCATGCTGACCGCGGTGGCGACCGTCCTGCTCCTGGCGGGGGTGGGAACCTGGCTGCTGGTCGGTGGGAGCCGCAGCCCGCAGCAGATTGCCGGCAAAAATCCGGGAGGCGTCCCATCATCGGCGACATCCAGTTCCGTATCGCCACTTTCGCCGCGCCGCAGCTCGGAGCCCACCACCACCTCGCCCTCGACGGCCACGTCGGCGCAGAGCACCATCTCGCACCCCGCCACCCACGCGATGCCTCTCTCCCTGCCGACCACCCAGCCCCCCCCGGCCACCCGGCTTCCGGTGACCTCCGCCGCTGGGCAGACAACTGCCGACAAGCCGGCACCCACCACGCCGCACACCAAAGAATCCACCTCCAGCACCTCCCGAGCCAATGCCGCCAGGGTTGCACCGACGTCGGCTGAACTTGCCGCGGCCATCACCGACTACTACGCGCTGCTGCCCGGCGACACCGACCAGGGCTGGGCTCACCTGACCACCAGCTTTCAGACCGGCACCGCGCAGAACCGGCAGTACTTCCAACGCTTCTGGGACAGCGTGCAGCGAGTCACCGCCACCAATGCGCACGGCGCCAGCCCGGACACCGCCGAGGCGAGGATCACCTACTACTTCAAGGACGGCCGAACCGTCGTTGAACCCACCGTCTACTCCCTCCTACTACAAGGCGGCATCCTCAAGATCGACAGCTCTACCGTGCTCACCAGCACCACGCAATGAATCTCCCGGACCGACCAAAGCCAGGGAACGGACCAACGGTGACGGCCTCGAAACACGACGACAACCTCGCTGCAGGGACCGGCCAGCAGCCCAACAATCTCCCGGCGGGGGCGTTGCGTTGCGCGGTGGTGGCGAACCCCGCACGGGTACACGACCTGACCGATCGGCGCCGGATCATCGAGGAGGCCCTGGCGCAGGCGGGATGGCCCGCGCCTTCGTGGTGGGAGACGACACCGCAGGACCCGGGAACCGGTCAGGCGCGCCGCGCCGTCGCTGCCGGCGCCCAGGTGGTGTTCGTCTGCGGTGGGGACGGAACCGTGCGGGCAGTGATCGCCGGGATGCTCGGTACCGATGCTGCGCTGGCCGTACTGCCGGCCGGCACCGGCAACCTGTTGGCGACCAACCTCGAACTCCCCGAGGACCCGGCCGAGGGTGTCCGACTGGCGATCGCCGGTGCACGGCTAAAATTGGACATCGGGCAGGTCGACGGTCAGGTGTTCGCTGTGATGGCGGGCATGGGCTTCGACGCCGCCATGATGCGCGACGCAGCAGAGAGTTTGAAGGCCAGGATCGGCCCGATCGCCTACGTTTTCGCTGCCCTCAAACACCTGCGCGACCGGCCGATGCAGCTGGAAGTCCAGATCGATGACAGCGAGCCGATGAAGTGTGTCGCCCGGTCGGTGCTGGTCGGCAACGTGGGGCGGTTACAGGGCGGGGTGCGGCTGCTCCCGGATGCCGAACCGGACAACGGCCGGATGGAAGTGGCCATCCTGGCGCCGCAGCATCTTGGTCACTGGGTGAGGTTGGCCGCGGCCGTGGTACTCCGCCGGACCCGGGTCCCACGGATGACCGTCCGCAGGGGCAGTCGGATCAGCATCACCTCCGACCGGCCGCAGCCCCGGCAACTCGACGGTGACGTCATCGAACCTGCCGACAATCTGAACGTCACGGTCCTTCCCGGCGGGATCGGGCTGTGTGTGGCACCGCCTCACTGACCAGGTGCTCCCTGTTGAGGGTTCCGCCTCCGCTTGCCGCCGGCGAAACGGGATACAGGATGAAACGGCGTGCGGCCGGCCGATGAAGGGGACTGAACCCGGGGCGACTTGGAATCCGGACGGTCACCGGGCGGATCGCCGCGCCCGTCCGGGTTACTTGCGCCGGTTTGGGTAACGGTCAGGCTGCACGCGGGTATCCCGCGCGGCCTGTGGGGGAGCAGGGCGGCGAAGATCTGCCGGTGGTGATCGAGGCAGGAACTCGCCAGACCGGGACTGCCCGCGCGGGTCTGATCACACGGGCGGCCGCCGCCGGATGGGAGGACGATGGGTCCGGGCTTGCCGCACGGGCGGCCTAACCCGCGCGAGCGGAGGCGCAAATGGTGATCCATCTTGGCGGACTGGATGGTCCCGCCGGCCGCCGAGGGATGCCCCGGTGGTGGCCGTTGCTGCCGCTCGCTCTGGCGGTTCTCATGGTGGTGATCCTCATCCAGGGAGCGACCCGGCCGCTGGCCGGCGCGCCGGTGGCGGCCAGCCCGCTCACCCCACTCGCGTCCGTCGAGGTGCGGGCGACCGGGTCGCCGTCATCCGGTCCGATCTCCGATGCAGCGCCGACGGACGGCATCAGGGCGGTGCGCCAACTTGGCCACCCGCTGCTGCCGGAGATGACCGGCACCTGGCAGTTGTTGGCCCGGGGTGACGAGTGGCTGTCCCGGATCGATCCGCGCACCGGTCGGATCGACAGCACAACCATTCCCGGCCTGGCAAGCGGCGGGCCGGTCAGCTTTCTCAGCGGTCCGGACGAGACCCTCGTCCGCCCACTGGATTTCGTCGACGGATACCTCATGCCCGATCGATATCCGACCCAGAAGGCGGCCGTGCCGCTCGATCACGGCCCGGTCTTCCCGGGTCCGGACACCGAGCACATCTGGGCGGCGCAGGGATCCGCCGCGGGTGACGACGCATACATGCTGCTCGACTGGCGGGGGCAGAAGGCTGGGCCGGTCATCGCAGTCCCGTCCGGGCTGTCCGCTCAGGCGGCGTTGGCCGACGGGGCCGGCGGCCTGCTCTTCGTCCTGAAGGACAGCACCGTCCTGTCGGTCGGCCCGAGACATTCGCAACGGCTGGGCAAGGGCGCGGTGCTGGCGACCGGGCCGACCGGTGTCCTCATCCTCGAATGCGCTTCGGCGCGCTGCGCTGCCGTGGTGGCGACCGTCAAGGGTGTGCGCCGGACCCTCCCGGTGACCGGAGCGCCCCTGTCCCCGAGCGCGCTCTATCAGACGGGGGTCCTGTCGCCGGACGGACGGACTGCGGCGTTCGTCGCCACCCCTGTCGTCCAGAAAGGCCGAGCCGTCACGATCGGGCTGATGCTCGTCGATCTCCGCAGCGGCCGGATCACCACGATGGCCGGCCGAATCCCCGGAGCCACTGCCTACCCGGGGCAGCTGGCCTGGTCCCCGGACAGCCGCTGGCTCTTCGCCGTCGTCGACCAGGGCGAGATCGTCGCCGTCGACCATATGGGCGTGGTGTGGGGGCTCAACCTCGACCTGCCCCCGCAGCGTCAGTTGGTGATCCGACCGGCCGGTCGCTGACCGAAACAGTCCGGCGAGCGGGCGAATCGTGCGGGAAGGGTTCTGTGCCAATGCAATTCGGGAACGGGTCCTCTTCCGGGCATCGTCCGATGGTGCTTCCCGGGCATGAACCTCGCGGTGACAGCAACTCGACCAGCGAAGATCGGGATCAGGCACTCCGACGAACCACGTGCCGTATTCGCGGCGGCTACAGAAGCATGGCTTCGCGCGACAATCTGGCAGGAGCGGGCATTGATCGAGGTCGATTGGCGGGGGGGAGACGGGCTTTTTTGGCGGTCGGCACGGCGTGCAGCTTTGGCGGAAGGGACCGATGAAATTCGTTCGACCCCGACCGAGCGGAGCGACGATCGGACGTCGGGACGTTGACGAGCCGGGATGAACGACGTTCCGCCGAACCTCGTCTTCCGCGAATAGCAGGACATCACCGGTGGCGCTGTGCGGGGCGATGGCCAAGAGCAGCCAGACGATCGGTTACGCCACGCGCGCAAGGATGACCGCGCGTCCCGATCCGAGCCGGGCACCTACTCGGGGTGCTATCGACGCGCCGATCAGGCTGGCGATACCGAAGGCCGCCAGCAGCAGTCCGAATGTGGGGGCGGTGAACCCGAGGGTTCGCAGCGTGAGGAGGGAGAGCACTGTCGTGACGACTGCGTCGCGAGCCGATGGGTACCCGGGCGGCTGTCGGGTCAGACGCCGATTGGTCGTGCTTCATCGGGCGGCGTGCCGATCTCGCCGATGGGATGGCCGGTGCAGGGGTGGCGGGTGGCTGTCGCGGTCTGGATGCGGGACAGGTTGAACCAGCGGACGTCGTTACGCAGCCGGCACCACGCGACGAGTAGCCACCGGCCGCCGGTCAGGGCGAAGATCATCGGCTCCACCTCACGCCGGGTGCTGCGCCCGTGGGCGTCGGTGTAGGCGAGGTTGACGGTGACCTGCTCGAGCAGGGCCTGCTCGAGAGCGGACATGACCCGGCGCGGAGCGCCGGGCCCGACGTCGACCCATACCCGGCGGGACAGATCCGTGGCTCGGCGGCGCTCCAGCGGGTCGAGGACGTCGAGCACCTTGCGCGTGGCCGTGCGGGCCGCATCGGAGAACGGTGCATGGGTCGAGGCAGCCACCGCGGCACTGAGCGCCAACGCCTGGGCGGCAGTGAAGTTCACCGGCGGCAGCGACGAGCGCTGCGCCAGCCCGTAGCCGCCGCCGGGGCCGGTCCGTCCCCAGATCGGCAGGCCACCGGCCGCCAGGGCAGCCAGGTCGCGTTTGACGGTGCGGCCGGTCACCTCCAGCTCGTTGGCGAGCTGCTGAGCGGTGCGGCCCGTGGCTCCGGCCCGGCGGAGCGACTCGGTGAGGGCGTGCAGACGGTCGGTGCGGTTCACGGCTGCATCCTTTCAGGAATGGTGACCGAAATAGTGACATGCCCGCGTCCGGCCGGGAGCGCAGCATGAGGGTATGAAAACCACCACGCAGACCGCTCCGTCGATCGTTCTTGTCCCCGGCCACTGGCTCGGCGCATGGGCCTGGGACGCCGTCGCCGCTGACCTGCGCAGTCGCGGCCACCACGTCACGGCGCTCACCCTGCCCGGGCTCGACCCCGACGACCCCGACCGCGCCTCGGCGACCGTCGCGCAGCAGGCCGACGCGCTGCGTTCAGCGGTCGGCATGGCCGCCGCCGACGGCTCCAAGGTCGTTCTCGTCGTGCACAGCGGGGCCGGATACCCCACCTCATTGCTCCTGGACCGGGATCCCACCGCGGTCGCCCGCGTCGTCTATGTCGACAGCGGGCCGTCCGCGGACGGCTCTGCCGCTGATGCGTCCTTGCCGCCGGAGACCGAAGAGGTGCCGCTGCCCCCGTTCGAACAGTTGCGCGCCAGCCTCGAAGGCATTGGCGACGACGACTTGGGCCGGTTCCGCGAACGAGCGGTTCCGGAGCCCGCAGCGGTCATCCGGGCTCCGGTGCATCTGCACAACGACGCCCGCCGCGACGTCCCGACCACCATCATCGCCTCCTCTTACCCCTGCGAGGTGATGATGCAGATGGCCCGCCAAGGTCACCCGATGATGGCCGAGGTCGCCACCCTCCGCGACCTGGAGCTCATCGACCTCCCGACCGGCCACTGGCCAATGTGGAGCCGCCCCACCGACCTGGCTACCGAGATAGCCAACGCGGCCGGCCACTGACGAGCAAGCCTCTTGCAAGCAGGGACGCCGAGCCGCCCCATCAACATCGACCGTGCCCGCCACAACCCCTACACCCGGTGGGCGATCCCGCTGTGGCACAGCGCATTGAATCTCCCC
>JBBRDH010000040.1:0-36630 GCA_038204125.1 Mycobacteriales bacterium
AGGGGCCGCTCCGGGACGCGGCCGGCGTCCTGGCCGCAGCCGGCATACGTGGTCTGGTGTTCGCTCCTGTCACGGGGAAGGGACTGGCTGCGGTCGCTCTGTCGCACGGCTGGCTGCAACCCGCTGCCCGGTACGCCGACACCATGCGCTACTTCGCGTCCTGGGGCCTGGTCGTCGTCGCGCCCAACACCGAGAGAGGGCCGGTGCCATCACATCTGGCGATGGCCCGGGACATCTCAGCGGCGCTGGAGGCGGTCGCCTTCGGGCGACTGGCCGACGGCCGGTTGACCGTCGACCCGCAGCGACTCGGCGTCGTCGGACATTCGATCGGCGGCGGTGCGGCCGTCCTCGCGGCAGCTGCCGACAAGGACATCCACGCGGTGGTGACGGTCAGCGCCGCTGCTACCCGGCCGTCCGCCCAGGAAGCCGCCACCCGGGTCCGGGTGCCCGGCCTGCACCTGGTGGGTGCGGACGACGAGGTGGCCGACGACGACGGCACTGCGATCGCGGCGGCCTGGGCCGGACCGAGCCAGCTCCGCACCATCAAGGGCGGCAGCCACCTCGGGCTCGCCGAGGGCGGCCACTGGACGTCGACGCTGACCGGTTCCGGCAACGAACACAAGGTGCAGCGGGTCGTGCGGACGCTGGCCACCGCGTTCCTGCTCCGGCACCTCACCGACCAGGAGCAGCTCGCCGATGATCTGGAGGGCAAGGTCACCGGCACGACCCTCGAGGACCTGGAAGCTGCGCGCCAAGCCTGACGGCGACCATCGCAGTGATCGTCCGGGCGTGGCTCACCGTAGCGTCCTGACTTTGTTCCGTGACGGCCGCTAGCCTGGAACGCATGAGCACGTTCCTGATCACCCTGCACGTCGTGGCCGCTGTGTTCGTCGTCGGGCCGATGGCGATCCTGCCGATGACCGCCATGCGGGCCGTGCGGGCCGGGCAGGGCGGGCAGGTGGCCGCGCTGGCCCGGTCGACCTCGGTGTTCAGCCTGATCTCGCTGGCGGTGGCCGTACTCGGGTTCGGCGCCCTCGGAGTCAGCGATCCGAAGGATCACTACACCGTGACCACCCCGTGGGTGTTGATCTCCTTCATCGCGTACCTGATCGCACTGACGCTGACCCTGCTGGCCGTGGTGCCCGCGCTGCGCAGCGCCGCCGAACACCTGGCCGGCCCGGCCGGCGCCGAACCGGCCTCGTCCGACTACCGCCGGATCGGCGTGGTTTCCGGCGTGGCAGCGCTGCTGCTGGTCGTGGTCGTGGTGCTGATGGTCTGGAAGCCGTAAGAGCTCTGTCCGGCAAGGACGTGGCCTGATGTCGACGTATGCGTCGGGCGCGAAGCGTCCGGCAGGATGCTGGGCATGAGCAGCCGCCGCCTGATCGACCTGAGCCACGTCATCCGCCACGGCATGGTGACCTATCCCGGCCTTCCCGGGCCGGAGATCACCCCGCACCTGACCAGGGAGTCCTCCCGCGGTGTCTACGAACAGGGGACGGAGTTCGCCATCGACCGGATCAGCATGGTCGGCAACACCGGGACGTATCTGGACAGCCCGTTCCACCGGTACAGCGGCGGCCGGGATCTCGCTCAGCTCGACCTGGCGTCAGTCGCGGATCTGCCGGTCGTGGTGGGCCGGTTCACCGACCGTTCGGGCAGGGGCATCGAAAGGGGGATCGACGCGGCGGACCTGCAGGGCACGGATGTCGCGGGTAAGGCGGTGCTGCTGCACACCGGATGGGACCGGCACTTCGGCACCGAGGAGTACGGCGGCCCGGCTCCGTACCTCACCGAGGCCGGCGCGAGCTGGCTCGCCGAGCACGGCGCCCGGCTGGTGGGGATCGACTCGGTCAATATCGACGATACGGCGGGGGTACGCACCCGGCCGGCCCACTCGGTGCTGCTCGCCGCCGATATCCCGGTGCTGGAGCACCTGACCAGGCTCGCCGACGTTCCTGACCAGGGTGCCCGGCTGCACGCCGCCCCGCCGGCCGTCGCGGGCTTCGGCACGTTCCCGGTGCGGGCCTACGTCGTCGTCGAGGTTTGATCCGTGTCCTTTCAGCTGTTCGGTTGGACGAAGCGCAGCTTGTTGCCGAACGGGTCCCGGATGCCGGCGTCGATCCCGTAGGGCTGCTCGTTGGGCCCGTCGGTGAACTCGACACCCTTGGCCGACAACTCTTCGTACGTCTTGCGGCAGTCGTCGGTTACGAAGCCGACCCAGCCGCCGATGGCGCCCTTCGTCACGAGGTCGCGGACCTGCGCGGCCGTGGCCTCGTCCATGGCCGGGGCACCGGGGCGCTCGAGCAGGATCTCCCGGTCCGGGTCGCCGGGAACGTTGACGGTGAGCCAGCGCATGAAGCCCAGGTCGATGTCGGTCTTCACCTCCAGGCCGAGTTTCCCGACGTAGAAGTCGAGGGCCTGATCCTGATCGAGAACGTAGATCTGGGAGACATTGATGGCGTTGAACATGGCGATGCCTTTCGGTTGTCGGGGGATGCGCGAGAACGGGATGTGGTCAGGCGAGAGCGCGGCGGGCCATGCCGTCGAGCCGCAGCACGGTGGTGTCATCGCGGTGGACGCCGGTGGTCCCGACATGCTTGTCGGCGATGACCGGGCCGTTTTTGACGACGTGGAAGAACGCCATTGCGTGGCCGCGACCGACGCCGTAGTCGGAGCTGAGCCAGTCGACGACGACGCCGGCCTTGGTCTGCGGGCCATAGCCCCGCCCCACGGCTTCGGCGAGTAACTCGTCGGGGGTCTTGTGGGTCTTTGCCTCGACGGCGTCCAGATAAGCCTGGAAGGACATGTCGTTGCTCGCTTTCGGATCGGCCCGGCGGGTTCGGGGCGCCTGTTGGTCACGCCGACGTTATGGCCCTGGCTCACGGGTTCCTTCTCCGAAACTGCTCGGTCTGGTCCAGGCCATCGAGAAGTGGGTCGGCACGTGGGTGATGGGCGGGTTGCGGGCGCGGTAGTCGCGCGGCGACTCGCCGACGATCCCGTGGAATGTCCGGCTGAACGTGCCAAGGCTGGTGAAGCCGACGGTCATGCAGATGTCGGTGATCGATCCCGGCGTCTGTCGCAGCATCGCCATCGCCCGCTCCACCCGTCGGCGCTGCAGGTAGCGGTGCGGGGTTTCACCGAAGGTGCTCCGGAAGGTCCGGATGAAATGCGCCTCGGAGACGTAAGCGATCCGGGCCAGAGCGGGGATGTCGAGCGGCTCGGTGTAGTTGCGGTCCATCGCGTCCCGGGCCCGCAACATGCGGCGGTTGGAATCCTCGACCTCGCGGCTCACCCGCAGATCGTCCACCATCGCCGCCGATCGACCGCACCCGGATGAACGCTGGTGAGCTCCACACCGAAACGACGGAACCCTGGAGATTGTCCACCGCCGCCTGGAGAATGTTGGCGTGCGCGCCCCGTCCCTGACCGTCGCTGCTGCCCAGCCCACCTGCGCCGCATACGACGTCGCCCGGAACGCCGCGACCCACGCTGATGTCGTGAGTGCAGCGCAGGCGCGGGTCGTTGTTTTTCCGGAACTGTCCCTCACCGGATACCAGCTGGACGCGGCACCGGTGAGTTGTGGGCTCGACGACCTCGTCCCCATCGTCAAGGCCTGTGCTGCCACCGGCTCGGTCGCCCTGGTCGGCGCCCCTGTCGAGGAAGCCGGGCGAACTTTCATCGCGATGCTGGCCGTCGACGCGGCCGGCGTCCGGATCGCGTACCGCAAGACCTGGCTGGGCGACGACGAACAGGCACGCTTCGATCCCGGCGACGGGCCGAGGATGCTCGAGGTCGACGGATGGCGGCTCGGGCTGGGGATCTGCAAGGACACCGGAGTCGCCGACCATGTCGCCGGCATCGCTGCGCTGGACATCGACGCCTACGTCGCCGGGCTCGTCCACCACCGGCAGGAACTGCCGGAACAGGAAACCCGGGCAACCGTCATCGCCCGCGCCTGCCAGGCATACGTGGTGTTTGCGAGCTTCGCCGGGCCGACCGGTGATGGCTACACGGAAACGGCCGGGTCGTCAGCAATCTATTCACCGCAGGGCCTGCCTGTCGCCCGAGCCGGGCCTCACCCAGGAGGCATTGCCCGGGCCACACTCACCTGAGTTGGCCAAATGCGAAATCGAATCGGCCGAGGCCCTATCATCGGGTCCTTCGACGCCCGGGTGCCGGCAAATTGCACGCTCGGCGGTCGACGCCGTCAGTATGCAGACCTCCTGGCTTTCTGGCCGGGCCGCCGGTGGGGTTGAGGCCGTCGAACGGCACCAACATTTCTATGGTCACCCACTTGCTGATGGATCTCTCGGACCATGCTCCCCACCCGCGACCCGGTTGGCGGGTCAACAAAACTCTCGATTCCTATTGTTGGTCAATGAATAGCCCTTTGTACGCTCCTGGTCCAGTCGTCGAAGATCTGCCCCGTCTTACCGGGTGACGTCGACCCTGCGTTTCCGGTCTCAGGCGAAGATGCTTAAAGTGGTACGTCCCAAATTCTTGGTGCCCGCGGTTCCGGTCGAGCTCTCGAACTCCCTCTGGAAATGGGCAATCCTCGAAAGCCCAACATCGTCACGGCGACCGGTCCGGGTGCGGCACAGCCCGGACGTGTAATCCCTCTATGCCATCGAAGTCGGCAGGATTGCACGTATGGATCGGGAGTCCCTCGGCCAGGGCGGAGGCAGCGATCAATGCGTCGTACGCTCGCGCCGAAGGTTTTCGGCTGGCGGCTCGCAGTGAAGCCGCGACACGTCCGAAGGCGCGGGCAGCCTCGGAGCCGAACGGAATTGTCTCGAAATCCGACTCGGTCTGCTGGAGATGCGCCTGCCGCGCCACCCGTTCCGTGGCGGTCAACGCCACATGCGGGCCGGGGGAAAGTTCTGCCAGTGTGATCGCACTGACCACTACTTCCGATGGCAAACCGGTCGTGTCCGCGAGCCGACCCCGCAGGATCACGGTCGAGGTGTCCAGCATCCCCCTGGTGGCCGCTTTGGTCACAGATCTGCGTCCAGCACTGCATCGAGGTCCCTGCGCAGAGCGTCAGGATCCACTGCCGGTAGCTGACGACGCCGGGCAATGAGGTCATCGGGTGCCGGACTTCGTCGAACCCGCGGGGGGCAATTCGGCTACTTCCGTCCCGTCCCGGGTGACGATCAGTGCCTCTCCCCGAGTCACCCGGTCAAGGACCTCCCCACCGTGGTTTCGCAGTTCTCTCACACTGACCGAGTCCACGTCCGCACTGTCACCGGTGAGACCTGAGGCGGGCGATCGAAAATTCTGGCCTGGGCGGGCGCGCGGATCAGTAGCGGATAGCCCACCGCAACGGCGGTCACCAGTAGGCCAATGAGAGGTAGCACTCCGAACTGCGGATGCTGACGGGGGGGGCCGGCGCCTCGGCCGGCGTAGAAGTCGTCGCTGGCGTTCCGACCATCGGACGGGGCCGGTCGGCACGCGGAAGGCGGAAGGCGGCAGGTCCACCTTGCGATGAGCCAATGCGACGGCGCGGACGGGCCGGCGAGTGCCCTACGGACAGTGACGAGATGGCCGGTGACCGTCCGATGGGCGGGGCGACCGTTGACCAATCGTCATGTGATGATGCCGTGATTCGCTGGTCGGCAAGCGATCGGCTTACGGCACAGCGCCCGGAAGTCTCGACACCTCGTCGGGTGGGTGAGGCGAGCCCTCCTGGATGTCGGTCAGAGCCAGTCGGGATCGGCAGCTTGGGGACGGCTGGTGAAGGTCGCCAGTAAGGCGTAGTTCTGGGAGTGCTGATCGAAGCGGGCCAGCAGCTGTCGCGCGGCTTTTGGTACAACGGAGACGGAGGGGTCACCACCGGTGAAAGCCGCGACGGCGTCGAGGTCGTCGAAGCTCATGGCCGTGAGAACCTCCCCGCTCTGGGTTGGATCGAGCTCGCGTGCCTCGCGGCGCAGGACCGTCATCTCGCGAAGTCCTGGAATGGCGCGGTCCAGGATCGCCGGAGCGATCTCGCCGAGCAGTAGCCGCTCGTACGCCGCGACCCGTTCGGGTTCAGCCCAGCCTCGCCACAGTCGCAGGATCATCCCGATGCCTCCTTGCTCCCCTGTTGCACGGTACTGTCATAACGACAGTACACTGTCAAGATGATGGAGACTGAGCGCCTCGAGGCTTACCGATTGCTGATCGCCGACGTGTACGAGCTCGCGGGGCAGTCGCGGCGCACCAGTGAGGCCCTGGCCCGTGAGCTGGAGCAGACCGCTGCGGGCTGGCACCTGCTGAGTGTGGTCTCCGACGGCCCTCGCACCGTCGCCAGCGCCGCCCGCCGCCTCGGCCTCACCCGGCAGAGCGTCCAACGCGTCGCCGACGACCTGGTCTCCACCGGGCAGGTGGCGCTTCGCGACAACCCCGACCACTCCCGCGCTCCATTGGTCACTCTCACCGACCGCGGCGGGACAACGCTCATGGCGCTCGTCCACAGCAGCGAGGGCAACCGCCGAGCCCTGCTCGAGGGGGCCCAGATCACCGCTGACCAGCTGACCCAAGCCCGGACGGTGCTGGCCAGGCTGCTGTCAGCGCTGAGCGACCAGCCAAGCTGACCGCTGCAGCTCACCCCGGAGGATGGGCTACCGGCGAGCGGTCCCGGGCGTCGTTGAGCGAGCGTCACCGCTCCGGCCGGGTCGGCGCCCACGCCCGAGTACCCAAGCGGCGTACCCGATGAAAACGACCCCGCCGCCGGCGCCGGCCGCCGCGCTCGGCGCCAGGTCGCTGGCGAACCCGAGACCTGCCGCAGCCACCGCGACGACCGCAGTCAGCACACCGGTGAGGGCCAGGCCACGAGAGTGGAACATTCTGGCCAGCGGGACGAAGTGGACACCGACGACGAACAAGGTCCAGGCCGCGTCGTAGGCCGGATGACCGACCGCGGCGAGGAGCAGGTTTCCGCCCACGATCAGCGCCACCTCGACCACCACCGTCACCCAGTAGCCGCGGCGTACCCGCGGGTCCGCCATCGGTGAGCCGGTCGTCGTCCGTCTACGCAGCAGCAGCAGCAGCGCCACCAGGAGGAGCGCGGAGAGACCCGACCCGGTGGCCAGGTAAGGCACCCAGGATGACGGCGGGGCAGCCTGGGCCCAGCCGAACCAGGCGATCCCAGCAAGCGCCAGAACCGCCGCGCCGATCACTTCGCCCCGAACCCAGAGCCGCCGCGGCGGTGACGAAGTTCCGGCCCCTGTCAACGCGGAAGCCATGGCCCTCCCAGCAGCGTGCGGCACGGTGTCGCGTCAACCGTAGCCACATTCGCGCGCCTTCGTCGTCGCGCCGATTCCAGTGGCTGCGCTGTCAGATCGAGGCGTCTCGCAACGCCCCCGCGAGACCACTTCCGCAGGGCCGAACTCGTTCCGGAGCCCGACACTCGTACGGCACCGACCTGGCGTTCAGCCCGGGCCGAGGGCACCCTCGATCAGCTCGACCCTGGCGCGGGGGTCGGGGGCTGCGACCTCGGCGTCGCGGTCGCCGTTCCACCGCCCCGGCTCTGGACCGAACGTAACGTGGGCAGGTCAGGAGCGGTCCTCGGCGTTCTCGAAGTCGAAGCGCACCCCGGCTTCCTATTCTTGGCGTTGATTGCCTTGCGAGGGAAATCCACCCATCGACTTCAGCGTGTGCGCCAGGTGCATCAGATTCCAGGTCATGAAGGTGGTGTTGCGGTTGGTGAACTCGTTGTCCAGCCCTGCCCTCGTGCCGTCGTCCTGTTGGTCGCCGTAGCTCGGACCGGGGCCTGCCTCGCCGATCCACCCGGCGTCGGACTGTGGGGCGATCGAGTATCCGATGTGCTGAAGGCTGTAGAGCACGTTGGACGCGCAGTGCTTGATTCCGTCCTCGTTGCCGGTGATCAGGCAGCCGCCGACACGGCCGTAGTAGATCGACTGACTGCGGTCGTTGAGCTCACCGGAATGGGCATAGAGCCGCTCGATGACCTTCTTGGTCTCGCTGCTGTTGTCCCCGAGCCAGATCGGACCGGCGATCACCAGAATATCGGCGGCCAGCACGCGCGAGAACAGTCTGGCTAGGCGTCGACGTCCCAGCCGTGCTCGCGCACGTCGGGGTACACGCCGGCGGCGATCGGACGGTCGACCGAGCGGAACTCGTCCACGTGCACGCCCTGCTGGGCCATAATTGCTGCGCTGGTGTCGACGAGGACTTGGGTGTGACTCGTGGTCGGTGAGCGGGTGAGCGTGGTGTTGATGAACAGGGCGGTCAGGTCCGAAGTCCGGATCGGTCATCATATGTTGATCATTCCTCGGGACGGGGATTGAGTGGCGCCGGGTACTGATTGGTGGGCCGGGGTGCTTGGGGAAGTTTCCCAGCAGCCCACCGGTGGTCGCCACTTCAGCGAGGCCGGTGGACGATCATCGGCACCGGGTCCTGGACGACGTCTGGCAGGCGTCGTCCGGGCCCCGGTGTGTGCTGCCGTTCTCAGGTCAGTAGACGGCCAGGCCCGAGGCGCCGTCGGCGACCGGAAGGCCACCGATGTTGATGCCCAACGGGGTGAGGGCCCCACCATTGACGGCAAAGGAGGCAACCCCACCTGTACCGCGCAGCAACAGGTACAGGTACTTGCTGTCGGCGGTTTGGGCAAGGTCGACCGGCTGACTGGTCGCGCCGGTAGAGGCCGCGGTGGCCCGCTGGAGATCAATGCTCCCGTTGTCCTGGATCCGGTAGCTGGAAATCGTCCCGCTGCCGAAGTTGGCGATGAATGCGAAGTGGCCGTCGTGGGTGATGACAATCCAGCAGGCATCGGTCTGACTGCTGGGCACCGACTTGCTGTTCACCCGCAGGTTCCGGTTGCTCACATCGTAAGAGGACACCGCCGACCGGCCGGCCGACGCGTCGAAGGACTCGACTACGAGCGCCTGGTGGTTGTTTCGGAACGCCAGCGAGAAGGGCCGGATGCCCGCGGACTCGTTGCGCTTGGCCTTGCTGGCGACACCGCGGGCGTTGACGGTGAAGGCGTCGATGGCGATGGTCGGGCTCAGGGTGTTGGCCGTCGTCTTCTGGGTCACCAGGATTAGTGAGCCGTCCGGGCTGAACTCGATGTCGCCGGGCACGGCGACCGGCGAGCTCAGCGGCTGGATCGAGCCGTCGATGGGCCTGAGCGTGCCGTCGGCCGCGACCGAGAACCCGCGGATGCTGTTGGAAGCCACCGAGCCGTCGAGCACGTACAGCACCGAGCCGTGGACGGTCAGGCTGACCGGATCGTCACCGGCGTAGACCTTCTGCACAAAGCGCAGCCCCGTGCCGTTCACCGCGAACACGGTCACGTCGTCGCTGCCGGCGTTGACGGCGTAGAGGAATTTGTGGTTGGCGCTGAGCCGCAATGGGCCCTGGGTGTCCAGGTCCACCCCGATGCCCAGGCCACGGGTGGAAGTGCTGCCAACCCGGTTCAGGGTTCCGCCGGAACTGCGCTGGTAGCGGACGATACGGTTGCCGGCGGTTGCGTTGGTCATGGCGAACGCGGCGCCCTCATCGGCCCCGACCTGTCCGCCCCCGCCGCCGTAGCCGCCGCCATCCTCGTCGGTCAACGCTGCGGACGCCGCGGACGGTCCGACAACACCAGCCACCGACGCGTTGGTCACTCCTCCGATCAACGTTCCCGCAATCAACGCGCCCATCGTCAGTACTGCACCCAACCCCAGCCTTCTCCTGCGAATTTCCATGTCGCTCCTCACTGCCTTGGTGGACCCAGCGCCGCACTCGCCGCCGGCCAGGAAGCCGGAAGCGAAGGTCGTGTGCGGAGCGACGGGTCACTGGTCAGGGTGAAATTAGCTCCAAGGAAATGGAATATCTATTACAGACAACAGGTTTCTCAAGAGCGTCAGCGTCTCGTAAGAACTCCAGGCCTCAGCGGCGTGCGGAACCGATCGGCGGTCTATTGGGCGACGGCCGGCGCGCCCGCCGTGACCTGCGCCATGGCCGCGTCGAGTGCAATCTCGAGCCATTCGGGCTCGCGAGTGATCTGCGCGAGCAGCAGGCCCCCCTCGAGAGCGGCGAGCAGTCCGGCGGCCAACATCGAGGGATCGGCGTCGGCAGCGAGAGCTCCGGCGGCCCGGATGCGGACCAGCGCATCGACCAGAAGGGTCTGCCAGGTGGCGAATCCGGCGGCCAGCGCGGCCCGCGCCTGTTCGGACTGGCAGGAGAGCTCACTGGCCAACGATCCCAGTGGGCAGCCCTGGCCGCGGCGGGTTCGCGCGACGACCACCTCGGCGTCGCGCCAGCGTTGCAGGCCGTTCAGTGAATCGACCCGGGCCAGCAGGACACGCTGGGAGGTCAGCATCCGCTGGATCTGCGTGGTGACTACTTCGTCGACGAGTGCGTCCTTGTCCGCGAAGTAGTGGTACATCTGCGAGGGGCCCGTGCCGCTGGCCGCCATGACGTCGCCAAGGCTGGTCTTGCCGACGCCTTGCGCGTACATGAGGTCAGCGGCCGCAGCGAGAATGCGCTCCCTGGTGACTGCACCGCGCTTGGTGAGGCCGGTTCCACGGACGGTTTCCCTGTCGGCGGCCACGCCGTCGAAGGTAACAGCTAATGGAACGGTCGATACAGAACACCCTCGAATACGCCCGCGGAAAACTTCGACGGGTCGCTCGCCTTGTGCGGGCGCCACGGGCAGCAGGGCGGCCCTTGCGCCGCCAACCTGGATGGCGTGATGCGAGCAACCGGACCCGAGGACGGCAGACGCCCGACAGACCGGCCTCGTTGATAAACCGGTCGCGGGGGCGGGTCGGCGCGCAAGGCGGCGTGCCGGCCGGAGATCTCACCTGCTCTTCGGGCCGTGGGCGGATCGCCCGCGCGGGGGACGGCGCGCGTGGTTGTAGAAGACGGCCACGGCGACGCCGCCGCCGATGGCTACTGCAGAGACCGCGCCCCATACGGGCCCGGACCCCTGCCAGGCAGCCAGGAAGCCGACGGGTGCGACCAGCGCGATGAGTCCGATCTTGGCTATCAGTTGAAGGTTCATGATTGTCTCCGTTCTGACGGGGGGAACAGGTCAGGTCAGGGCCTCGAGGCGGCGAGGATCACGAGCAGCGGGACGACCCTGGTGGCTGGGACCTCGTAACGGCCGCGGCCGCTGGAGCGCAGCCAGCCGGCGGCCGTCAGCTGGCGCAGGTGGTGGTAGAGCTGCCCGGTGGTGCCGAGCTGGTCGAGCGCCCCGATCTCGGCGGTGGTGCGCCGCCCGACGAGCACCTGGCGCAGCACGGCCAGTCGAACGGGGTGGCCGAGCGCGGAGAGGGGTTCGGCGGCGCTGTCCCAGTCGGCGGCGAGCAGGGCATCGGCATCAGCGCTCTGCTGCCACTGGTAGGTCTGGGCGCCCGGGAGGGTGACCGCCCCGGTGAACAGCACCGCACTGTGGTCTTCGGCCCGTGACCGCAGTCCGTTCAGAGCCCAGAAGGTCTCCGGGTCCGCTGCCGCCCCGCTGTCGTCGGGGACACGCGGGGGTGGCGCCACTGGCGTGGCGGAATCGACGGCGTCGAGCCTGCGCTCCAGGGCGGCGACCCTGGCGGCGAGGTTGCCGACGATGCTCTCGACCATTATTCCACTGTAACGTAATTACGTCGTGTCTGCTCTGTGGCCGGAGGGGAGGGCCGGGCGGTCGATTCATCCGGAGATCGATCTGCGTCCGCCTCGCTTGCCGGACGCGCGCGGGACGACGCGCCGAGCGATCCGCGGTCTGAGTCGGGTTCGTCCAGGCTCGTGGACTCTTCCGGCCGCAGAATCGCGCCCGGGAGCGGACCGGCGCCGGGCGCCCTCGTCATTGGGGATCAGTGGAGCCGCGGTACTGACGAGGAGTCCAAGACCACCCTCGACCGGTATTGGCTGGGCCGGCTCAACGGTTTCGCGGTCCCCCTGCACAGCGGCGGGACGCTACTGCTGTATTCCGGCTCGGCGGAGATCACCCGTGAGCAGATCGCCTTCCCCGGAGCGGGCCCCGTCCGTGGCCGCATCGTCGGCCGCCGCCAGGTCGTACCCGCCCGGCCAGGGTCCGCCGCCGAACCCGGCACCTGGCCGACAAACATGCGCGGCCGAACCTACGGGTCCGCAACAGACGCGAACGCCGTGACCGGCGAGCCCGACCTCATCGCAGCCGTGGCCACCAACGGCAGGACCGGCTACGTGCTGGGCACCGATATGGAACTGCCGCTCCCCGCGAACCCATCCGAAGCGGCCGGCCGCAACACCACGTCGGCGGCGAGGCCCTCGCTAAGCGCGTCGGGCCAGGAGGCCATCGTCGTCCCGACCGCGAACAGGACAAGTGGTGCGTCGTCGTCACCGAAGGACTCGATACCCATGGCGATGCCATTGACATTCGCGGTGATCATCAGATCACCGTCACCGCAACCGCGGGACGCGATGCATCTCGACATCTGCCTGCGAATCATCCAAACCTATGTGTTACCAACGGGGTTCAGAAGGTTGGGCCTGCGGCCGCAACGGGGCAGTGGCTGGCTTCGGGGAGTTCGCCGGCTCTGCAGTGAGCCTCGCCGGAGGACCACGCCCCGGTGCTGGGCGGGGCTGCCACTCGCAGGTGCGCCATCGGTCGACCGCCCCGTACGCGCGCCCACACCGCCAGACCCGGTCAGGCACAATAGGCCGCGACGCTATCGCCTGCGCAAGGCGAGAGTGGACCAGCAGGGGGACCCATGGCCGCGACGAGCAGGGTCAGGCACCTTCTTGGCAGACGGGCTGGGGCGACACCGCGTGGGTGGGTAGTCGCACTGGCCGAGGTGATCCTGCTGGCTGTGGTGCTGTTTGCGTTCACCCGCCTGCACGCCGTTGTCGTTACCGATGTCGCGGCCGCCACCGCGAACGCGCTCGGCGTGCAGGCGGTGGAGCGGGGGCTGCACCTGAACATCGAACTCGCGACCAACCAGTGGTTGACCGGACACCAGGCACTGATCCCGGCGGCGGTGCTGTACTACCGCCTGTACTACATCGTCCTGCTCGGGGCGGTGATCTGGGTTTACCTCTGGCATACGGAGATCTACCTGCGAATCCGGCGCACCTTCGTGGCCATGACCGGTCTCGCTCTGCTCGTGTACTGGGCGTTCCCGCTGTCGCCCCCGCGGTTCGCCCTGCCAGGTACCGTCGACACCGTCGCCGGGCACGACATCCTGGCCGCCTCGACACGAGACATGAGCAACGGTGCGAACTTCACCGCGATGCCCAGCATTCACGTCGGGTGGTCGGCCTGGTGCGCCTACGCCGTGTGGTCCGCGCTGCGGGCCTCCCACCCACGTGGGGCGCTGCTCGCCTGGCTGTTCCCGTTGGTCATGGTGGGCGTCGTGCTGGCCACTGCGAGCCACTACGTCCTCGACGTCCTGGGCAGCGGCTTGCTGCTCGTCGCTTCGATCGGGGCGAGCGCCGGGTGGGCGCGCTTGGTCAACAGCCGGTCTGCGCCACCCGGCGACGACGACGAGATGACCTGACCGCCGTGGAGAAGCGAGCGCACTTCATGCCCGAAAGGTGTAGTGCGTCGCGTTCCGCGACGTCGCCGACTTGAGGAACAAGTAAGACCCCACTGGTATTGCCTCGATCCAGGGCCGCTCCGACCTCCGCGGCCCACCATCCCAGGTGTCCAAACTGCGAAGCGTCCAGTACTGATCCACGCCGTCGACGCCCGGTTTCGGCCAACACTCAGGACGTTCCTTGGCCGGAGATATTTCGGCCTGCCTCAGGGCACCGAACGGTAAGTTGGGATACGGAAGCTCGGGCGTCCGAAGCCACCCAGCGGTCTATCGCGGTGCTGACCGGTGCCGCTGTCCGACCACGGCAGCGACCCGCTCGGCGATCTCCCTGGCATGGGTCGCAGTGCTGGCCTCGACCATCACCCGGACCAGCGGTTCGGTGCCCGAGGGCCGCAGCAGCACCCGACCGGAGCCGGCCAATTCGGCCTCGGCAGCGCCCACCGCAGCCGCGACCGCAGGCGAGTCGGCGACCGCCGCCTTGTCGGCGACCGGAACGTTGATCAGCACCTGGGGGAAGCGCTCGACCGCCCCGGCAAGTTCACCCAGCGTTCGACCACTGGCGGCCACCTCAGCCATCAGGTGCAGCGCGGTAAGCAGGCCGTCACCGGTGGTGGCCTGGTCGGCGAGAACGACGTGCCCGGACTGCTCGCCGCCGAGGTTGAACCCGCCGGAGCGCATCTCCTCCAGGACGTACCGGTCGCCGACGGCGGTGGTCGCAACGGTGATGCCCGCCTTCTCCATGGCGTGGTGGAACCCGATGTTCGCCATCACAGTGCTGACCACGGTGGACTTGGCCAGGGCTCCCCGACTGTTCAACGAGGTCGCGAGAATGGCCAGGATCGCGTCACCGTCGACATCCGAGCCGTCCGCAGCGATGGCCAGGCAGCGGTCGGCGTCGCCGTCGTGAGCGATTCCCAGGTCCGCACCGGTGGCCAGGACCGCGGTCCGCAGGCCCTCAAGATGCGTGGAACCGACACCGTCGTTGATGTTCAGGCCGTCTGGCTCACCAGCCAGTACGATCACCTCGGCGCCGGCGCGGCGATAGGCCTCCGGGGCAGCTTCGCTCGCCGCTCCGTGGGCGCAGTCGACAACGATCCGAAGCCCGCCGAGCCGGTGCGGCGTGCATGCATCAAGGTGGTCGAGGTAGCGCGCGATCTCGGCATGGGCGCCCCGGATCCGGCCGACGCCCGCTCCGGTCGGCAGTTCGCGCACAGAGTCCATGTCCGCTTCGATGGCGTCCTCGGCAGCGTCATCGAGCTTCACGCCGCCCGGGCCGAAGATCTTGATACCGTTGTCGGGCAGCGGGTTGTGCGAGGCGGAGATGACGACGCCCATCTCGGCGCCCAGTGCACCGGTCAGATACGCAACGGCCGGGGTAGGCACAACGCCCAGCAGCAGAACATCGACGCCGGCCGAGGCGAGCCCTGCCGCGACGGCGGCCTCGAGCATCTCGCCGCTGGCCCGGGGGTCGCGACCGACCACAGCCGTCGGCCGCCCAGGGCCCCCGTAAAACCCGGCAGCCGCCCGGCCCCGCGAGAGCAGGACACGAGCGGCTGAGGTCGAAAGCGAAACCGCCAGGGTAGGGGTGAGCCCGGCGTTGGCCAGAGCCCTTACCCCGTCGGTCCCGAAAAGCCGACCCATACCCGCTGGATCAGCGCTTGGAGTACTGGGGAGCCTTGCGGGCCTTCTTCAGGCCGTACTTCTTGCGTTCGGTTGCCCGGGCGTCGCGGGTGAGGAAGCCGGACTTCTTCATTGCCGGACGATCGGTCTCGTCGAGCTCGATGAGGGCGCGGGCGATGCCGAGGCGCAGCGCGCCGGCCTGACCGCTGACGCCGCCGCCGTGCAGCTTGGCGTGGACGTCGTAGATGCCGTCCTTCTCGAGCTGAACCAGTGGCTCCTTGATGAGCTGCTGGTGCACCTTGTTGGGGAAGTAGTTGTCCATGGTCCGGCCGTTGAGGGTGAAGACACCGGTGCCAGGGGTCAGCCGGACGCGGACGACCGCTTCCTTGCGACGGCCGACGGTCTGCACCGGGCGGTCGACGGCAACCTTGACGACGGTCGGCACCACGATGGGTGCCTCCGCGTCGGTGTCGACGCCGGTGTCGGCAGCGTCGGTGGTACCGATCGGATCGACCGCTTCGGTGTCCACGATCTCAGGGTTTTCGCTCACGAACTCGCTTCTCTCGGGTGTTCTGCACTGCCGGATTTGTTGTTTACTACCTGGCCGGTTGGGCCGGCCGGCCGCTGGCTCGACTACTGCGTGGACCTACTGGGCGACCTGGATGATCTCGTAGGGCTGCGGCTGCTGCGCCGTGTGCGGGTGCGCCGGGCCGACGTAGACCTTGAGCTTGCGGGCCATCGAGCGGCCCAGCGAGTTGTGCGGCAACATCCCGATGATCGCCTTCTCGACCAGCTTGTCGGCGCGGCTGTCCAACAGCTGGCCGACGGTCTGCTTGCGCAGGCCGCCGGGCTGGCCGGAGTGGCGGTAGAGGAACTTGGTGTCGCGCTTGTTGCCCGAGATGGCGACCTTCTCGGCGTTGACGATGACGACGAAGTCGCCGGTGTCGACGTGCGGCGCCCAGATGGCCTTGTGCTTACCGCGCAGCAACTGCGCGGTCTGGCTGGCCAGCCGGCCGAGCACGACGTCGGTCGCGTCGATCACATGCCAGGCGTGGGTGACGTCGCCGGGCTTGGGGCTGTACGTGCGCACGGATATGCCTCTGTCTCTCGGAAAAGCGGTCTCATAAGGCTGGTTCTTGGGAAACGTTCTGGGAAACTTGTTCTGTGACAACTCTTGTGCGGGCCGCGGATGCAGACCCACAGCAAGCGGCACCGTCCGGGGATGGCGTCTTGGATTCGGTGATGCCCCGCATGTCCACCTCGGCCACTCTTGCGCAGAGAAGCCGGTGGAGGACAGCATCAGCCCATGGCGATACTGCGGAACACCGAAGGTCGAGGTTACCGTGCGCAGCGGACCAGGTCAAAGTCAGGCCGGACGCCGGGTCGTCAGCAGTCGTCCCTCCGTCCAGTTGAACAGGCCGTTGCCGACGCCGTCGTCGCAGCAGGAGCGTCGTCCTCGCAACAGCCGCGACCGTTGCAGCTGTTGCGAAGACGACCGAAGTGTTCCCAGGACGGCACAACGGTGCCGACCGGGATCGGCCGGCAGCTCGCGGGTCACCGACCCGGGCCGGGCTCATCGAGCGCCCCGCGGGCCGAATCTGGAAGGGTCCGGGTCATCCTGGTGGTCGATGCCCTGGCCGCGAGGTCGGCGTCCGGCGGGTAGTCGACGCGGACCAGAGTGAGGCCGGCAGCCGGTGCCACGTGGATCCCCGAGCTCCGGCGCCGTGCGGCCAGGAGCGCCGCGGGCCGGCCCACCGGCGTCTGCCCCTCTCCCACCGCGATCAACGACCCGACGAGCGATCGCACCATCGAGTGGCAGAACGCGTCGGCCTCGACGTCGACGACCACTTCATCGCCGAACCGTCGAACATGGAGCGACTGGAGCTCCCGGATCGTCGTCGCACCCTCCCTCGGCTTGCAGAACGCCGCGAAGTCGTGCAGCCCCACCAGCGCCGCCGCGGCCCTGGCCATCGCGTCGACGTCGAGCGTTCGGCGGCGGTCGACCACGTCACGCCGGCGCAGCGGTTCGCTCCCCCACTCCGCAGTGCCGATGCGGTAGCGGTAGGCACGGCGGAGCGCGGAGAACCGGGCGTCGAAACCGGCGGGGGCGAGGGTGACCGAGCGCACCCGAATGTCGGGTGGCAGCAACCCGGCCAGCCGGCGGAGCAGCCCGTAGCGGCCACCGGCGAATTCGTCGGGCGGCACCTCGGACTCGTGGCCGTTGCGCAGTCGCGGGGCGAGCGAGATCAAGGCGACCTTCGGAACATCGATGTGCGCGACCTGGCCGGTGGCGTGCACCCCGGCATCGGTCCGGCCCGCGACCACCGGCAGCACCGCCTGGCGGAACAACACGGCGAGCGCGTCGGCCAGGCAGCCGGCCACGGTCCGACGGCCGGGCTGGGCGGCCCACCCGGAGAAATCCGTCCCGTCGTAGGAGAGGTCCAGCCGCAGCCGAACCTGCTCCGACGGCTCACCGGCGACCGGCGGTTCGTGCGCCAGTGAGTCCATGGCCCCATCTTGCCGACGTGCCCCAAACCTGCGACCTACCTGGTGGTCATCGGCAGGTCCAGGTACTGGCCGAAGCCGCTACGGGCGCAGGAGGACGGCCGGGCCGCAATCGGAGCCCGAGTGTCACGTCAGCGGATCAGGTCCTACCCGTCGAGGAATGCCCGACGCGCGGCACTCCGATGACCATGAGGATCACGCCGACCATGACGGCGGCGCCGGCAATCATGCTGACCGGTGATCCCCACGATTTGTCGAATCCGATACCGACGAAACCGATGAGCGCGACCATTATGGCAATGATCGTTCCCTGCCTGACGAGTTTCTGACTTGTCATGTGCACTGCCTCCAAAGAAATTGGCTCGATCCCGTCGTCACAGTTCTGCGGGACCGAGCCGCGATCCGGGAGTAGACGGTCAGCGCCCATTGGTTGGGCAGCAGACAATAGTTGTCTCGCGGGTCGCAGGGCGGCCACTCGGTGGCAGGTTCCTGCCAATCGGAGATCAGGGTCTGCTGGAAAGGCAGATCGGAGAGCAGCGCCCTCGTTGCACTCACGCCGCCAGCCGCCCGGTGTTGGCGTTGTCCAGGACACGCCGGATCGCCGGCCGTGGCGGCAGACCGGGCCCGATCGGACGCCAATGGCGCTCGACCCGATCGAGCACCTCGTCGGGATCGAGGGTGCTGCCACTGGTGTCGTCACGGGGAGCACCCGCCGGGGACCACCGCTGGACCGTCGACAGCCACCAGGAGCCGTCCCCGGCGGCAGCCGGCTGCTCGAGTACCCAACCCAGCCAGGCAGGTAGTAACGACAGCAAACCCTGCATCTTGGGGCCACCGGTCAGCGTCGACCACTCGTTCGCGAGCGGCCACAGCCAATAGCTGCACGGCTTTCCGGACGGCACCGGAAGATCCAGATGGGCCGAGGCTGAAATGGCGAAAAGATCACGCCTGGCGCGGATCCGGGCGGCACCTGGCCCGGATGAGGAATGCCCGTAGAAGCCCACGGGCGTGACCGGGGATCGGGCGACGATCGTGTCCACCGCATCAACGACTCGTTCGGCTTTGGCTCGCAGGCTGGCAGGGACGGGAAGTCCCGCACCGAGCCAGGGGCCGAGCAGCCGACCGAGAATCTCCACCCCTGCCACCTGCAGAGCACCGGCCGGGAGACTGTCCAGCGCTTCCGGCACCGCCCACGAGGCCGTCGGTCGGAGGCTTTCGCCGATCAGTAGCAGGCGGCCGGCATCGGTGGTCAGCATCGCCTTGGCCGATACTTCGCAGCCGGTTCCGACGGTGGTGGGCACCGCCAACAGCGGCACGGTCGGGCCGACCGCCACCACGAGATCGCTTCCCGCCCGCTCCCGAAACCACAGGTCGAGGTACGGCGTCCCACTGCAGGCGATCTTCGCGGCGTCCAGAGTTCGACCACCCCCAACGGCGACCACGCCCGCGGCACCGACACAGTGCGAGGCAAGCGCAAGCACCTCGGCAACGGAGGCCGGCCCGGCTCCGCGACCGGCATCCACCACGACGTCCGGAGCGAGTGCGTCAATCCATGCCGGCAGCCGGGCATCAACAGCGGCGAGGGCCACCGGGTCGGTCACTGCGATCAGCGGCCGGCCGAACGCGGCGACCGCTTCGGCGGCCACGTCCGCGGCTTCGAAGCCGACAAACGGAGGCGAGATCGTCATCAGATCAACATCTTCCAGGTGCTGTCGATGATTCGGCCGGCGGTTTCCAACTCGTCATCGGAGACGGTGAGCGGCGGGAACAGGCAGAGCTGGTCGCCACCCCCGTAGACCCGGAGGCCGGCCGCCAGCAACATCGGCGCCACGATCGCGGCGCGCTGTTCGACCGAAGCGGAGGGCAGTACACCGGACTGGCTCACGGTCACCGCCTGCATGAATCCTCGTCCCTGAACCGCACCCGGCCCCCACGCCCGCTCATTCGCCCAGCGCTCGAAACCTCTCGCCCGCTGGGTGATCTCAGTGACGAAAGCGGGCGACTGCCAGCGCCGCACCACCGACAGCGCGGCTGCGCAGGCAATCGGGTTGCCGCCCTGGGTCTCCCCGTGGGGCAACGCGAGTCCGTTCGACTTGAACGTGTGCCAGACCGACGGTGCCACCAGCAGCGCGGCCAACGGGGCAGCGCCACCGGTCAGCAACTTCGAGACCAGGGTGATGTCCGGTCGAACCGACCAACCGGCGGAGGCCAGCAAGGGGCCCGTCCGGCCGAATCCGGTCGCAACCTCGTCGGCGATCAGGACCGCGTTCTGCCGGCGGCACTCGGCACCGACCGCTGCGATGAATTCGGGCAGCAGCGGCACACAGCCGTTCCCCACCACGGGTTCCACGATCACACACGAGATCTGCTCCCGCCGGGCAAGTTCCCGGAACGATTCGATGTCGTTGACCGGAACCGTCCTGGTCCAGTCGAATTGGGCGCGGGTCTGCTGCTGCCAGAGTTCCTGACCGGAAACCGCGCTCCCGCCGTACATCGTTCCGTGATAGCTACCGGCCAGAGAGACGCAGACGCCACCTGGACGGGCCAGGTGGGACAATTTCAACGCCGCCTCGACAGCGCTGCCGCCGCCGGTGGTCAGGACCACCTTCGGATTCCCGATCCCGGAGAGGGCGGCCAACTCTTCCGCGAGCTCGACAGCGACCTCACTGGCCATGTCGCGGAAAGTCGGGTAGTACATCAAGCGGTCGATCTGCGCCCGCATGGCGTCGGCGAGACCCGCGTCGTCGTAACCGAATCCGACATTCCACAGCCCGCCGGCAAAATCCAGGATCTCGTCACCGTTGACCGTGATGACGGTCGAGCCCCGCCCGGCCCGCACGGTGACCGCAGCTTCGGTACCCGGCACCGTAAAGGGAATCCATAATTTCTGGCTCATATCGATGTCACCTTTCTCTGGAGAGAGCTGGCCGGCAATTCATGGCCGGGTCGCCGCGGTTTCACGTGGAGCGGCCAACCGCACGATGAGCACATAGCAGGCAAAGAGGGTGACCGAGGTGCCCAACAGCGGCAGCAGCGGCGGTCCGACCAGTCGGAAACCGACTCCGTCCGTGACCTGCACGGTCACGATGGACTGCACGACGCAGTACGCCCAGAGCAGGCAGCCATATCCGACGCTGGCTACGCCGAACAGCAGATCCTGGCGCTGCCCTCGACAGAGGTCGGATGCCTTCGACCGTCCGGCGAGTACGTCTTTGGCCAACGCGATGGAGTTGTCCCGCAGCCGGGGGCGACCGAGGGCGAGTATCAGGAGGTAGTAGCCGTCGAACCGGGCCAGTGGGACGAGGTTCACCGCCAGGGTCGCGAGCAGACCCAGAAAGACCAGGGTCAGCAGTTGAGAATGAACGATTCCGGCCAGCAGGCCGGCGCCGGCTGCCTCGGCGGCCGTCACCAGCAACCCCCACCAGATGACCCGCAGCCGTTGCGCTTTCTCCGGCAACTCCCAGGCCGGGGTGACATCTGAGAACATCGCAAAGGAACCGTAGAACAACATCAATCCGACCCGCCGGGCCGAGCGGCCGTGCGCTCCGAGTGCCAGCACGTGCCCCAACTCGTGGACGGAGGTCAGGAACAGGGTGCACGACACCACCAGGAGACCCTCCCCCAGACCGACCTTCGACGGCAGACCGGCGACATCGATCGTCGCGATGCCATAGCCGTTACCGATGACGGCAAATGTCGCGACGAGCAAAGAAGCTGTTCGTCCGGTGATGATCGACCACCACGACGCCATCGCCCGAAATCGCGCACCGGGGTACCAGATGGTGAGCTGGATCGCGGTGAAACCCTTTGCCTGCAGCCGCTTGGCCCGAGGCGCCCCGGAGATCTCGGTGAGTTCGGTGACGCCGGCTGACGCCAAGGAGGCCGCGATACCCCGCACCGCGCCGAGGTCCATGGCGCGGGCGGCGGCGACCTCCTCGGGGGTACCTCCGGAAAGCAGATCATGTGCACAGTCAAGAGCCGCCCGCCCCAGGCGGAAAATCCGGCCGTTCTGCGCGCTGACGACGAGGGGCGCCGGTGCGGTGGTCATGGCTGTGCTGCCTCACTTTCCAATATCCGTGGTTTCTTCAGGTAAATCAGAAGAAGCGCCCGGTCGGGCGGCGTCAAAAATATGTGGATGTTTGATTCGATGAAAAGATTGTCCGGTACCGGCCAAGGTGGCGCCGGCCCGAGGAATATCGCTCCGGCGGTGGGGCCATCGGTTGATCCCACCGCCGAAATGAATATCAGGTAAGTACGACGAAGGCGATTCCGAAGCCGACCCCCGCCCCGGCGAGACCTCCGAAGAACTCACTCCAGCTAGGGGCGTCCAGGGATTCCAGCTCCACCAGTGGAGCAGCATCTGACGAGTACATTTCTGACCTCCTTCCATGATCTTCGTTGTTGACATTGTTTCGACGACTCATCTCGATGAATCAGGTGAAGACGACTACGCCGATTGCGAAACCGACGCCTACGCCCGTCCAGAAGGTGGCGCCCCAACCAGGAGCATCCAGGGATTCCAGCTCCATCATCGAATCATTGGTGACCATGTCCATTGCATTCACCTCCCTTCGCTGTTGGTATTCTGCGCTACAGCCGGCCCGGCGGCCAGCTGCCCACACTCCACCGGGGAACCCGGGGGAAGACTCATAACGGTTGGCTGTACGACAGAATCAGGTGAAGATGACGACGCCGACGGCGATACCGGCACCGACTCCGATCAAGAAGTCCCCCCAGCTCGGGGCGTCCAGGGACTCCAGCTCCACCATCGAATCGTTGGTGATCAGGTCCATTGCATTCACCTCCTTCTGTTCTGGCATTCTCATCTAAGGCTGACCGGACGGACGGCCACGTACCCTCCCTCCCCCTTCGCTTTTGCGATTCTCGGCAACGGTCAGCTCGGCGAGCAACCGCAAACTGCACCAGGGGACCAAGGAATTACGCTTATGCAACCACCCGGGCGTCGGGCGTATTCAGCTCGACGCCCGTGTCGTGCAGGTTCGTGTTCTCCATTTGATTCACCTCCTTTCCTGTCGATCGCAACGGTTCGTCCGCCCGCCGGTCAGATCGGCTCGGCGGACACCCACTCGGCGAGTGGGCAGGTCGAGGGTCGCCGGTCGGTCACCCGGAAACCGGCCGCTGCGAGGTCGGCGACAAGGTCGTCGCTTGAGTAGACGTATTTCCAGGTGTGCAGCACCACCGGCGGCAACTCGGGCCTCTGCTCGATGAATCGGACCTCTTCCCGGTCGTCGGTCAACTCGGCGAACGACACCAGATAGCCGCCGTGGTCGCGCGGAGACCAGCTGCACATCGACTTCCGGCCGTTGAAAGTCCGGGCGTAGTAGTTAGCGGTGTAGACCTCGGCGGTGAAGACGCCCGTCGTCGAAAGCACCTCGCGGGTCATTTGGAACAGGCGACGCCGAAGCGCTTTCTCGAATAGGACGAGGCTGAAGGCGGGCACCAAGACGGAATCGAAGTGGCCGATCGGACCGGACCTTGCCGAACCAGGCAAGCTGAAGTCGAGAGCGCCGAGTTCGGATGCGTCGCCGACTGCGAGCCGGCCCACGACGTCCAGACCCTGGTCCGTCGCGTGATCGCGGAACTGCTGGATCATCTCGCTCGAGAGGTCGATGCCGTGATAGTCGGAACCCATGGCCAACAGGGTCAGTCCGACCCGGCCGGCGCCGCAGCACAATTCGAGTATCGGCCCGGGGCGCTCGGCCGCCAGCACAACCGGGGTGGTGAGATCGTAGGCCTGGGAGAGCGAATCGTAGATACCTACGCCCAAGCCGTGATAGACGTCGTATATCTCGGTCGGACCGACCCGCGACCACTGGTCGAGAATTTTGATATCGCCCATGTCAGGCCGCCAATCGGTCGAGTACTGCCCGGCATTCGGATTCGTTGCTGCCGCCGGCTTCCACCGCAGCCAAGACGGCTTTTCCCTGGTCCACCCCCTGTTGAGTAGCCTCGACGAGCGAGGCGACCCACGGCGCAACCTTGAAAACCCGCCGCCGGCCATGTGTTTCGGCCAGGACAGCTCCGATCGGGGTCCAACCCACCACCCACTCGGCGAGCGGGGCGGAATCCAATGGCGGCGGTCCGAACCGAACCTGCGCCCCGAACCGCTCCCGCAGACGGAGACCGGTAATTTGATACCGGGCGTAGGGTCGCTCGGCAATTCCACTCCGCAGTGCGGATTCGGCGGCCGAATCGAGGCTCCCGAGTTCCCCCAGTTCCGACATCGGCCGGGCTGGGCCGGATCGACTGGATCGAATGCCTCGACGATCGATGAAGATCAATCGGCGAGCCGGCAGCCGATCCCAACCTTGAACGGCAGGGCTGTATTCGAGGGCGCAGCGCCCCGGGTCCGGCCAATGTCCGGTGGTCCGGATGCCATCGAGGTCAAGGAGGAAGGCGCTGACATCGTCAGTGGTCGAAAGGCTTTGCAAAACCGGACCCTCGCCGGACGGATCGATCGGTTCGGCGTAGTGGGCAAACCGCAGGACGCGGCTCCCGGACATGGCCGCTGTCGCATCGAAGAGGTCGGGATGGTCGAATCGCAGATCCCGTTGCCCCAGGTCGGGGCTGCCGATCGGGGCGAGGAGCGCGATATCCGGCCCCAGCAGGGCAGCAGGCACCAGCGCCGCATCCGTGGCGACCACGGTGGTTCCGTCGTACGTTCCTCCTGTCAGCAGCACGCCGAACGGTTCATTGAGCGATTGCTGCCAGCGTTGGGACCAGCGGGCGAAGGCGGGAACATTGCGAAATGCCAACGTCAGCTGCGGAATGATCGAACCGGAGACCCTTTCGTCGTCCTGGGTCCTCCAGTCCAGGGCGAGTTCGTCGATGTCGGTGGAAATGGTCGAGAGCAGGCTGCCCTTCGCCACCGATTCCATCGACGCAGTGAGGGTGAGGCGGAGCCGACCCAGACTCGGCTTGCGGGCGACTACCTCGGCGACCACCCGTATCGGTACGTCGGCACCGACCCGGAGGTCGATCCGCACGTCCGGTTCGAGCAGCAACGGGTGGTCTGCGCCGGCGAACTGCTCGATCGTCAGCTCGAGGAGCAGCTTGCGCCGGGGTCCGGCTTGCAGCCTGTCCAGGATCGCCGCCAGGTCGGCAGCCGGGACACTCGGGAGGCCTTCGACCTGCAGATCGGGGGCCGGTTGATCCGGCAGCAGAACGTCCCATCGCCCGCCCTGCAGTGTCAGTACCGCCCGGTCGGCCTGTTGCCGATACAACTCGAGCGCCAGATCCAGCTCCGGCTCCGGCACATAGGCGACCGAATCGACCTCAAGAAGGGCATAGATATCGAGATAGCCGAGCCCGAGGCCGGGAAGCAGCTTGACCGACGCACCCGGTTCGGCGGCGGCGACCCGATCGGTTAATCGCCGGGTCGAGCACCAGTGGGTCCCCGCCAGCCGACCAACTCTGCTTTCCACTGCCGCGCCCAGCGCCGCCGCCGGAGAAGCATGATCGAGAGTCAACGCGTCGACCGCGCCGAGCCGCTCCGCCGCTTCGACGTACCAGGTCATGACCGATCCTCGACTGTGTTGGTAGGGACATCCCGACGGCGAACCAGGATGATCGCGACGGCGCCGATCACCGCGACCCACAACACTTGGGTGAAGACGCCGGACAACTCCGGTCCACGTCCGGGCAGCGACAGGTCGTTCATCGCCGAGGCTGCGCCGCCGCTGAGCAAATAGGGTGTGGCTGCGGGCCAGCCGGCCATCAGCGCCGGTTCTCCGATCGCAATCCAGCCGATCAGCAGGAGCACGGTGGGCGCACTGCGGGCGACGACCCATCCGAGCAGACTTCCGGCCACCGCTTGCGCCACCACAGCCAACAGAGTGCCGCCGGCTGCGGGCAAAGCCGATCCGGCTATCGGTAGCGGCACCGCGGCAACGCTTGCCGAAATCGCGCCGGCGAGCGCCGCGAACGCCATTCCGACCACCGCGAAGACAAGCCCGACCAGTACCGCCGACGCGGCTTTGCGAAGGACTATCTGGTAGCGACCGGGATATCGGAGAACTGCCGCCCCGAACAGCCCGCCGCTCAGATCGCGGACGACCGCAATGGCGCAGGCTGCCGCTGCGAACAAGCCCATGGTGAAACCGGCACCGACGATCTGGTGCGCCTGTGCAGCCGGTGTCAGTCCACTCAGTGGACCCTTGCCCTGCGGAAGGGTGAGCACCATCGAGGAGACGCTCACCCCGATGAGACCGACGCCGGCGGATAGTGCGATCACCGCCGACCTCGTCCTCACCAACTGTCCGGCCTCTTTTGCGATCGCCGCTGCCACTCGTCCTGGCGTGCGGGAGGTTGGAGCCCGACCAACCGCCGGAGCCAGGTTCGAAGTACTCACCTCAGGCCACCTTCGTCAATTGTTCGTAGGCCGCAAGTTCCAGTGTCGGGCCCGAATAGAGGGTCTTTTGATGAATGACTACCATTTCGTCCGCGAGCTTCTGGAGCTCAGGATATTCATGGGTAACCAGCAGCAATGCTTCACCGGCGTTCCGCCGAGCGGTCACCGCCTCCGACAGCCACTGTTTGCTGGCGGCATCGAGACCATTTGTCGGCTCGTCGAGCACCAGAGTTCGCCCGGGCGAGGCCAGCGCCACTGCGAGTTTGACCCTTTGGTGCCAACCCTTCGAGAGAGTCCCGATTTCTTGACCGAGCCGGTCTGACAATCCGAGGCCGTTCACTGCGTCGGTCAATGCCGACGGGTCGAGTTGGAGCAGTTCGATCATCGTTGCCAAGGCCGACCCGACCGTGAGACCCGTTGGTAGGCCGATTATGTCACCCTGAATCGCCAGGTGATCAGAGATGCGAGGCAAGACGGCGACATCCCGCCCATGGACCAGTACCCGTCCGCAATCCGGCTTCGTGTGCCCGGCGAGGATGCGAATGCATGTCGACTTTCCGGAACCATTGGCTCCGAGCAGTCCGACGATGGCCCCCTTCGGTACAGAGAAGGTAACACCTTCGAGCACCACATTCTTACCGAGGTTCTTGTGCACGTCGATGAACTCGATCGCGGCACCGATTCCGGTTGTCATGATCCAAGCTCTCCTCTTTTGCCTGTCTCTCGTGATCCGAATAGGCTATTTGGCGCCGCAACGGTCATGGTGGAGATCGTCCGGTGCTCCTGTACTCCGGGGCCGCCGGCGTTGACCCATCTGATCAAAGGTGCCCGGGATCACTGCCGTGATACAACCGCGTGCCGAATCCGCAGCCTCCGGACAATCGTTGCCTGCTCGAGGCCCAGTTGACAGGGCTCAGGGCAGGTCGAATGCCTTGGCGATCGACCCGAACGAGCACAGGCGCAGGTCCGGACCGTGCACCCGGGTGGTGATCTTCAATTCGTCGACGCCGACCTGCCGCACCAGTCCACGATTGCCGGCGGTAACCTCATCCGCGGTGCTGATCAACTGGGCGCTCTGCATCGCCGCCAGCGGGCCGGGCTCGGCCGCCGAAAAGGAATATGCCCTGGGCCCGATCTCCGGCCCAGGGCATATTCTCTTCAATCGATTTGCTGAATGCACCAGCTACTGGACGAGTACCGCTACCGTTCTGGCCGGCACTGTGACGCCGGTGCCCGCGACATTGGTCTGGTTGACCACAGGGTCGGAGCCGCGCTGCTGAACGGGGCTCAGGTGCAGGCCGGCGGCACCGCCCACCGGAATCAACTGGGTCGTGGCGGAGGCGTTGAAAATGACGACAATCCGCTTCAGGGCCGGGTCAACTCCCCGGCCTTTGGTGTCATCGATCTGCATGACGATCACCCCGGCGGGCTGATCGGGCCCGGAGGTGAGGAAAGAGACTTTCTGCTCGATCAATGCTGCCGTCCCGAGCCGGAACAATGGCGAGGAATACCGGAGCCGGAGCAGGTCCTGGGCATTCTTCGTCGCCATAGCGATATCGGCCGGTGCCGGCACCAGCGCCCGGTCGGCGAGGAGTGGCTTCATGAAGGGCCATTTCGCGGCATTGACGGCCTGCGGCGGCAATCCCGAACCAAAGGTGGAATTCTGGCCGGGCCAGTCGATCCGGTTGAACCAGTCGCCGGAGTTGTAGGAATCCCGGTCCATTGATTTCGACCGCAGCAGATCGGCGCCGGCATGCCAGAACATGGGCCCCTGGCCGAGTGCCACCGTGGCCAGCGACAAGGTGTTCATCCGCACCCGGTCACTCATCGGCATCGAGGTCGGCAGCTTGTACTGCAGGGTGTCCCACAGCGTTTCGTTGTCGTGCGCGTCGACGTAGTTGATCGTCTCCGAAGGCTGGGCCGTATAACCGGTCGGCGAGCCGTTGTAGTCGATCTGACTGCCGGTGACCCGCTTTCCGCTCGCGTCAACCAGCGGGTAGCCGGCGAGATTTCCGACGAGACCGACCTTGATTCGGTCCTGATCGGCCAGCAGATCCGCCTTCTGCTTTGCGGCAGCGCCATTGCCCGGCACTCCGTTGGGATCGGTGAAAAGGCCGCTGCCGAAGCCCTGCAGACGCGGATCGGAGTCGAACGGGCCGCCGCCGCGGACGGCGTCGCGCAACCGGTCGTTGAACGTTCCGATACCTGTTCCTGCCATGTTCTTCTGGGTCGCCTGGACGAACAGGGCATCGTCCGCGACCTCACCGAAGTTCCAGCCCTCGCCGTAGAGGTAGATCCTGGATCCGTCCACCCCGTCGCGCCGCAGGGTCAGCCGGTTCAGGGCGGTGCGTATCTGCAGCATGGTCGCCTTGGGCATGTGTCCCATCAGGTCGAACCGGAAACCGTCGACCTTGTACTGCCTCGCCCAGGTGAGAATTGAATCCACTACCAGTTTGTTCATCATCGCGTGCTCGGTCGCGGTGTTGGCGCAGCAGGTCGATGTTTCCAGTGCACCGGTAGCCGAAAGGCGTTGGTAGTAGCCGGGGACCACCTTGTCGAGGACGGACTTGTCGTCCTGACCAGCGGCCGCGGTGTGGTTGTAGACAACGTCCATGACCACTCTGAGCCCGGCGCCGTTGATGCCCGTCACCATCTCGCGGAATTCCTTCGTCCTGGCCGGCCCGTTCGGGTTGGTCGAGTAGGACCCCTCCGGGGTCGTGTAGTGCAGCGGGTCGTATCCCCAGTTGTAGCCGTCCGTATCGGCCACCTTGGAGGTGCAGGCCTGCTGGGCCTCACCCGCCGGATCAGCGGCGCTCAGGGCGACCAGGTCGCAGGCCGGCTTGGCCTGCTTCGACCTGTCCTCCTCGATGGTCGCGATGTCGAAGACCGGCAGCAGGTGCAGCGTGTTCAGGCCGGCCGCCGACAGTGCACGCAGGTGTTTCATTCCGGCCGACCGGGTGTCGGTGAACGCCAGATAGGTACCGCGGTGCGCGGACGGGACCGTCGTATCGGAAATGGAGAAGTCCCGGAGATGAAGTTCGTAGATCGACGAGTCCACTGATTTGGGCAGCGCCGGTTTGTGCAGTCGGTCCCAGCCGGCTGGTTTGAGAGCAGGGTCGGCCAGATTGACCAGGACCGATTTCACCGAGTTCGTAGTCAGCGCGAGGCTGTACGGGTCGGTGACGATAGTGGCCTGCACCTTGCCGGTGCTCGGGACGTAGACGGTGACCCGGTAGACGTAGGTCGCGTTCTTCCAATCCGGCCGCCCGAACGCCCGCCAAATTCCGAACCTGTCCAGTGTCATCGGAACGCTTTGCTCAGCGCCGCCGGCCGGAGCGATCAGCAGCTCGACGTTCTTCGCCGTCGGCGCCCACAGGGCCAGAATCGGTCCCCGGCGGGTCCAGGTGATGCCCAGGGATTTCTCCTGCGCGCCCGCATAGAGGTCGTCGAGTACCCATGGCAGCTGCACTCCGGTGGCGTCCACCAGTCGGCCGGCGTCGTCGTACGCGGCAATGACCACCTGGCCGGTCATGATCTGCCGGAGCAGTCGTTGGTCTTTCGCGGCCCAGGCCGGCAATCGCAACCCGTCGTAGCCGGTGAGGTTCGGATGCGCGGCAGTCAACTCCGCCGGAAGGCCCGTCGGCGACCGGGTCAGCCCGATCGAGCTGCCCCCGACGACAGCGGTGGCGTCCAGACCCAGCCCGCCGGTGCCCGAATAGTGCAGCCGGTAGTGCAGGGTATTGGCATCGGCCGGGAGATCCCAGGCGATGAAGGTGCGGTCGAGCCACTGGGCCTTGGCCAGGGACAGGTCGGCGGCGGAGGACGAGGCGGAGGACACCGACAAAGTGTGCGTCCCGAGCACGTAGCTGAAAGTGACCACCGCGCCCGCGGTCACCGTGAATCCGATGTTCGGCCCGTTCGGAACCCCGCCCGCACCATAGTTCTCCGCGAAGCTCAGGTTGTGGGCGGCTTTGACCTCGTAGCTGCCAGGCGGGATGACCGACGTCGAGAATGTGAAGACCCCGTCGCCGTCCGGATCCTGCAACCAGGGACGCATGCAGTCGGGTTGCCAGTCGCCGGGACAACCCAGTTCCGATTGGAATGAGCCGGGCGCGGTGATGATCGGCCCGGCGCTGTCACTGGTGACCAGATGGGTGGCGGGGTCGTAGTAGAACGTCACCGTCCCACTCGGCGGAACCGTCAACCCGATGTTGTCGCCGTCCCGCTTGCCCTGGGCACCGTAATTCTCCGTCCACGCATTGTCGATGGCCACCTTGTACTGATAGGAACCGGCGGGAACACCGGTGAACGTGCCTTTCCAGATCTGATCCTTCGGGTCCAGGGTCAGATGCGCCTTTGCGCAGTCCGGCTGCCAATCCCCGGGGCAACCCAATTCCGAATCCACGTCACCGGCCACCGTCACCGATGTCGGCTGTTTTGCCGGCGGATCGTTGCTCGCCCCGCCGCCCACCGTCACCGGCGCGGGAGCCCCGACGACGCCCGAGGACGCAGCCACCGACAAATTGCCCGAGTGGTCCTTCAGCACCGCGCGGTACTCGACCAGGGTTCCTTTCGCCAGGCCGGTCACATCCTGATACACGCCGTAGGGCGCGTTGTCGTCGGTGCCGAGCCGCTGCCATGCGGAGGTGCCGGCCGGACGCCAGGCGAAGGTCACCTGGTTGAAGCCGCCCTGCGGTACGGCGACCGCGATGTGCGCCCGGCCGCCGACAGTCCCGCCGACTGTCGGGGATAGGAATACCGCGGCCGGGGCGGATTTCGCCATCGCCAGCGGGTGGGCCGCCTTCCAGACCAGCGCCGAAAGAGGGGGAACAGTAACCGTGATCCGACCCTCGCGGTCGGTGCGAACCTGCTTGGCGCCGCCCCAGATGCCCTGGAATTTTGTGCTGGCATTGAATGTGTCGAAAGTGGCGGTCTTGGCTTCGGTCGAATTGTTCGTCGCTACGACATATTCGACCTGGGCGCCTGCGTCGATCCGGCTGAAGGCGAAGACCCCGGCCGAATTCGAGGCGTAGCGGGTGATCTGGGCACCGTCGGCCAGGGCCGGATTGTCCTTGCGCAACTTGGACAACGCCGCGATCGCCCGGTAGACCGGGGCAGAGGTGTTGTAGTTGGAGGTGGCGGTGGTGCGGTTGGAGCCGATGAGCGTGTCGTCGTTGTAGGTGGCGACCTTACTGGCGAACATGTCCTGCCGGGCGTCCCTGTCGCCGCCGTCACCGATGAAGCCCTGCTCGTCGCCGTAGTAGGTCACCGGTTGGCCGCGGGTCAGGAACATCAGGTTCTGGGTCAGCAGATCCCGCTGGAGCAGCTCGGTCCCGCTGGCGCCGGCCTTGGACAGGAAATAGCCGACCCGGCCCATGTCGTGGTTACCAAGAAATGTCGGCAGTGAATAGGCATTGGAATCGGCGTCGGTGTAGTAGTCGTCCGCCGCGTAGAGGTCGGCGAGTTCGGCGGTCGCCCGGCCCGTGCCGAATCCGACACCGCGCGCCTGGAAGCCGAAGTCGAGGGTGGCCTGCAACCCGGCGGTGGTGCTGAAATACGACATCTTGGCCGGATCGGCGTCGAACACCTCGCCGAACTCGAAGAATCGGGGCTTGCCCGCCGATGCCGCGGCGGCCCTGGTGGCCGGGGCGAACTTCTGCCAGAACTCGGTGTTCACATGCTTGACCGTGTCGATGCGGAAGCCGTCGACGCCGAACTTGGCCCAGAACGAGTAGATGTCGATCATGCCGTTGCGAACCGCGGGTTGCTCGGTGAACAGATCGTCCAATCCGACGAAATCCCCGTAGACGTCACCCTCGGTACCGTCGAACGCGGCGTTTCCCCGGTTGTGGTACTTGAGCGGATCATTGAGCCAGGCCGGCGACTTCCTGGTCGCATCTGCCGGCGTCCGGAAGACGGGGGTGTAAGGGAACGACGCGGAGTTCAGTGTCGGAAAGGTGTTGCCGGCAGCGTAGTCCCGGTCGTCGAACACCTTTCCGGCCGCATCCTTGTACGGCGCAGCGGCTTTTGTCACGTACGTGTACTTCTTCTGCACGTTGTCGATCACGTCGGCCGTGTGGTTGGTGATGATGTCGAAGAAGACCTTCATCCCCTTCGCATGGGCCGCGGCTATCAGCTTCTTCAAGTCGGCGTTGGTGCCGAGGTGCGGGTCGATCTGGGTGAAGTCGGTGATCCAGTAACCGTGGTAGCCGGCGCTGACATCGGCGCCCGAGCCCTGCACGGGCTGGTTCTTGAAGACCGGCGTGAGCCAGATCGACGAAGTGCCCAGACCTCTGATGTAGTCGAGCTTGGAAGTGATGCCCTTGATGTCGCCGCCGTGGTAGAAGCCCTTGTTCGTCGGGTCGTACCCGGTGGTCAATCGCGCGTCGGCGGCGGGCGTGCCGGCCGGCACCGCGTAGTGCCCGGTGTCGTTGCTCTTGTCGGCGTTGGCGAACCGATCGGCCATCACGAAGTAGAAGCGTTCCCTGGTCAGGTTTGTCCGCAGGCTGCTCCCAGCCAGTTTTCGATCGGCGGGGTTCAGGCCGGGCTCAGCCTTGGCGGGGGTCATGGTGACGAGATGGGTGGCGCCGTCGAAAGCGATGGTGACGGCCGCCGGCGCTGTGAGGACCAGCGCAATGTTGGCGCCGCCGGCCACCCCGCCGGCGCCATAGTTCTCGGTCCATGCATGATCGAGCGCGATCTTGAATTCGTAGCTCCCGGCCGGGAGGGCGAAGCTCCGGGAGTAGGTTCCGCCCGCCCCGGCAGTGAGATCCGTGTGTCCGCAGTCGGGTTGCCAGTCTGCAGTGCAGCCCAGCTCGCTCTGCAGGCTGCCGGCCGCGGTGACCGTCCGCGGCGCCGCCGCACTCGCCGGCCGTAGGTGACTGGTGGTCTCGCGCCCCGCCCACTTGCCCGTGGACGCAGCAGCGGGCGCGGTGGTCACCACGCCGGCCAACAGGAGTCCGACCGACAGAACCGCAATCAACCGGGCCAGCGAACGACGCCGAAATTTGACAGATTCATGGGCATGGATAGACAACGGGCGCATCTGTGAACCCCTCTACCGGTAATAAGGACAATTCAGGTGAACTACCGGTCGGGCCGACGCTGCTGTGCCGTCTCAGAAGTCTTGGTGACCTTAGTCACGTCCGGACTCTTGGAGAACGACAAGGCTCGGCAATTAGGGATTCATCCATTCAGCGGCACTGAGGCTGTGCGCTGATCGTGCGATCCCAACCCTTCAGGCCAACCGTCGCAACTCTCTGTCGTTGATATCCACCGCGAGATCACCAACGGAACGCAAATGGGCCTGCACTCCGTGAGGAATGCGGGCCCATCTGGATGGGGGGGGGAAGCCGACTGTCCGGCGGCGTCCTACTGCTGGGATTTAGGCAGGCTGAAGCCGGCCGCTTCGGCATCGGCGGCGCTGGCGAACCACACTTCGGCGACAGTGGAGTCGTAGAACCGGGTGTCCGGCAGGTGGTAGAGGTTCGAATCGGCGTTGCCTTTGACCGGGAAACCCTCCGGCTGCGCGTCGCCGGGCAGCGGAGCATGCGAACCGGGACCGTGGGGGTGGGTCTCGTCCGGCGCATCGCTGCTCGAAACACCGTCGACTGCGCCCTCAGCAGGTGCTTCGTCCACGGCCTGCTCGGCCTGCGTGGCCTGGTCATCTGTGAAGACCTCGTTGGCCGGGATGTCTTCGGCTGAAATGTGATCCGCGGCAACTTCAACTGCGGGAGCCGGCGAGGAACCGGTGCGGGTGGCCGGGGCCGACCCAGCGGTCCGAGCGGCCCGGCGGGCGGTCCGACCCGCCGATGCGGAGACCGTTTCCTCGAGGATGAGCTCGATGATGGCCATCGGCGCGTTGTCGCCCTTGCGGGGGGCTGTCTTGACGATCCTGGTGTACCCACCCTCGCGGGTCGCGAACGACGGCCCGATCTCGGCGAAGAGCTTGTGGACGACGGCCTTGTCCCGGATGACCTTGAGGGCCTCCCGGCGGGCGTGCAGATCGCCGCGCTTGGCGTGGGTGATCAGCTTTTCGGCGAACGGGCGGAGCTTCTTCGCCTTCGCCTCGGTGGTGCTGATTTTCCCGTGCTCGAAGAGTGACTGCGCCAGATTGCGCAGGATCAGGCGCTCGTGCTGCGGCGATCCGCCGAGACGAGGTCCCTTGGTGGGAGTGGGCATCGTGTTGTCCTTACCGGTCGTGGTCCGCGAGCATGGATGTTCGCGGGTGAGGCGGCAGCCCTGGAGCGAACTCCCGGGCCCCGACGGTTTCCTTCGTGTTCAGCACGCCTCGCGAACGAAGCCCCGGTTGCCCTGCGCGCATCCCCCGGGGGCCCATTCGTGCGGTGCCGCCCACCCACCAGACGGGTGGACCCTGCAGCAAAGCTGAGGCGGACCTCGGTCAGACCTGCTCGGTCTCGGCGTAGTCGGTGTCGTCGGCCGTCTCGGCGGAGCGGAACGAATCGTCGCTGTCGCCGGTCGTGGCGAGCTCCGGATCGTTGTCGATCCAGTCCGTGTCGCCGTAGGCCTGGGCCGCGGCGACCGGGTCGAATCCCGCCGGCGAGTCCTTGAGGGACAACCCGAGGCCGCCGAGCTTGATCTTGACCTCGTCGATGGACTTCTGGCCGAAGTTGCGGATGTCGAGCAGGTCGGCCTCGGTGCGCGAAACCAGCTCGCCCACCGTGTGGATGCCCTCCCGCTTGAGACAGTTGTAGGACCGGACCGTCAGGTCCATCTCCTCGATCGGCAGCGCGAACGCCGCGATATGGTCGGCCTCGGCCGGCGACGGGCCGATCTCGATGCCCTCGGCGTCGACATTCAGCTCGCGGGCCAGGCCGAACAACTCGACCAGCGTGGTGCCCGCGGACGCGAGCGCGTCGCGCGGGGTGATCGACGGCTTCGTCTCGACATCCAGTACCAGGCGGTCGAAGTCGGTGCGCTGCTCGACGCGGGTGGCCTCGACGCGGTAGGTGACCTTGAGGACCGGCGAATAGATGGAGTCGACCGGGATGCGGCCGATCTCGGCGCCGACGACCTTGTTCGGCGAGGCCGGGACGTAACCGCGTCCCCGCTCGACGACGAGCTCGATCTCGAGCTTGCCGCGCTTGGTCAGGGTGGCCAGGTGCAGCTCGGGGTTGTGCACCTCGACACCCGCCGGCGGCGCGATGTCGGCGGCAGTGACGTCGCCGGGGCCCTGCTTGCGCAGGTACATGGTGACCGGCTCGTCGTCCTCGGAGGAGACGACAAGTTCCTTGAGATTGAGGATCAGCTCGGTGATGTCCTCCTTGACGCCGGGCACGGTCGTGAACTCGTGCAGCACCCCGTCAACCCTGATGCTCGTGACCGAGGCGCCGGGGATGGACGAGAGCAGGGTGCGGCGGAGCGAGTTTCCGAGCGTGTAACCGAAGCCGGGCTCCAGCGGTTCGATGACGAACCGGGAACGGTTGTTCGAAACGACCTCTTCGGTGAGGGCGGGGCGCTGAGAAATCAGCATGGTGCTACCTCCTTGTTCTGGTGGCGACCGCTATATGACGCCACTCCTGGGACTTGCGCCGCTCGGCCGAGCCCGCGCAGGCCGACCCACCCCACAGGGGAGTTCCGGTGTCGGCATGGACGAAGATGTTGACTTCAGTCCCACGCGTCCAAAGGCGCAACTTTCGTCCCTGTTTGGCAAGTTGATCCTCGCCGGAAGCGGGTGGTGCGGCCGAGCGGGTGGTGCGGCCGAGCGGGTGATGGAGCCGAGCAGGTGGCGCGGTGTAGCAGCGGAGGCTTACTTCGAGTAGTACTCGACGATCAGCTGCTCGGTGATCTGCGAATCGATCTGCGCCCTGACCGGCAGAGCGTGGATCATGATCTGCAGCGAGTTCGCGACGACCTGCATCCAGGCCGGGGTGGGGCGGTCACCGAATGTCTGGCGGGCCAGTTCGAACGGGAATGTCTCGACCGACTGCTTGCGAACGGTGATGATGTCGTACTGCTCGACCCGGTAGGACGGGACGTCGACGCGCTTGCCGTTGACCAGGAAGTGCCCGTGGGTCACCAGCTGGCGCGAGGCACGACGGGTCCGGGCCAGCCCGGCGCGGTACACCACGTTGTCCAGCCGCGACTCGAGGATCTGCAGCAAAGTCTCACCGGTCTTGCCCGGGCGGGACGAGGCTTCCTTGTAGTAGCGGGAGAACTGCTTCTCCATGACGCCGTAGGTGAAGCGGGCCTTCTGCTTCTCCTGCAGCTGCGTCAGGTATTCCTTCTCCTTGGTCCGCGCGCGGCCGTGCTGGCCGGGCGGGAAGGGGCGGCGCTCGAAAGCGGCGTCCCCACCGACGAGGTCGGTCTTGAGGCGCCGGGAGATCTTGGTGACGGGTCCTGTGTATCTGGCCATTTCTTCTCTCCTCCCGGTGTCAGACCCGGCGCCGCTTGGGCGGGCGGGTGCCGTTGTGGGCCTGAGGGGTGATGTCAGCGATCGCCCCGACCTCCAGGCCGGCGGCCTGGAGCGAGCGGATCGCGGTCTCGCGGCCCGAACCCGGGCCCTTGACGAACACATCGACCTTGCGCATGCCGTGCTCCTGCGCGCGCCGGGCGGCAGCCTCAGCGGTCATCTGAGCGGCGAAGGGCGTGGACTTGCGTGAGCCCTTGAAACCAACC